>CAYVUD010000053.1:0-10422 GCA_964454725.1 uncultured Lachnospiraceae bacterium
CCTATACGGGCGGTTTGGTTTGCGCGCGATCAGCAGCAGTCGTCGTGACGGTCGCAGCAGTCGTCGCGTCTGCGCGGCTCGCAGCACGGCTCGCAGCAGCAACTGTTGCTATTGCCGCCGAAAAGACCGCCGTCGCCGCAGCAGCAGAATATGAGAATAACTATAATTACGATCCAAATCCACTCTCCGCCGCCGTCGCCGCCGCAGTTGTTTCCACCGAAAAGTCCCATAAAAATACCTCCTTATCAAGCATTGTAATGTATACTATGAAAAAGGAGGCGTTTGTGTTACACGGTGGTTTCGTTAAAAACGTAAACACCGTCGTCTGTTTTTGTGATGTACAGGAAAATCCGCGGCTCATTAACGCGGCGTATAATCGTAGCCCAGCCGTTTTCGGTGGCCTCGATTGGGGAGTAGGTGGAGCTGGGGTAGTGGCTTTCCACGTATCTTGAAACAGCGTCGTGCTGTTCCTTAAACCGCGGTTTATTGAAAACGCCCTTGCCGCGTATAATGCCATACGCGCCCGCCGCCGCGACTGCCGCGACCATAGCCCATTTATTTTTTTTCATAACCGTTACACCTCTTTGTGATACTCGTTATAAACATCGCGCTTGGGAAGTCCTCTGTCCTTCGCCGCCCGTTTTATCGCGTCCTTGGAGGTCATACCCTCGGCGATATACTTATCGACGTGTTCGGCGACGCTTATTTTTTCCCATATATTTTCCTCGTTGTCCGCCGCGCCCGCGCCCTCAACCACGATTACATATTCGCCGCGCGGAGAGGTTTCCTCGTAAAGCGACTGCGCCTCGTCGAGGGTGCAGCGTATAATTTCCTCGTGGATTTTGGTTAATTCCCGCGCGAGAGCTATTTTTCGCTCGCCGCCGAAAACCTCGCGCATATCGGAGAGCGTGTATTTGAGCTTGTGCGGAGCCTCGTAAAAGATGAGCGTGTGAGCGTCGTTTTTGACGCTTTCAAGATGCTCGCGCCTGTGACGCTTATTGACCGACAAAAAGCCCTCGAACGCGTACCGTCTTGTCGGTAACCCCGACAGAATAAGCGCGTTTATGCCCGCGACAGGTCCCGGGATTGAGGTTACGTCAATGTTGTTTTCTATGCAGAGCCTAACCAAGTCCTCGCCGGGGTCGGAAATGGCGGGAGTACCCGCGTCCGATACCTGCGCGACGTTTTTGCCCCGCTTTAAAAGTCCGATTATATATTCGCCCTTTTCGCGCTTGTTGTGTTCGTGGTAGCTTGTGAGCGGCTTTGATATG
Source organism: uncultured Lachnospiraceae bacterium (assembly GCA_964454725.1). Classification (GTDB taxonomy): domain Bacteria; phylum Bacillota; class Clostridia; order UBA1381; family UBA1381; genus JALEPO01. The sequence goes on from CAYVUD010000053.1 coordinate 1,272, forward strand.
CCGAAATGGTTTAAAAGCTGAATTGTGCGGCGCGTATCCTCCGCCGCGATTAAATCCACAGTATTAAGTATTTCAAGACACCGCGCCGAAACATCGCCAAGGTTGCCTATCGGCGTAGCGCATAAGTACAGCATACCGCTCATAGCTCTTACCTTCCGTAAATTTTATTGATTTCTTCCGAATACTCGCCCCGCTCGTCGTATACATACAGCGGCGGCAGTATTTTCATATCCGCGCCGCCCCGATACATTCCCTCGATAAGCGCCATATTCGGCGCTTTTGACGGGGCGGGGTGTACAAACCGCAGCTTTTTCGGCTCTATTTTGTACTTTCGCATAACGCACATAATATCGGCAATTCTCGCGGGGCGGTGTACCATAAAAAAACGTCCGTTGGGAACAAGAAGCTCCGACGCTGATTTTATCACATCGTCGAGAGTACACATAACCTCGTGGCGCGATATTGTTTTCGTGTCCGCGCCGTTTATAATCCCCGCGCCGCCCTTCATATACGGCGGATTGCAGGTGATTTTGTCAAAAATGCTTTTGCCGTAAATTCGCGCCGCGTTTTTTAAATCGCCCTGAGTGATAAAAACCCTGTCGGCTATCTTGTTGTATTGAGCGGAACGAACCGCCATTTCCGCAATATCGGGCTGAATTTCAATACCGTGAATGACGGGGGTTTTCGTTTTCGCGGCGAGTAAAATCGGAACAATGCCCGTGCCGGTACACAAATCAAGCGTCATCTTAGACGGCGCGTCCTTGGCGAAATCCGCCAGCAAAACAGCGTCCACGCCGAATTTGAAGCCGTCTTTTTTCTGTATTATGAAAAAGCCGTTTTGTAAGTCGTCAAGACATTCGTCATTGTATATATTCATAACATTCCTTTAAAATCGTTCGGATCGCCGCTCCGAAACAGCGATACGGACGATTTTAAGCGTTTGCCGCGTTGTCAACCACGGCAAAGCTTATCTCGCCCATAGCCGCGACTTGTCCCTCAACCGTCGCCTTAACATTGGCTTTACCCATACCGTGACGGTATGTAACAAGCTCTGCGTGCAATTCGAGCGTGTCGCCCGGCACGACCTGACGGCGGAATTTGAAATTGTTTATTCCCGTGAAAACCCCAAGCTTGCCCTTGTTTTCGGGCATTGAGAGGAGCATAACCGCTCCGACCTGCGCCAGAGCCTCGCAGATTAAAACGCCGGGCATAATCGGATTTCCCGGGAAATGACCCGTAAACTGCGGCTCGTTCGCCGTTACGTTTTTAATTCCGGTTATGGTTTTGCCCTCCTCAAACTCGACGATTTTATCGACTAAGAGGAACGGGTAACGGTGGGGGAGTATTTTCTGAATGTCAATATTGTTCATTATTGTTTCCATTTTGTTTTTCCTTTCCTTTGGTATTTGTTAAGTTAAATTAATCCCTTATATATGCCTTTTTGTGGAATATGTGCGTCGGGTCGGTCACGGTATCGATGCTTTCAAGAGCGATTCCCGCGCCGAGAGCCACGCAGTCTATTATGTGGTCGGCAAGGTTTACCTTTACGCCTATCGCGTCCTCGATACGCTTGTCCAGACCGAAAATAATCGAGCCGCCGCCGGTCATAATAATTCCGTCCTGAATAATATCGCCGTGAAGCTCGGGCGGGGTTTCCTCCAGAACCTCTTTTATGCGCTCGGTTATGTTAAACACAAAATCGTCAAAGGAATGGCATATTTCGTTTGACGAAACGACAACCGCCTTCGGCAGTCCCGAAATAACGCTTACGCCCTTAGCCTCGCACAGAAGCTCCTTCGAGCGCGGCAGAACGCCGCCTATCTCGCGCTTTATCCTCTCAGCCGTAACGGGACCTATATTAAGGCTCATTTCCTTCTTCATATATCTGATTATCGCTTCGTTAAATTCGTCGCCCGCGATTTTTAATGAGCGGCTCGCCACGACTCCGCCAAGCGACAAAACCGCAATATCCGTTGTTCCGCCGCCTATGTCTACCACCATCGTTCCTCTGGGGCGCGAAATATCAAAGCCCGCGCCCAAAGCCGCCGCGACGGGTTCCTCGATAATGTAAATATCCTTCGCGCCCACCTCTCTTGCCGCGTCTATGACCGCGCGCTGCTCAACGTCCGTAACGCCCGAGGGCACGCACATCATAATGCGCGTATGACCGACTGTTTTGGAGAGGATTTTTTTAAGAAACAGCTTAATCATTTCACGCGTAAGGGTGAAATTGGAAATAACGCCGTCTATGAGAGGACGGACGGTACGGATATTCGGCGGTGTTCTGCCGAGCATTTTAAGAGCGTCGTTTCCTACGCCGCATACCTCGTTTGTGTCGGTATTGACAGCGATAACGGTCGGCTCTCTTAAAACTATTCCTTTGTTTTTTATATAGACCTGCACCGTCGCGGTGCCGAGGTCAATACTTATATCGTTGTCAAACATACGATTTAGCTCCTAAATATTACTTAATATACATATTATACCGTATTATTTCAATTAACTCAATAACTTTTATCGGATTTTTAAAAGTTTTTTTGCGTTTTTGTAAAAAATATCCGCCATTTCGTCGCCGGTAAGCCCGATTGAGGAAAGCCGCCGGACGGTTTGTCCCTGACTCCGCCACGGCGAATCGGTGCCGAACAGTATTTTCTTGCTGCCGTGGTTCTCGATTATTCTGAGTAATTGCTCCCTGTCTATGCGGGAAACAGTGTACGAGGTATCGAAATAAACAGGCGTTTGGACGAGATATTTTTCCACATCGTCCCACGCTTCCCAGCCGCCCAGATGCGCCGCGATTATTTTTTCGCCCGACACGTGACGGTCAAGGACGCGTCTGAGTCTGTCCGGCATACAATGCGTCGGCGGCGCTATTCCTACGTCGTTTCCCGCGTGAAGCATAACGATAAGGTCAAGCTCTTCGCATTTTTTGAGTACGCGTATGGCTTCGGGAGAGTCTATGTAAAACTTCTGATATTCGGGGTGAAGCTTAATTCCGCGCAGACCCTTTTCCTTTATGTCGTACAGAACGCTTTCCCAGTCCTCCTGAAACGGGTGGAGCGAGCCGAACGAGTAAACGCCGTCTTTGTTATTTATCCGCTCGGCGAACTTGTTTATGGAGCGCGACTGAGTTAGGGTAGTCGCGATAGGCAGGACTACGCTTGCGTCAACGCCGTTTTCGCGCATTGATTTTTTGAGCGCGTCAAGCGTCGCGGGAATAACCGCCATAAACCGCTCCGCGCCGGCAGGCAAATCCTCCGGAAACTCCGAATCAACCGAAAATCCCTGATACTCCAATGTGCTTTTCTCGATAGATTTTACAGCGCCTCCCGCTATTTTGTCGGGGAAAATATGAGTGTGAAAATCTATAATCATTGTAAACTTCCTTTGTTTATCCGAATAAATGCTCTATAAGAGTTTTGGTTCCGATTAAAATTAAAATTACTCCGCCTATGATTTCCGCCTTGTTGCCCAAAAGGTCGCCGAACCTTCTGCCGACGTACATTCCGAAAAACGAGAAAATAAAGGCGACAATGCCTATAACCGCCGAGGAATAGATTATCGGCGCGTTTACCGCCGCGAGAGAAACTCCCGCCGCGAGAGCGTCGATGCTCGTCGCTATCGCCATAAGGAAGAGAGTGGAAAGACTTAAAGGGTTTTGAGGTATTTCGTTCTCGCCCCTGACCGCCTCCCAAATCATACGCGCGCCCAGAAACGCCAAAAGTCCGAACGCTATCCAGTGGTCAAATCTTTCAATGTAGCTTGTCGCGAACGACGCCAGAAAGTTTCCGATACACGGCATTATAAACTGAAATACGCCGAAAAACAGACCGACTTTCGCCGCGTCCGCCGCTTTAAAGCCCTTTACAACCAGTCCGTCCGTAACGGATACCGAAAACGCGTCCATCGCAAGCGCTATTGCGAGTAATAACAGCGAGATGAAATCCATAACATTCCCTCCGGTTAATTTATATTCGCGCGCGGAGCGATTATACCGCGCGCGGTAAAATAAAGACGGTCGTCCGCCGTCTTTATTTACTTGCTGAGCATTTTATTTACCGCGCTTATCAGAGCGTATATCGAGGCGGTGTTGATGTTCGCGTCAACGCCCGCGCCCCAGTAAATCTCGTCCTTGCAGGTTTTTATGCTTATATATGCCGCCGCGAGCGACGAAGATGAGCGGGCGAGAGAATGTTCGGTGTAGTTGAAAATTTCAAATTCCTTGCCCAGATGCTTTCTTAAAGCGTTGCAGAGCGCGTCGAGCGGACCGTTTCCCGAACCGTTTATTTTTATTACGGAGGAGCCGGAGTCTATCGTCGCGCTTATAGTCGTGGCGTTGTCGGCATTGTGGTCGGTACGGTAGAAAATGAGCTTTATCGGAGAAGCCAAGTTTACATACGTGTCCTTGAACGCCTGATGTATCTCGTGGTTTGTGAGTACGGTATGCTTCGCGTCCGACATATCGTTTATAAGAGCCGAAAACTCGATAAGCATAGGCTTGGGGAGAGTGTAACCGTATTTGTTCTCCATTATATAGCTTACGCCGCCCTTGCCCGACTGACTGTTTATAAGAATAGGTTCGTATTTTCTGCCGATGTCGGTCGGGTCGATTGTAAGGTAGGGGTTCGCCCAGTGATTTGCCTTGTCGGAATTGTATAAATCCATACTCTTTTTAATCGCGTCCTGATGCGAGCCGGAGAAGGCGACATACGCCATTTCGCCCGCGTAGGGGTGACGGGGGTCGATGGGCATACGGTTGTATTTCTCGAATACCTCGATAGCCTCGTCGATATGCTCGATGTTGAGCTTCGGGTCGATACCCTGACAGAACATATTAAGAGCGACATTTATAATATCGGTGTTGCCGGTTCTCTCGCCGTTGCCGAAGAGCGTTCCCTCAACTCTGTCCGCGCCCGCCAAAAGTCCCAGCTCCGTCGAACCGACTCCCGTACCGCGGTCATTGTGCGCGTGCAGGCTTATGACGAGGTTTTCGCGGTCGTTTAAGTGCTTGCACATATACTCTATCTGGTCGGCATAGACGTTCGCCGTCGCGACTTCTATGGTTGACGGAAGATTTACGATAACCTTTCTATCGGGAGCGGGCTTTAAGATTTCAAGAACGGCGTTTGTAATCTCCGCCGCGTACTCCGGCTCCGTGCAGGTAAAGCTTTCGGGCGAGTATTCGTATCGGATATTGCCGTCGAGCTGACCCTCGACAAGGCTTGTGACGAGCTTCGCGCCGTCAACGGCAAGCTGTTTAATCTCTTCCTTGTTCTTGTGGAACACAACTCGTCTTTGCAGTGTGGACGTGGAGTTGTAGAGGTGTACGATAGCGTTTTTCGCGCCCTTTAAGGAGTCAATCGTTTTCTTTATTATATGCTCTCTTGCCTGAGTTAAAACCTGAATTGTAACGTCGTCGGGGATTATGTTCTCGTCTATAAGACGGCGCACAAAATCAAACTCCGTCGCCGACGCCGCGGGGAAACCGACCTCTATCTCCTTAAAGCCGAGCTTTACGAGATATTTGAAAAACTCGATTTTTTCGTCGATTGTCATAGGCGAGTACAAAGCCTGATTGCCGTCGCGCAAATCGACGCTGCACCATATGGGCGCTTTCGTGATTTCCCTGTCCGGCCACTCGCGGTTCTCCAGAGGAACCGGATAGTACATTCTGGTATACTTTTGATAGTTCATATCTTTTTACCTCCCGTAAATTTGCTCTTTTGACGCTTTTGGCGTCTGGGAACAAATAAATTTGCGTTTATTTTGAATGATTAAAAAAAGCTGAGTCACAATGTGACCCAGCGTAAATTTCTGAATAATTAACAGAAAAACAAAACTGAAGACCACATTGTCAATTCAGCTTAGTAGCGGGAGATTGTTCAATGCTTCGATTGTCGTGTATCTCATAATAATAACCATAGCCTTTCCGCCCACAATCTGTCAGTGTGATAAATCATACCGACTACCTCGTTTCTGTTGTACATTATTCTACAATAAAATCGCCGATATGTCAATACTTTTTTTAATATTTTTTCGCGATACGATTGTTTTTTTACATATTTTGTGCTAATATATAACTATACTGTTTTAAAAGCGGCAAAGGAGCAAACGTATGATTGCGGTAATTGATTACGGCGCGGGAAACCTGATGAGCGTCAAAAACGCTCTCGATTTTATCGGCGCGGAAAATAAAATAACGGGTGACGCGGACGAGATACCGGCGGCGGATAAGGTAATTCTGCCCGGAGTCGGGGCGTTCGGCAGCGCGATGGAGAGCCTTAACGAAAGAGGACTGACAGACGCCGTACGCGCGTTCGCCAAAAGCGGTAAACCGCTTTTGGGAATATGTCTTGGCTTGCAGCTTATGTTTGAGGAGAGCGGGGAATCTCCGGACGCTGCGGGACTTGGCGTTTTCAAAGGAAAGAGTGTGAAAATCCCCGACCGCGGTCTGAAAATTCCGCATATGGGCTGGAACAGCATAACGGCGGCGAAGGAGAGCAAAATCCTTAAAAATCTCGGCGAGAACCCGTTTCTGTATTTCGTTCACTCATACTACATTAAGCCGGAGGACGAGGGAATAGTTTCGGCGTACACCGAGTACGGCGAGCGGCTCGCCGTAGCGGTTGAGGATAAAAACGTGTTCGCGCTCCAGTTTCACCCTGAGAAGAGCGGCGAAACGGGACTTAAAATACTCAGAAATTTCGCGGAGCTTTAACGGAGGGAACTATGTACGCAAAGAGAATAATACCGTGTCTTGACGTGAAAAACGGCAGAGTGGTAAAGGGAGTTAATTTTGTAAATTTGACGGACGCGGGCGATCCGGTCGAGTGCGCGAGGGTGTACGACAGAGCCGGCGCGGACGAGCTGGTGTTTCTCGACATAACCGCCTCCTCCGACGCGCGGGAAACGGTCGTTGATATGGTGAAAGCCGTTGCGAAGCAGGTATTTATACCGTTTACCGTGGGCGGCGGAATACGGTCGGCAGAGGACTTTCGTAAAATCCTAAACGCCGGCGCGGACAAGGTCGCGGTGAACAGCGCGGCAATAAAGCGTCCCGAGCTTATATCCGAGGCGGCGGAAAAATTCGGAAGCCAGTGCGTGGTATGCGCCATAGACGCGAAGCGCCGCGAAGGCGGCGGCTGGGACGTTTACCTTAACGGCGGCAGGGTCAATACCGGCATAGACGCGCTCGAATGGGCGAAAAGAGCCGGCGAGCTTGGGGCGGGGGAAATACTTTTAACGAGTATGGACCGCGACGGCACAAAGGCGGGCTACGATTTGGAGCTTACCCGAAGGGTGAGCGAAAGCGTCAAAATTCCCGTAATCGCCTCGGGCGGGGCGGGGACTATGGAGCATTTTCTCGACGCTTTCCGCGAGGGAAGAGCCGACGCGGTTCTCGCGGCGAGCCTGTTCCATTTTAAGGAAATAGAAATAACGGATTTAAAGCGTTATCTTGCCGATAACGGCGAGAGCGTAAGAATTTAAAAAGGAGCAATAACTATGAAAAAACAAATAAGGCGTTCGCTCAACAAACCGAAGGGCATAATCATACGCGGCAAGTTCGCGATGGAGTCGGCGAAGATGTACATTGTAACCGCGCTTATAATGTTTCATATTATACCGCTGTTTTTCGTGTTTATGGGCGAGAACGGACGTATGATACTGGCGCAGATGTTTATGTTTGTGTTAAATCCCATATTTCTGTTCGCGGTCGGATTTTTCTACGGTGTAAGAAACGGCTTTGATTTTAAGTATCCCATACTGCTGACCGTAATTTCCGCCGTGTCGATAGTGATGTATTATGACTTTGAGACCGCGTATAATGTCGCGCTGGGGCTTTCGGTATCGTTTTGCGTATATCTGATATTCTCGTATTTGTCAACTCTGCTCGGCGGCTTTGTTAAGAGATTTCTTGTATAGCGGAGGGAAAACGGAATGAACGATAAAAAAATAATCTCCGGACACACGGAAACAAGTCCGGCAATTCTCAAGGATTTTTTTCGTACTTATTACTCCGAACGGTACAAAGCCGTAAAAATCGTTACGCTCGTTATAGCGGTAATTCTGTTTATTGGCGCGGCGGCGCTGTACTATAGGGGATTTGGAACGATATATACGTTTATATGCGTATGGGCGGGAGCGGTGCTTATCATATACCCGCGCAATATGTACCGCAGACCGTACAAGAATATGAAGGATACGCGCGTGACGACGTATTTTGATTTTTACGACGGCTGTATGACCGAACGCGCCGGCGGAAATACGGAAACATATAAATATTCCGAGATTTATAAGACAATGGAAACGCCTCGGTATTTTTATATTTTTCATTCGCCCGAGAACGTAAGCATACTTGAAAAAAAGGATATAGCGTTCGGCAGCGAGGATATTCTGCGGGAGCTTTTGAAAGCGAAAACGGACTATAAAAGGCAAAAATAATAAAAAAACTGCCGTTTTTAACGGCAGTTTTTTTATCTAAAATTATTCAGCGGGAGCCTCTGTGGTCTCTGTGGTCTCTGTAGTTTCGGTTTCATCGGCTTCATCGCTCGAAGCTTCCTTTTCGGCTTCTTTCTGAGCCTTCTCGCTCTCTATTCTCTGCTGTCTGTTGTACTCATCGACAATGTTTCTTATTTCTTTCCACTGCGTATCGCCCGTAACCTCGTCGCCCAGACCGTACTGCTCCTTGAACGCGTCGAGGTTATCCTCGCCTACGTATACGCTCAGTCTCGCTTCGCCCTCGGCTTCGCCCCAAGTGGTGTCCTCGGTTATGGTGTCGGGCAGCTCAAGCGTTGACTTAAGCGTCTCAAAGTCCATACCGTACATTGTAGCCATTCTTGAACAGGGGATAGTATAGTACGCCGCCGATTCCGACGTGTTGGCGGGCATATCGGCGGGCAAGCCGTATGAGTCAAGGAAATCCTTTAAGTCCATACCGGCGCTTTCCGCGACCTCCGCAACCGTACGGCCGCTTACGTCAACGTATCCTTCCTTGTTGTACTTGTTGAAGAGTCTCGGACCGAATATAACGGCAAGCACTACTATCGCCGCGACAACAATAACCGCCGCCGCGCCTATGGCGATTTTCGCCGCGGGCAACTGTTTTTTCTGTCCGTCCTCAGTAACGCTTACGGCTTCAACCGCGTCCTCA
>CAYVUD010000054.1:0-10206 GCA_964454725.1 uncultured Lachnospiraceae bacterium
CCTCCACCGCCGCCTGCGGCGGCAGTCCCCCTCCCCTGTTAGGGGAGGCTTACGGTTGCCGTAGCGCCGCAAGGCGCAACGGCAGACGCGAATTTTTCGTAAGGGCGACCGCAAGGGTCGCCCCTACGGAAAAGCAGGGGGTTCCAATGGGGGACAAGGTCCCCCTTGGTCGTTTAAAGGGGGTTTCCAAAGGGGGGAAATCGAAATCCCCCTTTGGGCTTTTTGGTTCTTTTCGCAGAAAAAGAACAGTTTTTGCTTCTTTTTGCCGCAAAAAGAAGATTATTAAATACAATTTACTGTCTGTTATCGCTTAAAAAGCGCCTTATTTCCTCGTCAACGCGCTTCACCTCCGCCAAAAGCTCGTCCGCCGACATTCTCAGAGCGCCGCCGCCCATTATAATCACCTGCTCGATATTATCCGACGTCGCCACTCTTACGCGGTGCTTTTTACCAAGCTCGCGCGTAACCTTTTCGATATACATATCCGCCGTTTCCGCCTCCTTGGTGTAGACGACGTTTATGTTATTTATCCGCTCTACCTCGCGGTCGTTTCCCTTCACCTTGTACGCGTCAAAAACAAGAATAAGCTCGCACCGCTTAAAGCCGCGGTAATTGCAAAGTATGTCAATAAGACGGTTACGCGCCGCCTCAAGGCTCTTTTTGGCAAGCTCTTTAAGCTCGTCCCACGCGAAAATAATGTTGTAGCCGTCAACGAGCAGATATTCCGGTCCTTCGGGAATCGGTCGCGCCTTCGGATATTTAACCTTTTTTATTTCCTTTTTCGTTTCTAAAGCGGCGCGCGGATTACGGTTTATTTTGCCGTAGGTACTCTCGAATATGCGTATAAGCTCCTTGTCCTCCGCGACCGCGTCAAGATATTTCTTCACCTGCCGCGCGATAATTTCCGACTCCCCGTCCTCCTCCGACGGCGGCCGCCACGCCTCAAGGTGCATATGCTTGGGCGCTTCGTCCCATTTTACCGTGTAGCCCGCGCCGTGTGAGCAGAAAACCGAGTCGGCGGTGTTCTCCAAATCGGAGTCGCTGTTATAGCCGATTTCCTCTATTACCTCCTCCGCGTTATGGCACGGCTCGTACCCCTTGACGACGCGCGAGAGCCGTCCGCGTCCGCGCGTATACTCCGTCACGGAATAATCGCGCATTTCCGATACCGGCGCGCTGCCCTCTATAACCGACATTTCGCCGCGCGTTTCGGGCGCGCCGAAGCTCCCGCCCATATTCTGTATGTCCGTCATAGCCCGTCCGACGCACTCCGACGGAACCTCCAGCTTAAAGTCGTACCACGGCTCTAAAAGCACGCTCCGCGCCGACTTTAAGCCCTGTCTTACCGCTCGGTAGGTCGCCTGACGGAAGTCGCCGCCCTCGGTGTGCTTCTGATGCGCGCGTCCGGCGATAAGCGTAATTTTCATATCGGTAATGGGCGAACCGGTCAAAACGCCTATATGCTTCTTCTCCTCAAGGTGCGTTAAAATAAGCCGCTGCCAGTTGCGGTCGAGCAAATCCTCGCCGCAGTCGGCGGCAAATTTCAGTCCGCTGCCCCGCTTTAGCGGCTCCAGCAGCAAATGAACCTCCGCGTAATGCCTGAGCGGTTCGTAATGACCGACTCCTTCAACCGTGTCGGCTATCGTTTCCTTATACGCTATGCTCCCTTTTGAGAACTCAACCTCCATACCGAACCGCTCCGAAATTATCCGCTTTAGGACGTCAAGCTGTACCTCGCCCATAAGCTGTATATGGATTTCCTTTAACTGTTCGTTCCAAAGTATATGAAGCTCGGGATCCTCCTGTTCAAGGCGGCGCAGGCGTGTGAGCGCCTCGTGCGCGTCAAGCCCGTCCGTAAGCTCCGCGCGGTACGTCAGTACCGGCTCCAGAACCGGCGGCTGAGAGTCCGCCTCGAAGCCGAGTCCCTCGCCCGAATACGTGTGCGTAAGTCCCGTCACGGCGCAGACCGTTCCCGCCTCCGCCTCACTCGTAATATCGTACTTAGCGCCCGAATATATGCGAATACTGTTGACCTTTTCCGCCCAATCCGCGCCGCGGCTGTCGGTTATAAGCGCTTTTATTTTAAGGCTCCCGCCTGTGATTTTCATATGAGTCAAACGCTTGCCCTGCCCGTCCTCGGTTATTTTAAATACCTTAGCTCCGAACTCCGTCGGGTACTCTATCTGACGCGTATACCTTTCAAGCGTTTCCAAAAAATCGTCCACGCCCTCTAATTTTAACGCCGAACCGAAACAGCACGGAAAAATATGACGTTTCGCCGCCGCGTTCGCCAAATCCGCGTCGGAGAACGCCCTTCCCTCGGCAAACAGCTCCATAAGCGTTTCATCGCACATAGCCGCGTCCTCGGCAAAGTCGGCGTGAAAATCCATACAGCCGTCGTCAAGCCTGTTTCTCAGCTCCGTCATAAGCTCCTCTCTCGCGTACTCGGAAATATCCATTTTGTTCACGAATATAAACGTCGGAATGTTGTATCTGATAAGCAGCTTCCAGAGCGTTTCGGTATGGTTCTGCACGCCGTCCGTTCCGCTTATGACAAGTATGGCGTAGTCGAGAACCTGCAGCGTGCGCTCCGTTTCGGTGGAGAAGTCGATATGCCCGGGAGTGTCAAGGAGCGTAAACTCCGTATCGCCAACGCGCATTACGGCTTGCTTTGAAAAAATCGTAATGCCGCGGTCGCGCTCTATTTCGTTATTGTCCAAAAACGCGTTTTTGCGGTCAACGCGCCCGAGCTTGCGTATCTCGCCCGAGCGGTAGAGCATAGCCTCGGAAAGAGTGGTTTTGCCCGAATCGACGTGCGCTAAAATTCCTATTACCAACCGTTTCATTTTTTCTCCCATTCGAGATAACAGTCGTCCTTAAGCTCGCTGTATCCGAAATATACGTCCTTTCCTTCAAGAAGCTTTGACGGCACAAGCCAGTCCGCGCCGTAAAAATAGTCGTCGGCAACCAATTTACCGTCCGCGTAGAGCTGCGCCGCGTCGCCTACATAGCTGAGCCTTACAAAGCCCTCGCCGCCCCGCACGTCAAGCTTGTACCAGCTTATTTTACGCTCGCCGCCAATTTGCAGCTCGCAAATATACTCAGGCTCAAAATCGGGCTTTTCAACCGCCGTCATCGTGACAGACGGCTCGGTAAAATCGACCTTGACCGAATGTTTTAAAAACTCCGCGCCGTTCCACTCCAGATATTCATAGCTTCCGTTCTCCGCCGGCTTAACAGTGCCGTCCTCCATATACAAATTACAGTCGATTCCGATATACAGTCTGCCGTCAAGCCGTCTGAGCTTCTCGGCTTGTTCAAACGGAAGCGTTATAATTCTTACGTTATCCTTCTCAAAGTCACAGCTTCTTATAATTTCGCCGCCGATTTTAAACTCAGGCTCGACATTCGGTATCCGCGCGAAGAAATACGTATTTTTATCTCTGCATAACGGCTGTGCCGCCGCGTACTCCAGAACCGTTTCGCCGAGCTTCATTCCAAACGGCATAAAGAAGCACGTTTCGCCCGAAACCGTTATCCCCTTTTCCGGAAACGTCAGATTTTCGTTCACCTTAAACCTGACGTCCGCCGCCTCCTTAAGCTCGGTAAGCCGCTGATAATGGTTTACAAACACAAATCCGCTCTCGCCGTCCGTACGCATAGCGTAGCGCAGACTCGACGTGTCGGAGCGTTCAACGGCTTGTCCTCTTGCCGTGTTCATCGGCGCTATAACCTCGCCGAAATCCCGTATAAACAGGTGCAGCATATTCAGAAGTCCGCACTGACGGCGCACTGTTCCGTACTCTCCTATCGGAGCCTGAAAATCATACGACAAAATCGGGTAGTCGTTGGGGTATCCGGTTTCTCTGCTCTCGTTAAACGTCGAGAGCTTGCCGATTTTGTTCGTTCCGCCGTGATACATATAGTAGCCGGGCAGGTTGTTGCCGTCGGCAATTTTTATCATCGACACGGCATACGGTTCCATAGGCGAAATAACGGGTCTGCGGTGGTGCGTGACCTCGATTCCGCCTCCAAGCTCGCACGTGGCGAACGGATAACGCTCGTATGGGAGCCGCCAACCGTCGGAATCGGACTCGCCGATTAAGTCGGCGCCTATCGCGGAGTCGTTTCGCTCGCCGGTGAAGAAGAAATGCGGCGAGGGTTCGAGCTTGTTTGTGTGGTTCTCCCACGGCGCTTCGCTGTAGCCGCCGAACACCGGCAAAACCTCGTCAACCGGTATTTCCGCGCCGTAGACGCTGTTCCAGCCCGTGACGGTATAAAGCGGCGCGTCAATGCCGACCTCTATCGCGAGCTTTTTAAGCTCTAAAAGATGCTCCGCGCCGTCGGTCAGCTCATTTTCAAGCTGTACCGCGACTATCGGGCCGCCGTCCTTGTAGAAAAGTCCCTTTACCCGCTCCGCAATTTTCGTGTACCATATGCGCGCGTATTTCATATACTCCGCCCCATTGCATCGGAGCGTTATTCCCTTGGCGAGAAGCCAGTCGGGGAAACCCCCGTTGCGGCATTCGCCGTGAGCCCACGGTCCTATGCGGATAACCGCGTCAAGACCTATATCCCGACAAATTTCAAGAAATTTGCGTATGTCCAAGTCGCCCGAAAAGTCGAACTCGCCCTCAATCTCCTCGTGGTATATCCAGAACAGATACGTCGAAACGACGGTTATTCCGCCCGCCTTCATTTTAAGAAGCTCTCTTTTCCAATCCTCCCGCCCAAGTCTTGAAAAATGAACCTCGCCCATAACGGGAATCCACGGTTTCCCGTCGCGTATGAGGTACTTGCTGTTCAGCGTTATCTCCCCGCCTTTATTGTTTTTGCCGCCAAGATTAAGATGACCCGAAAGAATTTCGGATTCTTCCGCTTTGTTAAATATGCAGTCCATATAATTTCCTCCGCCGCGAATATATATTATACTTATTTTATCATATACATTTCATTTACGCAACAGAAAATCACATTTCTTTCATCGCTCTTATAACGAGCCGTTCATTCTCGCCGTACACCTCGTCGAGCATTTTCATCGGGAGCGGGTTCTTGCCCCTTCCCATTTCAACCGTAAACCCCTCGCGCCCAAATTCCTTTATAAACCAGTCCTTGCAGCCGCCGAAGCCCGCCGTCCCTTCGGGACGGCATACCGCGTAACCGCTCTCCTCCGCGAGCTTTTCCGCCAATTTCTCCGCCCGCTCGCTTTCCATACCGTCGAAATCGTAATATATTTCCCCGCCCTGCGAGTGGAAGGCGAGAAGCATATCAAAATCGGTTTTTCTCACAAATTCCGCTACCGCGCGCGTTTCAGGCTCCGATTCGGCGCTCCCGCCGCCGTATTTCGACGGCGACGGCCGCTCCATTACCATTTTCCAGCCCGCGTCGTAGTTGTGGTTGACGTCCACGCCGCGCGCGTTCGCCTGCCAGACGCTATGGAAGCTGTGAATACCTACCATACTTATAAGCGCGCGGTGATACGGGTTTGTTATATCAAGCCCGTTTACGGCTATGTCAACACCGTCGGGATTTACCATAGGCACGGCATAGAGAGTTACCTTTTTTGAAAGCTCCTCCGTAACCTTGTCCCCCTCGCAGAGCTTTTTGGCGTAATTTTCGAGAAATCTCATCAGGAACGCCGCCGTCAGATACTCCAGTCCGTGATGAGCGCCGCTTAAAAACAGCCGTTTTTCTCCCGTACCGATTTTAAGGCACGGAATATCCTTCTCCATAACGCTTTTGCCGATTGAAAACGCCTCGACGCAATTATATTTTGCCGTAAGAAGTTTCATATCCTCATTGAGTTTTTTATAATCATAGCACATCTGTATACCTCCCCGTAATATCGGTCCGCATTATAAATATGCGCCTAAAGCGGCTTTTATGTGATTTTTCACAAAAACCGCGGCTTGTCCGAGCCTATAATTGACTTTTTGACCGAAATACGATATAATAACGGAAAACAAAACAATTTTTTCGCGCGCCCTAAAGCGCATAAGCTCCGCGGGTTCGGCGCTTTGCGCGGCGCGTAATTTTTCCGAAGGGAGATGCTTTATCTTGTTAAAAAAATTACTTATCGCCGCCGGAATTATAGCGATAACCTCGGCTCCGGCATACGCGGCGAACGGCGATACGGTTTGCCCGATTTATTCCACGGACATAATAACCAAGCTCGACGGGTACGAGATACAAACGTACAGCCTTAACGGGCGAATGATGATAGCCGTGGAGGATCTTGTGCCATACGGATATTCCGTAAGCTGGGACGCGTCCGCAAATACGCTTATCGCCGTTAAGACCGGCGCCGCCGATAAAGACTTCAATCCGAGCTTTGAACGCGGAATTGAGGGACAACAGATAGGATATATGTATGAAAGCGACATAACCGTTTTTCTAAACGGTAAAGAAGCGGACGCGTATTCGATAGGCGGCAAAATGGTGGTTTGCGCGGAGGATATAGCCGACGGCAACGCGCACCCGAACGATTTTTTTACAAGTAATGAATATAGCCGGACGGACTACAATACGGCTTATGAACACAGCACGCAAGTATCCGCGTACTGGCTGACGCACTGGTGGGACGCGGAAAACCGTGTTTTGTATCTCTATAACACCTCGGAGGGATTTGTCGATATTGACGCTCAGAAAAAAATTTACGAAACAAGCTCGAGTGATTATGACGGCGTTCCGCCGTATGCGCCATACAGCAATACGCCGCTTTCAAAGGTTGAAATAACGAACGCGACGGTGTATAACAACCATTTCGGGGGCGACGCCCACGCGGGTTGGTTTAACAGCCTTGTCCGCGTGAACGACGACGGAACGGTGTTCGATTACGCGGCAATATGCGATCATTACGGCATTTACGACGAGTGGTATTACGGGCTTGCGGAACAGAATTTACACCGCGCGCCCGTGATAAGCCGAATCGACGGTCAGCCGGACTACATTCAGCGTGTAACCGGCAAGTACAAAACAGGAGTGCTTAATCTCAACACTATGACCGTAACGGACGTATGCGATGTTTGAATATAATCGGATTTTGTCCGCTCGTTTTTGCGTTAAAAGGGCGTGCGCTTAGCGCACGCCTTTTAAAATCTGTATTATAAGCAGCGATCCGAGGGACAAGCCGTATACGGTCAAAATTCCTTTAAGCGTCAGCGGCGCGACGGCGAACACGCCTTGAAGCGCGGGTATCAGCAGCACCGCGTTTAAAAGCGCGAACCCGACTATAAACGCACCGATAAGGCTCTTGTTATTCCATAGCCTCCTTGTAAACAGCACGGGCCGCGACGACTTGCAGTTAAAGCCGTGCAGCAGCCGCGACAGGCAAAGCGTCGCGAAAGCCATCGTGCTTGCGTAAGACGTCGCGCCGGCGATCCCCGCCGCCGTATCTATGCCGTAACCGATATAAAACGCGGCGATAGTGGCGGCGGCGATAACAATTCCCTCGACGA
Organism: uncultured Lachnospiraceae bacterium; assembly: GCA_964454725.1. Classification (GTDB taxonomy): domain Bacteria; phylum Bacillota; class Clostridia; order UBA1381; family UBA1381; genus JALEPO01. Next base: position 7,458 of record CAYVUD010000054.1, read on the forward strand.
TTATGTTTGTCATTACGCCCCTCGTCAAAATCGACTGCTTCTTATCGCGCGGCTTTTCGTTCATTACGTCCGCCGAGTGCGGCTCCACTCCCAAAGCGATTGCCGGCAGACTGTCGGTCAGAAGATTTATAAACAGCAGATGCACCGCCTGAAACGGCACGGGCAAAGCCATAACCGACGCGTACAGCACGGCTAATATTCCGGCGATGTTGCCGGAGAGCAAAAACTGAATTGAGCGCTGAATATTTTTGTAAATATTGCGTCCGTTCTCGACCGCTTTTACAATCGTCGCGAAATTATCGTCGGTAAGCACCATTGACGCCGCGTCCTTGGCGACCTCGCTCCCCGTAATTCCCATAGCGACGCCTATATCCGCCTGTTTTAGCGCGGGCGCGTCGTTTACGCCGTCGCCTGTCATCGAAACGATATAGCCCTTCCTCTGCCACGCGCTCACGATACGTATTTTATGCTCCGGCGACACGCGCGCGTACACCGCCACATCGGTGACGAAATCGTCAAGCTCCTCGTCCGACAAATTTTCTATCGCGCTCCCCTCGACGGCGCGGCGGTTATCGTCGAGTATTCCGATTTTTTTCGCTATCGCCGAAGCCGTTACGAGATGGTCGCCGGTAATCATTATCGGCGTAATTCCCGCGCTTTTGCATTTCGCGACAGCCGCCGCGCTCTCATCTCTGGGCGGGTCCTGCATAGCGATAAGTCCGAGCAGAATATAATTGTTTTCATCGGCCGTCGTAATTTCCGTTGCCGGAACGTCGCGCTCGCAAACCGCGAGCACACGAAGCCCCTCTTCGGAAAAGCTGTCGTTTGCCCTTTTCAGATTTTCCAAATCCTCCGATGTGAACGCGCGCTTTCCCTCCATTGTTTTTACTTCGGTTATGCGCTCGGACAGTACGTCAACCGCGCCCTTTGTCAGCATTTTATAGTTCGGTCCTATCTTGTGAACCGTACTCATAAGCTTTCTGTCGGAGTCAAACGGTATCTCGCCGAGCCGAGGGTACTTTGCGCGAACCTCCTCAAAAGACATTCCGTGCTTTTTCGAGAAATTTATAAGCGCGATTTCCGTCGGGTCGCCGATTTCGTTTCCGTCCTTGCGTACCGAGTCGTTGCATAGCGCGCCGTCTATCACAAGCTGCGCCTGACGTTCGTTTATTTTGTCGTCCTTATCTATGATTTCGCCGTCAAAATATATCTTCTGAACGGTCATTTTATTCTGGGTAAGCGTTCCGGTTTTGTCCGAGCAGATTATCGAAACGCTTCCCAACCCCTCGACCGCCTGCAGCTTTCTGATAATCGCGTTTTCCTTCGCGAGCTTTTGCGTACCGACCGACAGCACTATCGTAACGATTGAGCTTAAAGCCTCCGGTATCGCCGCGACAGCCAGTGCCACGGCGAATACGAACGCGTCCGAAAACGACCGGAGCGTTACGCCCTCAGGACTTCTTAAAAGGGTCAGAGCCATAACGACTACGCAAATTCCTATTATGATAAACGACAGCTTTTTGCCGAAGCTGTCAAGACTTTCCTGAAGCGGCGTTTTCTTTTCACGCGCCGTTTTTAAAAGCGCCGCGATTTTGCCGATTTCCGTTTCCTCTCCAACCGCCGAAACCGCCATTTTCGCGCGGCCGTAGGTGACGAAGCTGCCGGAATAAAGCATATTTTTCCTGTCGCCGAGCGCTCTTTCGCCCTCGAGAGGAGCGTCGGTTTTCTCGACCGGCTCGCTCTCGCCCGTGAGCGCGCTCTCGTCCGCCTTTAACGACGCGTTCTCGATTATTCGTCCGTCGGCGCAGACATAATCGCCCGCCTCAACGACAACTATATCGCCGACCGTTACGTCCCTGCCCGCGACTACCTTTATTTCCCCGCCGCGAATAACCTTCGCGCTCGGCGCGGACATTTCCTTTAAGCTGTTTAGCGACTGTTCCGCCTTAAGGTGCTGAACGGTGCCGAGTATGGCGTTTATGGTTATAACGACAAGAATTACCGCCGCGCTCTCTATATCGCCGAGTATTCCCGAAATAACCGCCGCGATTATGAGAATTATGACAAGAAAGTCCCTGTACTGCTCGAAAAATACCCTGACCGGACTTTTTCTCTTGCCCTCTGCAAGCTCGTTTTTACCGTACTTGCCAAGGTTTTCCGCCGCGCGTTCCTCGCTGAGTCCGCTTTCGTTCGTTTCAAGCTTTTTTAAAGCTTCCTCTTTACTGATTTGGTAAAGCATTTTTTATCCTCCTGTTTATGTAGTTTCAACAGAAAAAAGCAAAACCCCTATTGCAGATATATTGCTGCAATAAAAGTCTTGCTTCTTTGAATATGATACGGATTAAGGACAATATTCTGTCCGCCTCGTACTGACGACATCATATTACGCCTTACGGCGCAAGCTACTCCCTTTTATTGACCTTATTGTAACATATTATTTCCAAATCGTCAATACATATTCAAAATAAATTTTTAGCAAAAAATGCTTGACAAACCGTTTTTTTTCTTGTATAATGTTTAATGTTCTACGGCGGTATAGCTCAGTTGGCTAGAGCATGCGGTTCATACCCGCAGTGTCACTAGTTCGAATCTAGTTACCGCTACCACGTCGCGGCAAGTCATTTTGGCTTGCCGCGATTTTTTTGCGGGTTTAATCCGCTCCGTCCACCTTTTCGCGAGCCGCGCTTAGCGGACCGCTTCTTACCTTATTTCCACGTCGTTTGGCAAAACGAGCGCGAGAACAAAATAT
>CAYVUD010000055.1:0-10205 GCA_964454725.1 uncultured Lachnospiraceae bacterium
TCGTCTACGCTCTCGACGATCGCGTAAGCGTCGAGAACGCGCCCGATAACTCCGTTTATGTAGTCGTAATCCGCGCCCGCGGCGTAGAGCGCCCCCGTGTAGCTCGTTTCGGAAGGCGGCGAGAGTACGACGCTCGTACTCGTGGCAAGCCTAAAGTCGAAATCGGAAAAATCGTCGGTACTGAGATTCCTGAGTATCAGTCCGCCGCCCCAAAGTCCGCCGACAAGTCCGCCCATATAGTTTCTGTTTGCCGTTCCGCTGCTTACCGACGTTTGGTCAACCATAACGCTGCCGCTGACGCGCACATTGTCGATAATATTGTCGCCACCCCAGATATTGCCTATCGCGCCGCCGAAAGTATATATTCCGATGTAAGTGGAATTGGTACTGTAACCCAACTTCGCGTAGCCGTCCTCGGGGTATTGTATGTCCAGATTTTTGAGAACGCAGCCCTTCGCCGCCGCGACGAAGCCGTAGGAAAACGTAAAATTAACCATATTGTCATCGCTGCCCGAGAATTTTTTGAAATTGGGCATCTTAATAACGGGCGCGCTGCCGTCCGCTTTTTCGCCTATAATAACGCCCGTAAACGGGAAATACGAGCTTATGTATTTGTCGGTGTTGATACTCGGGTCGAAATGGCACAGTCCGTAAAAGTCCTCGTAATCGGACATATCTATATCCGCCGTAATTTTATAATACGCGTTTCTGAGCAGGTTGACGGTAATCCTCGCCTCGTCGTCCAGCTTTCTTATATCGGTAGTCGATTCGGGGTACATAAGCCTATCTTCAAAGCCCGAAACGGGATTTTCCTCGTAATCGTATGTCAGATACTCATGCTCCCCGCCGTCGCACATTTCGTCGTCCGTGCCGGGAATGTTTACCTTCCACTCGTTAAGCTTTGTCTTAAAGCCGCTGTTGTACTGCGGATAGCGGGGTTTGCTGCTCGTGTAAGCGGCGGTCGTGCTGACGTCGTAATCTTTAGAGCTCGTATAGTTCAGTCCGCCCGGCGCGAGATAGCAGTAGAGCGAATAGAGCTGACGCTCGTTCGAGATTATATACGGGTCCTCGTATGTTCCGCAGCCCTCCAAGAGGTCGCCGGACTTATAGTTTACGTTTATGTACCGCTCGGCGTAATTACAGATATAGGGCTTGTAGTTAAGATTCGAGAACTCGAGCCAGTAATTATCCGCCGCGCTTTCCGTAAAGTTTTGATAGTCGTCGTCCTCCGCCGCCTTTGTTTCGTCGTATGACGCTTCTCCGACCTTTGATGAGGTGTTGTAATACTCCGTCTTTGTTTCGCCGATGTCGCTTCCAAGCTCCTTGCCGAGGGTAATGTAGTACTTATCCCCCGAGGGCGGGTCAAACTGACCGTTTCCGTAGAAATAGCACACGTCGTCGAAATTATAGAAGCCCTGTTCGGCGCTTGAATACTGATAGCTGTAGACATACGACGCGTATGCCATAATCTGATCCTCTTCCGTCGCTTTTATTTTTTCAAGCGTCGTACCGTTCGCCTCCAGAACGTCCGTTTCCTCCGCGTCGGCAATACTCATATTGGAAAACTCAAACTTTTTCAGCGACGCGAGCGATGTGTCTCCGACGCGCCCGATAAGCGCGGACGCGGCTTTTTTATTGGGGTATTTCGCCAGAAAAGCCCCGTAGTTTTTGGTTTCGATTTTGTCGAAAAATATCGAATTTTGGTTGTTATTCCAGCCGCCCAGAAGCATACCGTAATAGTTTTGCCAATTCTCCAAACTTCCGCCATTGGGGTTGTTTAAATAATCCTCGTTGGGGTTTACGACAAACAGTCCGTCGAGCGTTATATTCTCGAAACGCATTTCCGTATTTTGCGAATAGAGCAAGCCGCAGAACGCCGCGCCCGAATATCTTGCGGTCGTACTATATTGCAGCGTTCCGACGGAGCCGCCGAAGCTTATATCGCTCATCACGTTTACGGCTGAGTCGTTGCCGAAAAGACCGCAGTGCATCAGAGAATGTTGCGACGCGCATACGTATCCGCTCGTCGTACAGGTTGAGCGCAGAACCACGCAGTCCTTGCCCGCCGCGCGGCTTTTCGCCGTTCCGAGATTAATCCCGTCGTAGTCGAATATAATTCCGTTCGCGCCCGAGCCGGCGTTTTCATCGTCGAAATCCGCGCCCGCGACAATGCGCGCCGAGCTGAGGGACGATTCCGGACTTATCGCGGTCGGATAGATGCTCAAACCGCTCATATCGAGCTTTCCGGTGATTTTAAGCTGCTTTGTCCGCAAGGTCGTGTCGGGGGTTGACGCAATATCATCGTAAAAACAGTCGTTGAAATAACGCATCATATAGCGGCACGTGCTGCCGCTGGTGTTTGTGTATATGGTCATAAGTATATGCCACATAAGAAGCTGTTCGGGAGTTTTTATGTCATACGCGGGCCTTGCCGTACCGTTATACGTAATTGTCGTCGTCGTTATTGGGTTCTCCGTGGCGACCTTATCCGCAACCTCGTCGAGGTTATAATAATATCTCGTATATGGGTTATAGTACGGCTTTTTAAGCTTGGGACAGTTGGTGTAGTCGGACTGATACTCGTAAACGTGGAAACCCTCCTCCGTAAGGCAAAACGGGTTTTCGCTGTCGGAAAGGGACACTATTCCCATATTAAGCTGCTGGGACGTTTCGGATTTGTTGTTTTTTGTATAGCCGGCAACCTCGTCAAACTGCGTGCCGTTAAACGCGACGCTCGTATCTTTAAGCCTGTAGTCCTTTAGCATAAGCAGGAGCGTACTCGCTTGGGAAATGAAAAAGCTGCAGTAACTCTTGGTACTGTTCGGCGCGCTTATATGAGTATCTTTTATAACCAGACCGTTATCGGCGTTCAGCATAGAATATCGGTAATCATATATCATTCCGCCGAATTGCGTGCCTGTTCCCGTAGCCGTCACGTTAAGATTGCTGTTATTGACAACAACCTTGTCGGTATTATTCGTAAAGTCGAGATTTACGTCCGTATGCGTCCAGTAATAACCCCAAAAGCCGCCCTGATTACCGTTTGAGGCGGAGTTTATATCCATTTCGTCTATTTTTACGTCGTTAAAATTAAACGTCAGCTTATAGCTCTCGGTGCTCTCGGTATACGAAACAAGTCCGCCGATAGATCCCACCGTGCTGTCGGAGTAAATATCGGTATTTTTTAGATTTACATTGTCAAAATCAACGGTCTGCGAGGTAGAGCTCTGATAAAACCACCTGCCGACGAGTCCGCCCAAATATACAGTGCCGCCGGTATAATAGTTGTGTATTTCGCTGTCCTTTACCGTGACGTTTTTAATCGAGCTGTCCCAGTGGTAAGTGGGCGTAGTGTTACCCTTATCGTTCACGGTCGTTTTGTAATCTTTACCTTCGATATAATAGGCGTTGCTGGAACTATAAAGCGTATAATAGCGGCAGTTACCGAAAAGGCTGCCCGCGCTCATATATCCTTCGCCGACATACGTATTAACGGTCAGCCCGTCTATATCCACGTCCTCGACTGTTACGCGGTTATTCGCTATCGCCGCGAGCGCGCCCGCGCCGTTATAAGGGTAGCCGCTATATGTGATATAGCCCGCCGTGGATCTACAAGCGTCTATGGTTCCGCCGACGCTCAGGTTCCTGAACTCCGCGCCCGTTACAACCGCGAACAAGCCGCCGGTGTTGGCTTGATTATATACCGTTACGTTCGGCAGGATAATTCTCGTTTTTTCTCCGTCGATTCCCTTGAAAACACCGTAAAATGTGTATCTCGCGTAATGAAAATATGAACTGTTGTAGCCCGCGTTGTCGTTTCTGTTAAGCGTCAGAACGCCCATATAGCGCGCCGACAAATCAATATCGTTAAGCGCGGTAAATGTTCCGCCGGCGATGTCGTCATATTCCGCCGCGCCGAAACACTCCAGACCGTAATAGCCTATGGTGTTGTTCACAATGGTAAAGCGCATATAATCGCCCATAGTCGAGAGTCCCCAGCCGTCGTCGTAAGTTTTGACGCTGCCGTTTATTTTAATTCCCGAGTCGGAGGTGTCGTCCTTTTCGATAATATACGTTCCGTCCTCGGCGCTTGCGGAATCCTCCGTAATCACCTCGTCGTCCCAAAAGGTTTCGTTTCTGTATATACCGCCGTAGCTTCCCAGCTCGTCCATATCCTCGAACACATCTTCGTTATACGTTACGTTGCAGGTCGGCTCCATATAAATCAGCGCCTCGCGCTGAGCGCCGACGAGCTTGCCGATATACCTCAAAGTGCTTGATGTATTAAACGACGTAACTCCCGAAAAATCAAAATTTCTGTCAAGGCATACCGCGGTTTTCGGATAAACGTAGCCTATAAGTCCCGCCGTATACGCTCTGTAATAGTTATAGTAATATCTTGTGTTGAACAAGCCGCTTATCGTCACGTTCGATATATCGGTTATCGAGTACTCCGAATCGCTGTCGCCGAGTACGCCGATAAGTCCGCCGACGCCGACCTGCTCGGACGCGAGATTATCGCTCATTGTATAGCTGCAAATATACGGCGAAAGCGAAAGATCGGTTACGGTTATGTCATTTATCGTCGCGCCGCGCTTGTGATAGCCCGCGATAGCTCCCGCGCCACTGGTGCTTTTACCTTGGTTGCCGGTGGACGTTTGCGATGTTCCGTCCATTTTCTCGCTTACCGTCATACCGCTGAGCGTGAGATTTTCAAATACGCTGTCCTCGCCGCGAACCATTCCGGCTACGCAGCCCAGATACCTGCCCAACGTCGCTTCAACGCCTTTTATCTCTATATTTTTAACCGTCAGATTGTCGCTGTCTATTATACTCGCTATGCCGCCGAAGGCGGTTGTGTACACGCTGCTTCTGTTCGTGCAGTCGGTCGGCACATATATGCGGACGGTATCTATATAAAGGCTCGTGTCCAGATACAGACTGCCCGCGTCGGACGGGACATAGGAAATAAAACCTCCGCAATAGGTGTTTGTCGCGTAGATTTGAAAGTCGATATTTGAAATGCTCACCGTTTCGCTATCGGGCGTAATCACAATATCGTCCGCCGAGGCGTATTTTCCGATAAGTCCGCCCATATAGCGGCTCAGTCTGGATTCTGTACTATTAACGGTCGTAAAAGTAAGATTTTTCACGGTAATTTTTATGCCGTTGAACAGACTGTTGCCGTCGCCGTAAATGCCGATAAAGCCGCCGACAATGCCCTCGTTAATTCCGTCCTTGACATACGTGTCAATGCTGCACTCAAACGTGCTGTCGGTAATCTGTATTTCGCCCATACCCGTTCCGTCTATCGTGGTATAGGCGGCGTAGCCGATAAAGCCGCCCGCGGCTTTACCGCCCGATATAGTCGAATCGCTTATCGCAAGCACTGAGTTTTCCGTATCGTTCCATATTTTGGCGTGATCGCTATAGCCGACAACTCCGCCATTATAGCCTGTTCCGCTTATGTTGTCAACCGAAAAGCCCGACCACTCTTTAAAATGAATCATCGGGTATAAATCGCTGTTTTCCGAGTAGCCGACAAGCTCGCTGAGCTGCGACAGCTCCATCGACGCGGAAAGCGGCGCTTGGTAATATTCCATTCTTCCGACTATGCTGCCCGTCGATTCCGTTCCGTAAAGGTCGGGAAGCTTGCCCGAGGCGTCTCCTATGTGGAAATCCTCGTTTACGATAAACTCCACGTTGCCGACGATGTTGCCGACGAACGTGCCGACGTTTTTACCGATAAGCGCGGCGTTGCCGTCGCTTCTCGAAAACGTCATCTTTATGCCGCCCCACTGATCGGCTTCGCTCTGCGATACCGTTGCCGCGTCAATCGTAAGGCGGTGTTCGGTTTTGTTTATAATCGTGCCGAAAAGACCGCCTACGCCTTCGGATTCGCTGTCCTCAAGGTAGCCCGTCACGGTAATGCCCTTTAAGAGCATCGTCGTGTCCTTGTCGCCTTCAAATATAAGCGTACCCGCTATACCGGCGTTTCCGCCCGACATTTCGAGTACAAACTGCTCTATCGTCGCCTTCGAGGACATATACGCGATGAGCGGGCAGTCGCAGCTTACGGACGTTCCGAAAATAGACGTTGTAAGCTTTCCGCAAAACGGATAGTCCTCGCTTCCAAGTCCTGTAAAGCCCGTGCCCGTGAGATTAAATTTGCCGCCGGAAGTGTTATCTTCAGGCGTAAAAACAGTTACCGATTTCCCCTCGAAATTTCTGACCTTGCTTAACGCCTCAACCTTGAGCCAGTCGCTTATATTATTTATCCTATACTCGTCTGTGTCGTCATATTCATCAAGGTCGTCCTCGGTTAATTCGTAGCTGTACGCGCTTATTTCGCCGGAATAAGCCGAGATAAGCTCCTCCTCGACGCTTTCCGTGGGTTCCTCGACGGTTTCCTCCTCGGTTTCCGCCTCGGTTTCAGCGACGGTTTCCGCCTCCTCGGTTTCGCCCTCAGCGCCGTCGGAATATCCCTCGCTCACCTCGTACATTTCGGTAATATCCAAATCGTATTGTTCGCCGTCCGAGTCCTCCGCGCGCGGAACCGCCTCCGGCTGCGGAGCGGCGTAATCGCCGTCCGCCGCCGTTTCGTAAGCTTCGCTTACCGCCGCGTTTTCCGCCGCGCTTTCCGCGACGGTCTCATACGCGGCGCGGACGTTCACACCGTCAAAAGAGCATAAAAACAGAGCCGCTGCCGCAAGCAGCGACGCGAATTTATTAAATTTTCGCGTAAATTCCCTTTTCATACTCCATTTAACCTCATTAATACAGAGCTACCTTCACAAAATTCCGGAACTCCTCATCGCTCGACGGATTTAGTGTATTTTCGTCCGCCGTCTCCGTATTCCAATTTGCTGTTTTATAAAAAATGAACGACTCGCTTTTGTTCGCGATAGTGTGATACACCAGATAGTCCGTATAGCCTTCTTCCTGTTTTTCCTCCGGCAAATCCTCTACCTTGCCCTTCTCGACAAAATCATCGTACTCGATAGGCTTGCGGCTCGAATACTCGCCGTCCGAGTCAAGGACAGTCTGCTCGGTGTAGAAGCCGTTATGCAGGTCAAAGCTCAGACACTCGCTGTTCCAGTAAAGAATAACGTCGTGTTCCTCGTCGGCTTCGCCCTCGGTGGTAGCGGTATAAATATAGCCCGAAAGCTCGTTTAACGCCTCTAACCAATCCGTGCCGGCGTCAATCTCCGCCTCAACGTCAAACGCGCCGCTTACGGAAAACGTCATCTTTTCCGCCTGCGGACTGAATATCGCGCCCAAATAGTATATGGACGAATCAATATAGTCGGGAGATGTTATCTCTGCGTACATTATAACGTCCACAGGCACGTAATCGTCGGGATTATCGGGGACTACCACGAGCGACAGCGAGTTTTTGCTCGCCGCGTCGCCGATAAGCGTAAGGTTCTCCACCGTCACTGTATCTCCGCCGTTGAGCGAATAGCGTTTTATCTCCTCCGTCCTGTCGTCGTTGTAAACGACAAGCTCGTATTGGTCCGCCTCGTTCGGCGGCGTCCCCAGAAGCTTTGTATAAAGCGTATATTTAACCGTTTCCGCGTTATAGCGCAGTGTGTTCTCGTAATTATATATCTCGATGTTGAACACACACGGGGTTGTCGCCGTCCAGTCGCTCTCGCCGTACACAAATTCAAATTTGTGGTCGTCGTCGGTCGCTTCGGTTTCGATGTCCGTGTCGTCCGTCCACGCTATGCTGTCAACTCTCGAAAGATAATTGCTCAGGAAGAAGAAATCCGCCGATACGGTCGCCACTCCCTTGCCGCTGTCCTCAGAGTGATACTTGGCGTATGTAAGCGCGCCTATATTTATCGCCAAAATCAAAAACGCAACCGACAGACTCGCCGCTATTATCGCTTTTGATACAGAGGAAAACGGTTTTTTATTTCTTTTTTCCATAATTTCCTCCGGATATTTATTGATCGGTACTTATTTCCCTCGCCACTATGTAAATAAGGTCCGTTTCCTTATTGTAGCCTGTTAAATCATTCGGATTTGTAATCTTACCCAAATCCCACGAAATTACAATCTTGTACTGGTCATAGTCATTCTCTCCGCGATTCATTGTAAAATACGAAATATCGCCGTTGTAATACTGCCGGTACAATCCGTAATTTCTTTCGTTTACATCAGAAAGATCGTAGCCGCTGTCTGTATATGCCTGTTGCCGCCTCTCTTCCGTTATATCCGTGCTGTATTTATCCAAAAGAACATAATCGGAGCCGTTATACATATATAAATCGTAAACAACCGGCAGATTTTCGGTGTAGTTCATTTCAAGCTCGTAGTCAACCGACTCGTTATCGGCGTCCTCCTCGCTGACCTTGCCCTTGACCTTGAAAACGACCTCCTGCTTCGAGTTCATATTAGGCGGAATTTTCGTCCTCAGCTCAAGCGGGCGGTTGTCCTTCGCGTCGGTGAGATACAGAGTATACGCCTGCGTTATCGGCTTTACGCCGAAGAAATAGCGCAGACCGTTCGACGCGAACCACGCGTATGCGCCTACCGATATTGCCAGTATTACCGACGCGATAACGCAAACAATTTCGCGCTTGCCGTATTCTTTTTTGATTTCTTCAAAAAAGCCCTTTATCTCCATTATCCCATACCCTATTTTGATTTAATCCAAAAGCCCCTCTATGCTTCGGTTCGCGTTTATGAAAAATTTAAACCGCAGCTTATTTACGACCTTGCCGATATACGAGTCCTCCACGTCGTAGCGTTCCTCGTCGGATAATATCCCGCTTTCCTCCGGATCGGCGGTAGCTTCGGGGTCTTGGGGAAACAGATAATCGTAATCGCCTATTTCGCCGTACTCCTCGTAATCATACGGCCATACCCAGTAAAGTGTAACCTTTTTTGGAACTCCAATCACCAGCTCGCCGAAAATTCTGTACTCCGGAACCGGATCCTCGTCCGTGTATTCCCCGACCGGCAAAAGCAGGTCGGAATACGCGTATGTATAATCGTATGTCGGGTTGCCGTCGTCGTCAAGCACCGGATTGCCGTCGCTATCGACAATCTCCGTTTTCGTTCTGTTCTTAAACAGCAGTATATGCCGTCCGCAAATATCCTTCGCTTTCTCAAATACCTCTTCGTCGGTCTCGGGCGCCGCCTCGACATACGTCAGGATAAACGACTTTATATCTTCCGAGTCGTTCGTAATCCACACGGTCAGACTGCCGCTCGAGCCGGGATAAAGCTCTCCCTTATCCTCGTCAACGTCAAGCTCTATCTCGCCGTTGAGACCGATGTCCTCACCGTACTCGGTAGCCGAAACCTTCAGGCTGCCGTACTCGATAGTCTGAAACAGCGTGTCATTCATATCCGGACGAACCGTGAAATAAAACCACGCCACGGTTGCCAGAACAGCGAGTATCACCATAACGATGAACGCAACCAATAATTTCGCTATTTTGTTATTGCTTTTATTCATTCTCAACCACTGCTTAACCGTTATTTTTTATTTCCGCCTTAAAGAAGCTATCAGCTTATATCCGTTGCTTATTACAATATAAAGCGCCGGCACCGTTATAAACAGAGCGAATACCCATTTATAGCTCAAAAGCATTACAAACGAGCCGATAATATTTGAAATTCCCGTTACGCGGCCGATAAGCTGATTGCTCTTTACCGAGTAAGCGTCGCGCGTGGGATTGGCGTCGCCCTTGGTAAAGAGGACGGTGTTTTTCCCGTCGCGCTCCGCCGCCACAACTCTGTGCGTTACAACGCTGTTGTAGATGTCGGGATCTCTGGTATAAAAGCTTATTATATCGCCCTCTTTGATTTCGGTTATATCCGCCCGTTTTACCATAACCACCGTACCGATTTTCAGCTCCGGCTCCATACTCGGCGACGCGACCTGAAGCATCGTGCGCCCGAATATCATCGGCGGCTCGCCCTTGGGCGTACGCATTACCGAAACAATGACCACGAGCGCGAACAGGAATACCGCTATTGACAGCATAGTAACAACGCTGTCGATAATTTTAAGAACATATTCTCTCATTCGTTATTCCTCCGCCGTTTCCTCCGGAACCGTAACGTCTGCCGGAGCCTCCGGCTTTACCGCCTCGGCAGGCTTCGCCGTCTGTTTTGACGCGCCTTTCTTGGCTGCCGTTCCCGCCTTTTCGCGTTCTTTGGCAAGTCTTGCTTTCTCCTTTTCGCGC
>CAYVUD010000056.1:0-10160 GCA_964454725.1 uncultured Lachnospiraceae bacterium
TTTTTGTCTGTAAAAAAATTGACAAGCCTCGGTAAAAGGCTTGTCTTTTTTTTGTAAATTTTTTTTAAAAAAACTATGGAAAAATAAAATGTATTATGCTATAATATTGTAATAGATTATAATGCGGTTTTGCGTGTCTGTTTTTTATGGGGAGGCTATTGACAATGGACGAAATTTTAAGGATCCTCGATAAGGAGGAGGGCAGAGTGTCGCGGGATAAGATCGCCCGTATGCTCGGCGTTGAGGAGTCGGAGGTTTCCGCCAAAATCGAGGAGCTGGAGAAGCAAAATGTTATCGTCGGCTATAAGACGATAGTGGACTGGGATAAAACCGACCGCGACGTCGTCGCGGCGCTTATCGAGCTTAAGGTAACGCCTCAGCGCGGCGAGGGTTTCGACAAAATGGCGGAGCGGATTTATAAATATCCGCAGGTAAAGTCGCTCTACCTGATGTCGGGCGCTTACGACTTGGCGGTTACGATAGAGGGAAAGAGTATGAAGGAGGTCGCGCTGTTCGTCGCGGAAAAGCTCGCGCCGATGGACTCGATAATCTCCACCGCGACGCATTTCGTGCTTAAAAAATACAAAGAGGAAGGTATTGTATTTAACGACGACGAAAAGGATACAAGACAGGTAATAACGCTATGATAGATTTGGATAAATTGGTCTCGCCGGTCGTGGATAAGATCCCGCCGTCGGGCATAAGGCGGTTTTTCGATATTGCCGCGGAAATGGAGGACGCTATCTCTCTCGGAGTCGGCGAGCCGGATTTCATTACTCCGTGGGCGATACGCGAGGCGGGAATTTATTCGCTCGAAAAGGGTCGGACATATTATACCGCGAACGCCGGTTTAATGGAGCTGCGCGAGGAAATATGCCGCTACAACAGCCGTAAATTCGGAGTTGATTACGACCCGAGGGGCGAGGTTCTCGTGACCGTCGGCGGCAGTGAGGCGATAGACGCTATGATACGAAGCGTGGTTGTCGCCGGCGACGAGGTGCTTATTCCCGAGCCGAGCTTTGTCTGCTACAAGCCGCTCACGGTTATGGCGGGCGGAGTTCCGGTCGTTATCGAAACGAGGGAGGAGGACAGCTTCCGCCTTACACCGGAGCGGTTAAGGGAGAAAATCACGGATAAAACCAAGCTTCTGATTTTGCCCTATCCCAATAACCCCACCGGCGGAGTAATGTCGAAAGCCGATTTGGAGGCGATAGCCGAGGTTTTGAGGGATACGAACGTGCTTGTGCTGTCCGACGAGATTTACGGCGAGCTGTGCTACAGCGACGAGCCGCATACGACATTTTCGGCGATTGACGAAATGAGGGAGCGCACGGTCGTGGTAAACGGTTTTTCAAAAGCGTTCGCGATGACCGGCTGGAGACTCGGTTACGCGCTCGGTCCGAAGCGCCTTATCAAGCTTATGACAAAGGTGCATCAGTTCGGAATAATGTCGTCGCCGACGACGAGTCAGTACGCGGCGATAGAGGCGCTTAAAAGCTGCGACAGCGACGTTGAGGAAATGCGCCGCGAGTACAATTACCGCAGACGCTGCATAGTGGACGGCTTCCGCGAAATGGGGCTTTCGTGCTTCGAGCCTTACGGCGCGTTTTACGTGTTCCCGTGTGTTAAGTCCACCGGTATGACGAGCGAGGAATTTTGCGTAAAGCTCCTCAACGAGGAAAAAGTCGCCGTCGTTCCCGGAAACGCGTTCGGCGAGAGCGGCGAGGGCTTTGTGCGCTGCTCGTACGCGTACTCGATAGACAAAATCCAAGAGGCGCTGAAGAGAATAGCGAGATTTGTCGAAAGACATAAAAGATAAAAACGAAAGGAAAACACTGTAATGGCTACTAAGTATATATTCGTAACGGGCGGCGTTGTTTCGGGACTTGGAAAGGGCATAACCGCGGCGTCATTGGGACGTCTTTTAAAGGCGCGGGGCTATAAGGTGACGATGCAGAAATTCGACCCTTATATCAATATGGACCCCGGCACAATGAGTCCTTATCAACACGGCGAGGTTTTCGTGACCGACGACGGCGCGGAAACAGACCTCGATTTGGGACACTACGAAAGATTTATTGACGAAAATCTCAGCGTCAACTCCAACGTAACGACGGGTAAGATTTATTGGAACGTCATTACCAAGGAGCGCCGCGGCGATTACGAGGGCAGGACCGTTCAGGTTATCCCGCATATCACGAACGAGATAAAATCCCGCGTTTACCGCGTAGCCAACTCGCAGGACACGGATATAGTCATTACCGAGATAGGCGGCACCGTGGGCGATATTGAGTCCACCCCGTTTCTGGAGTCTATCCGTCAGGTGGCGGGGGAGGTCGGCAGGGAGAATTGTATGTACATTCACCTCACGCTTGTTCCGTATATCTCGACCTCCGGCGAGCAGAAAACGAAGCCGACGCAGCACAGCGTTAAGGAGCTTTTGAGCCTCGGTATTCAGCCGGACGTGCTGGTTCTGAGAACGGAAAAGCCGCTTGAAGAGGGTCTTACCGAAAAAATCGCGCTTTTCTGCAATGTTTCTCCCGACTGCGTTATACAGAACCTTGATTTGGAAACGCTCTACGAGGTTCCGCTCGCTCTCGAGAAGGAGGGACTCGCGAAGGTCGTCTGCAAGCGGCTCTGCCTTGAGGACAGAAAGCCCGCTCTCGAGGACTGGACAAAAATGGTAAACGTCGTTAAGGATTTGCTCGGCGGCGGCAAGGACGAGGTTACAATCTCGCTTGTCGGAAAGTACGTTTCTCTCCACGACGCTTACATAAGCATAGTGGAGTCCCTAAAACACGGCGGAATAGAAAATTACTCGAATGTTAATATAAACTGGGTGGACAGCGAGGAGGTAACGCCCAAAACCGTCGGAAAGCTCCTGAAAAATTCCGACGGAATACTTGTTCCCGGCGGTTTCGGCGAAAGAGGAATCGAGGGCAAAATAACCGCGGCGCGGTACGCGAGAGAGAACAAAATTCCCTATTTCGGAATTTGTCTCGGTATGCAGGTAGCCGTTATTGAGTACGCGAGAAATGTTCTTGGGCTTACGGACGCGCACTCGTCCGAGCTGAACCCCCGCACCCCGCACCCCGTAATAGACTTAATGCCCGAGCAGCGCGACGTTGAGGATTTGGGCGGAACAATGCGTCTGGGGCTTTATCCCTGCAAGCTTGCCGAAGGCTCGCTCGCGCGCAAAATTTACAATAAGGATTTAATTTACGAAAGACACCGCCACCGTTATGAGTTCAACAATTTTTACAGAAATGAGATAATTGAAAACGGTATGGTGATTTCGGGACAGTCGCCCGACGACAAGCTTGTCGAAATGATTGAAATTCCCGATCACCCGTGGTTCGTGGGCGTTCAGTTCCACCCCGAATTTAAGTCCAGACCGAACCACGCGCACCCGTTATTCGCGTCATTTATAAAAGCGGCGCTCGATAAAAAGAATAATAGTTAAAGAAGGTTTTAATTTGAAATACTATTGGAAATACATAAAACCGTATCTGCCGTTTTTTATAATCGGTCCGGTTTTAATGCTTACCGAGGTCGCCGGCGAGATCGTGCTGCCAAAAATTATGGCGTCTATGATAGACGCGGGTATAGGCGCGGACGCGGCGGGTCTGGGCATAGAGTATATCATATCCCGCGCGTGTATGATGCTCGGCTTTATAGCGCTTATGATAATAGGCGGCATAGGCGGACACTTTTTTTCCGTGAGGGCGTCGATAACCTTTACCGCGGATCTGCGCCAGGGAGTGTTTGAGAAGGTGCAGGCGTTTTCGTTTAAAAACATAGACAGCTTTTCCACCGGCTCGCTTGTAACGCGTCTTACAAACGATATAACGCAGGTGCAGAATATGACGCGTATGCTTCTTATTATGGCTATGCGCTCGCCCGGTATGCTTATAGGCGGCATTATTATGGCGTGTTCCATAAACGCGCGGCTCGCGCTTATACTGACGGTCGTTATACCCGTTCTTGGAATTACGATCGGTATGCTTTTAAAAACGGCGTTTCCGCGCTTTGGCATAATGCAGAAAAAGCTCGACACGCTCAATTCCGGCATACAGGAGAACATTACAAACGTAAGAGTTATAAAGTCGTTTGTACGTCAGGAGCTTGAAACAGAAAAATTCGACAATGCCAACAGCGATTTGATGAACACGACTATGCGCGCCCTTAAAATCGTCATAACGACAATGCCGGTCGTGACGCTGGCGATGAACATTACAACGCTTGTCGTAGTTTGGCTGGGCGGAAATTTTGTTGTCGGCGGCACAATGGGCGTCGGCGATTTAACGGCGTTTACAACATATATAACGCAGATACTGACGTCGCTTATGATGGTTTCAATGCTGTTTTTGCAGCTCTCCCGCGCGCTTGCTTCGTCGGCGAGAATTACCGAGGTATTAAAGACCGACGTCGATTTGACCGACGATAACGCGTCAAGGAAGGATAAAAAGGTAACCGAGGGCAGGGTAGAGTTTAAAAACGTAAGCTTTAAATATTACGAAAAGCGCAGGGAAAATGTTCTTGAAAACATTTCCTTTACGATAGAACCCGGCGAGGCGGTCGGTATAATCGGCACGACAGGCTCGGGCAAGTCGTCCTTGGTGCAGCTCATTCCGCGTCTTTACGACGTTACGGAGGGCGAGGTTCTGGTTGACGGAGTGAACGTAAAGGAATACGGTCTTAAAAACCTTCGCGACGGCGTTGGAATGGTATTGCAGAAAAACGTGCTTTTCTCGGGTACGATAGAGGAAAATTTGCGCTGGGGCGACGAAAACGCCTCGGAGGAGGAAATACGCGCCGCAGCCGAAGCGGCGCAGGCGGACGGCTTCGTAACGTCGTTTACCGACGGCTACAAAATGGAGCTCGGTCAGGGCGGAGTAAACGTGTCGGGCGGACAGAAGCAAAGACTTTGTATTGCCCGCGCGCTTCTTAAAAAACCGAAAATTCTTATTCTTGACGACAGCACCTCCGCGGTCGATACGGCTACCGAGGCGAAGATAAGGCAGTCGTTTTCGACGAGCCTCAAAAATTCGACAAAGATAATTATCGCGCAGCGCATTACATCTGTAATCGGCGCTGATAAAATACTGGTTCTCGAGGACGGTAAAATCGCGGGTATGGGAAATCACGCATCGCTTATGGAGAGCTGCGCGGAATACCGCGACATATACTATTCTCAGGTGGATAAAGAAAAGGAGGCGTCGTAATATGCCTCCAATGGGACCTCGGGGAAAAGGCGAAAGATATAAACCGAAGCAGAAGCCGAGAAACACAAAGGCGACCGTGAAAAGGCTGTTTTCGTATCTGGAGCGGGAAAAGTACAAGATAGCGGCGGCGTTTGTCTGTGTTTTGGTAAGCTCCGCCTCGACTCTTGCCGGCTCGTATCTTCTGCGGCCGATAATAAACGGTCTTATCGACTCCTCAAAAACGACCGAACAGAAAATATCGGGACTTTTATCGGGACTCGCGCTTATGGCTGTTGTGTATTTTATGGGCGTAGCCGCGACGTATATACAGTCGCGCGTTATGATAAGCGTTTCGCAGGGAACGCTCAAGCGCATAAGGGAAAGTCTGTTTAAAAAGCTCCAGACGCTCCCCGTAAGCTACTTTGACAAAAATCCCACAGGCGACGTTATGAGCCGTTTCACAAACGACGTCGATATAATAGGCGAAATGCTCAACTCCACGCTTGTGCAGATTTTTTCGGGTACGATAACGCTTGTGGGCACGCTTGCCTTAATGCTTTACACCAACTGGGTTCTCGCGCTTGTAACCGTGCTTATCGCGCCGATTACGGCGAAGGTCGGAATGACCATAGCCTCGAAATCGCGTAAATATTTCCGTCAGCAGCAGGAGGCTCTGGGCAAGGTAAACGGCTACATCGAGGAAACGGTTACCGGTCAGAAGGTGGTAAAGGTATTTAACCACGAAAAAAAGATAGTCGGGGAGTTTTCCGAGCTTAACACCGAGCTTAGAAATATGCAGGTACGCGCGCAGTTCATAGGCGGAATAATGGGTCCGTGTATGAACGCGATGAGTCAGGTCAACTACACGCTTACCGCTTGTGTCGGCTCAATAATAGCGTTTATCTCGCGCTGGGGCGGCGGAGTGCCGTTTTCGGCGCTCGATATCGGCGGTCTGACGGTGTTTGTAAACTATTCCAGACAGTTCTCGCGGCCTATAAACGAGCTTGCACAGCAGGTCACCAACATTATGTCGGCGCTCGCGGGCGCGGAACGCGTATTTACCGTAATGGATCAGGAGCCTGAAAAGGACGAGGGCAAAAAGCTTGAGCTTCATAACGTCCGCGGCGACGTTGAGCTTACCGGCGTGACCTTCGGCTACAATCCCGACAAAACAATACTGAAGAATATCTCCATATTCGCTCGCCCGGGTCAGAAAATAGCGCTTGTCGGCTCTACGGGCGCGGGAAAAACAACGATAACAAATCTTATAACAAGATTTTACGATACGTACAGCGGAAAAATCACGATAGACGGCACGGATATACGCGACATACGTCTTGACTGTCTGCGCGGGAACGTCGCGATGGTATTGCAGGACACGCATCTCTTTACCGGAACAATAATGGAAAATATCCGTTACGGACGTCTTGACGCGACTGACGCGGAGGTTCGTATGGCGGCACGCACGTCGTGCGCGCATATGTTTATAAAGAATATGCCCGAGGGCTATGACACGGTGTTGAACGGCGACGGCGCGAACCTGTCGCAGGGACAGCGCCAGCTCATAAACATAGCCCGCGCCGCGCTTTCAAACGCGCCTATTCTTATTCTTGACGAGGCTACAAGCTCGGTCGATACGCGTACCGAAAAGCATATAAACGAGGGTATGGACGCGCTGATGGAAAACAGAACGACATTTGTAATAGCGCACCGTCTTTCGACTATCCGCAACGCCGACGCGATTATGGTTCTGGAGAACGGCGAGATAATCGAACGCGGCTCGCACGACGAGCTTTTGGCACAGAAGGGCAGATATTACGAGCTTTACACGGGCTTAAAGGAACTTGACTAAAAAACGAGAGGAGATAGACGATGAAGGTATACCAAATGATATATACCTCGGTTCGGCACAGTCTTTCGGACAGCGCGCTGGGGCTTTCAAATCAGTCCGGTCTGAGGGTATATTCCTGCACACAGGGTATCACCAGAGATAACATAAACGAGCTTATTCGTTTCGCGGGCTACAGGCTTCCCAAAAACAGCAAAACGTCCTATTCCGAAACGGCGTGCGACCCGACGGTACCGGAGCTTTTCCCGAAGGTATTCAGGACCCTGAAACTCTCCGACGGCCGCTACGCGGCGGTACAGTCGGTATTTTCGGGCGTGGATTTTCAGGGACAGCACGGAAATTTCTTCGCTCACGCGTTCGTTTTCGACGAGGTTGACGACGATTTCTTTCCCGAAATGTTTTACGGAAGCAAGGCGTTTCGGACGCATCTGACCGAGGCGGAGGCGGAAGGCGAGTTGGTGCATTATCTGCCTTTGATTGAGGAATTGTCGCCGGAGGACGGTTTTGAGAAGAAAATAACCGATTTTATCGAGGAGCATAAAAAGGAAATGGCGTATATCGTCAACAAGGCGTTTGTGCTTCTTACGTCGGAAACGATAAAAAACATATGTATCGCCACCGCGAACGAGGAAAAAACAGCGATGTACCTAATCGCTTTAAAATATCTTCTCCCGCGCGACATTTCCGAGAACGTCGGAATTTCGACATATAACGTATATCTCCCGTCGGAAAAGCAGCACAATATCGTTTTTCACGGCACAATAAAGGGCAAAAACAACATAACCCCGCAGGCGATAGAAACAAGAGAGAGCTGTCTGTATATGGATTTGGATAAAACCGATATTATAACAGACGAACCGTGCAGCCTGTTTAAGTTCCCGATAAAGGAGCTTAGACAAAAATACGCCGCATACGGCTTTACCTCCGTAACGTCGCTTATGGACTGGGTCGCGACATATGAGAATATAACCTCCCCCGGTATGGGCGGCAAGCTTTTAAATCTCAAGCGTTCGGGCGGAGATAAGGCGTTTTTGATTCGCGCGGGCGAGCTTTACGAGCTTATAGAAAACGACGATATGCGGGACGTTCGTTTTGAAATATTAAAGGTAATGTACGACAATATCGGTCTGTTCGGCGAAAAGGTCGAGGATATAACCGGCGCTTATATGGAGCTGTGCGTAGATAAGCTCTGCGCCGGACACAGCTATGACATCGAAAGCATACTCCCCAAGAGCGGCAGCGTTAAAATTCAGGCGGAATATTTAAAAACAAAGATACCCGATTATATGGCAAAAATCAAAAACAGTCTTGAGCCGATAAGCGAAAAGAACAAGCTGACGCTTTTGAGGCTGTTTGCGGAAATTAAGCACGAAACCGCCACAAAAACCTGGCGCGAGCTTTTTGAAACAAAGGAAAACCTGAGCGTTTTCGTCGAGATGTCGGCTACGGCGGCTATAACGGGTATCGGCGTTCACGCGTTTAGCGCTCCCGCCGGCTGGACAAGCGCGGATTTGAGCGAGGCCGTCGCGTACTTCGACTCCTCGACCCGCGATGAGAACATTAAAAAAAGCTGTCTTAAATATATTTACCGCAACGAGGACGAGGACTGGGCAAGCTACGGTATAAGGTTTGTTAAGCACACCAAAACGCGCGGCGAGCAGGAAAAGGATATGGAAAAAATACACCGTATGCTAAACAAAGTCGGCTACATTCCGTATCAGCGCAACAGTTACCGCGATTTGAGCCTTGAGGTCTCAAACGACATTAACGACAGCGACTCGCCGCTCTTGCTGTCAAGACTCCTCGACGCGGTTTATAAATGGCAGAGCAAGTACGGGAATCAGGCGGCGGCGAAAAAAGCGGCGGAGAAGGTGCGGGACCTGCTTCTGGAGATGAAAAAAACACAAAAGAGCTGCTATAACTTTATTATTCCCAAGCTCGCGCTTGAAATAGTGGAGTCGCAGGGTCATTACCACGAGATAATAATAAACACCGACACAATGCCGGCAAGCTTCTGGAACTGGTTCCTTATCGGATATAATCATTGTAAACGCGACGACGCGATAATATCATACACGAGGGTATATTCGGCAAGCAAGAAGAAAATATCGAGACTTCCGATAAGGCAGAAGATGAAACAGACTTTTCAAAATATAGAATAGGGGAGAAATAAGAAATGAAAAATTCAATTACGAAAAAACTGGTAATATTATCCGCCGTGAGCGCTGTTTTTGCCGCGAATGTCTCGCTTGTGTTCGCCGCTCCGGAGGTAAGACCTATGCCCGGCACCCAGAGCAATACCGTAACCTCGTCCGGCACGTCAGCGTCGGACGAAACAAGCGTGGGAAATTATAAGGCTTCGGACAGCTCGTCGGACAGCTCGTCGTCGAACAGTTCATCGTCGGACAGTTCATCGTCGAACAGTTCATCGTCGGACAGTTCGTCGTCGGACTCGTCGTCGGACTCGTCTGAAGATACAAATGTTAAGCGCGAAGCGCCGACTCCGGTTCCGGTTGAGGGAAGCGGACAGGTCAATATAGTAACGGACAACGAAAAAGCGCCGAGCGAGAAAAAGTCTGTTTCCGCGGGAACAATGATATTGTGGCTTTTGCTTTCGGTTATCATAAACGCCGCGATAAGCTTCTGGATAAGCAATCGGTTTTACCGTCTTTCAAAGAAGGACACTCATATAACATCGGAAATAAGAGCCTTAAGACGCGACGTTGAGGAGAAATTTTTACAGAGCGTCGGCGGCTTCGCCGAGCAGGCGACCGATATAGAAAATTCCAACGATGACTTTTCCGTAAACGGCGAGGGAATTACAATGCCGCGCCGCCGGCAATCGGAGCAGCCGTCCGCCGCCGAGGAGGACGAGATGTTTAAAAAGTGGGAGAGCCGTCAGTCAAGCCGCGCACAAGCCTCAAACAGAGCCGAAAGCGGTTTTGAGTCAAACAGAAGGAAGAAATATCAGCCCGTCAGAGAGGAAACAGCGCCCGATTTTGAGGACGATGAGGACGACGGTGAGGACACGGAAAACAAGTCCGGAATAAAAAGCAAGGCAAAAGAGCTTTTAAACGATATTTTCCCGTTTAAAGAGGATTAATAAA
>CAYVUD010000057.1:0-10156 GCA_964454725.1 uncultured Lachnospiraceae bacterium
GGTAGATTTGCTTTTTCCGCGAAAAAATCGTACGCGAAAAAACAACATTTTATTATAAAATCCCGCATAAAACCGCAGGTTTTGGCAAAATATTCCCAAAAGGAGGCGCGGAAGAAGTCCGAAACAGTAAAAAACTGTTGAAACGCGCGATATTTTATGCTGGATTTTTATGTCAACTTATATTACAATAACCTCAGTAAAAGTGCGGAAAGGCTATGGTGATTTATATGGAAAACGAGGTTTTTTACGGAAGCTGCTCTCTTAACGGGAAAAAAGGCGCGGAGCTTGAATATTATCTTATACCCGAAAAAATATCGGAAGCGTACTGCGATTTGATGTGCTACGGGGTAAAGGTTAAAAAGACAACGTATTTTGAGGGCGGCGGAAAAACGGTTGAAACAAAACAGATAAATAATGTTTTTTACCGCAAAAACGAGGCGGAGGAGTTTATAAAGCTGATTTTAAAGAACAGCGTCACACCGGTAACGCTTCGCGACGTAGTTGAGGATTACATAACAGACAGTATCGACAGAGCCAAGAGAAGCGCGTAAAAAGATATTCCCTTTCGGGAATATCTTTTTTAATTACCTTTTTTATCGGGTGTATCGGCGCTCTCCGTCGAAATATCCGAGAGCCGTTCTGCGATGTACTTTTTTACGCTTATCTGAGACATAAGCTTTAAAATTTCGGCGCCTCCGCAGCCGTTTTTAAGCTCGGAGGAAACGTCCGAAACCGCGTCCTTGCACGAGTTCTCGAAATCCGAGGCATATAAATCATAGCTTTTTTCCGTATTATCCGCGCCGAACGTCTCACGCAAAAGCTCCTTTATCGTCGAAATGTTAAAGGTTTGCTTGAGCGTGCATATGACCATAATATACGCGAGATGCTCCTTTGAGTAGCGCTTTTTTACCGGCGCGGGCATAATGCCGGACTTGACGTAATTATTAATCATTGAGCCGGTTATTTCCGACGTTTTTGAAAATGCCGGAATTTTTGAGAGATAACCGTTTATAAGCTCCGTGACCTGATCCATATAAAGCCCTACCGACGGAAAGTCCGCCCAGCGGGGGAATATAAAATCGTTTGCGCCCGTTTTAAGCTCCAAAAGCGTTTTTTCTATAATTTTATCGTTCATACCAATCTCCATAGCCTTTCCGCCCACAAACGGCAATTAAATCAATTAACGTGATTTTTCACGTTAAACGGTTTTCTCTATCTTATCACATTTTTCTCAAAAAATCAACCGTTAAACCTTATGAGAATAAAAAATATTTTAAATTTTAAGAAAAATTGTTTAAAAACGCTTGACAAAATAAACAATATATGATAATCTGGTATCAGAAACAAGATAAAAGAATTTAAAGGATTACAAGACGGGAGCGATATTATGGTAAGAAATCAGAGCTTGGGAGAGGAAATAGCCAACGCCGTTTCACACGGCGCGGGGGTTTTACTTGCGGCGGCGGGAACGGTTATGCTTATAATAAAAGCCCGCGCCGCGTCATCAACAATGCCGACAGTCAGCGCCGCGCTATACGGCGCGAGCTTGATAATACTTTATACGTTTTCCGCGCTCTACCACTCAATAACTAACGGCACCGGAAAGCGTGTGCTTAGAATATTTGACCATTGTTCGATATTTCTCTTGATTTTGGGGAGCTATATCCCAATATCGCTTTGCCTTATACGTGGCGCGTTCGGGTGGACGCTTTTTGGCATAAATACCGCTTGCGCGGTTATCGGAATAGTTCTTACGTCAATAGACCTTGAAAGGTGGAAAAAGCTTTTAATGGCTTTGTATATAATTATGGGCTGGTCGATAGTGCTGAGCGCCGGAAGCGTTGTTTCGGCGATGGAGCCGCGCGGACTCTTACTGCTTCTTCTCGGCGGGATAATGTATACGCTCGGCATTATATTTTATAAAAACAAAACGACAAAATATATGCATTTTGTATGGCATATTTTTGTTCTGGGAGGGAGCGTGGCGCATTTTTTCTGTATTTTAAATTATGTGATTTAAAATGCGAGCGTTAGATTTGACTTTTTAGCAAAATATGGTATACTTAATATATACCGAAAATAAAAGAACGGAGATGATTTTTAATTATGGATCCTCAGATTACACTGCGGAAAAATCTTGAAAATTTTAAAAACGTGTTTGAAAAGGAATATACCTGGATAGCGGGTTTTATGAGGAATGTTTACAGATACTCAAAAAGAACGGCGATGATTTTTCCCTACACGGGCGAAAGCTGGACTTACGGCGAGCTTAACAAGGTTGTAAACAAGCTTTCAAACGCTTTTTTAGGCGACAATATAAAAAAGGGCGACGTGGTGATGTATCAGCTTTTAAACTGCCCTGTTTTCGCGTTTGCCTATGTTGCCTCGCATAAGGTCGCGGCTGTAAACTGCCCTATAAATTACAGGCTGTCGGCGGGCGAGATCGCTATGAATATCGACGACTCAAAGCCGGCGGTATTTATATTCGACGCGGTACAGAAGGAAGAAATAAAGCAGGCTCTGGAGCTTGCAAGCTACAAGCCCGGGCGCGTTGTTATGACGGATATAGACAAAAAGACGGAGACTCCGGACTGGTGCGTTACATTTGAGGATTATATAAAGGACTGTCCCGATACCGAGCCTCGGATTGATTGCGAGCATAACATATACGACGAAACGACGCGCCTTTACACCTCGGGAACGACGGGCAGACAGAAGGGCGTGCCGCTTACGAGCATTAACGAGGTTCTTTCCTCGCACGACGTTGCGATACATTTCCCGCTCGACCAGAGGGATTTGACGATGAACACCACACCGTGGTTTCACCGCGGCGGCGTACACTGCGCGGGTCCCGCGCCGACGTTCTATGTAGGAGCGGCGCTTGTGATTATGCCGAAATTTAACGCTGAAATTTGTCTTAAATATATTGAAAAATATAAGCTTACATTCGTTATAGGCGTACCCGCGGTTCTCGAGCGCCTTACGATCGAACAGGAGAAACAGCTCCGCGATTTAAGCTCCTTAAGAGGTATTGTAACTATGGGAAGTCCGCTTGAGAGAGCGGCTTGCATAAGGTATCAGAAGGTGCTTACCCCGAATATCTTTAACGGCTACGGCACGACCGAAACATTCTGGAATACCTTCCTGCGTCCGTTTGACTTGCCTGAAATGGCGGGTACGGCGGGCGGTTCGTGTCTGGACGACGAGGTAAGGGTTGTAAAGTCGTATCAGGACAAACGCGCCGAGCCGGACGACGAGGTCGCGAGAAACGGCATAGAGGTCGGCGAGGTTATTATACGCACCTCGGCGAAATCATCACAATGCTATTTCAATAACGACGAGGAAACGAGAAATAAGTTTTACAAGGGCTTTGCCTACACGGGTGATTTGGGCACGTGGGACGAGAACAATTATATAAGCATAAAGGGACGCAAGGACGATATGATTTTATCGGCGGGCGAGAACATCTATCCGACGCAGGTCGAGGAGGTATTATGCTCGTTTGACAAGGTTGCCGACTGTATCGTAACCGCGGTGCCGGATAAAGCGCGCGGCGAGCTTGTAACCGCGTATATAGTAAAGGCGGACGAGTCTCTGACGTATAACGATTTGGAGGAATACTGCAAGGAAAGCCCGATGCTCGCCAACTATAAAAGACCCAGATACTATAAGTTTATATCCGAGGTCCCCAGAAACGCGACGGGGAAGAAGCTGCATAATAAGGCAAAGGAAATGGCGCTTGAGGATTTGAGAAACGGACTGCTTCACAGATGCTGACGCGGGAACAAAGGGAGCGCTACGCCCGCCAGCTTATTCTTGACGGGATAGGCGAGGCGGGACAGGAAAAGCTCTTAAACGGAAAGGTTCTGATAATAGGCGCGGGCGGACTCGGTTCTCCCGCGTCTATGTATCTTGCGGCGGCCGGAGTCGGAACGATAGGCATAGCCGACGCGGACAGGGTGGATTTATCCAATCTTCAGCGCCAGATTATCCATTCGACAGCCGATTTGGGCAGAGAAAAGGCTGTTTCCGCGAAGGAAACAATGACGGCGATTAACCCCGATGTAAGGGTAAACGCGTATAATACGCGAGTGACGGCGGATAATATCGCGGATTTGATAAAGGACTACGATATTGTGCTTGACGCGTGCGATAATTTCGAGACGAAATTTCTGATAAACGACGCGTGCGTGAAGGCGAAAAAACCGTTCGTTCACGCGGGAATATCACAGTTTCGCGGTCAGCTTATGACGTATGCGCCCGACAAGGGACCGTGCTATAGGTGCGTTTTCGGCGATGTTCCGGAGGAAACGCCTACGGCGCGCGACAGGGGCGTTATAGGCGCGGTCGCGGGCGTTATAGGCACGCTCGAGGCGATGGAGGCGGTAAAGTATATTACGGGCGCGGGAGAGCTTTTGACGGGCTATCTGCTCACCTATGACGCGCTCGGAGCGGAATTTCGCAAAATAAAGCTGCCCGACCGCGCGGACGGCTGTCCGGCGTGCGGGAGATAAAAACGGCGATAGCCGTTTTAGCTTGCCGGCAAAATGCCGGCAAGCCAAAATCAGCGTTTACCGACGCTGAAAAAACGGCGATAGCCGTTTTTTTTATGTCATAAACCTGTCCGAAAAATAATAGTATAGCATATAACAAAAAAGGAGGAGAGAAAAATGTACATCGCGACAAACGAAACAGCGGTCGGCGGCGAAATTCTCAGCTTTATGCCGCCGAGCATACGGCGGCGGTTCCACGGCGTAAATCTTGACGAGGCGGAGGAGATAAGGCTTGGCGTCGGAAAGCCCGTAAGCATCTGTTTTAACGACGGCGTTTATTACATAGGAAAAAACGGCAATCTCACGCGGATACCCAATAACGCGGTGCGCGCGGCGAAAACGGATATTGAGGCGGCTCTGGAGCTTGTGTCGGGTTCGTCGGTATATTCGGTAAAGGACGAGATACGAAACGGCTTTGTAACCGTAAGCGGCGGACACCGCGTAGGCATTACGGGAACGGCGGTCGGAGAAAACGGCGAAATAGACTTTTTGCGCGACGTTTCCGGACTGAACTACCGTTTGGCGCGCGAGGTCACCGGCGCGGCGGACAAGGTTATGGACGTCGTTACCGACGGCGAAACGGTTAAAAACACGCTCATTATATCGCCGCCCTGCGCGGGCAAAACGACGCTTCTGCGCGACATTTCAAGGCAGCTTTCATACCGCGGAATACGCGTGAGCATAGTGGACGAGCGCAGGGAGATAGCGGCGATGCGCGGCGGACGCAGCGCGTTCGATTTGGGGTTTAACACCGACGTTTTGGAGGGCGCGTCGAAGGCGGAGGGAATGGTTATGATGCTTCGCTCGATGTCGCCGCGGGTAATCGTAACCGACGAGATAGGCCGCGCGGAGGACGTCGCGGCGATAGAAAAGCTCATAAACAGCGGCGTTAAGGTAATAACTACCGTTCACGCGGAGAACAGAAGCCGGCTTCTGAAAAGACGTGATTTGCGTGAGGTATGCCGCTATTTTGACGTAATGATTACGCTGTCGAAGCGAAAGGGCGCGGGAACGGTGGAGGAAGTATGGTCGGACAAGCGGTGAGGCTCGCGGGAGCGGCGGCGGTTTTCATATCGTGCGCGGTTATGGGCTTTTCGCTTTCGGACAGGCTTAAAAAGCGCGCGCGGTATATTGGGAATATCATTGAGGCGCTGAGCCTTTTGGAAACGGAAATAGCCTTCGGGCAAAGCCGCGTGAGGGAAGCGTTTTTAAGGGTCGATACCGCCTGCGACACAAGGGGACTTTTTAAGACCGCCGCGGAGAGAATCGAGAAGTCGGGAATTAAAAAGGCGTGGCGCGGAGCGGTGGAGGAAAAGAAAGACGAGCTGCGGCTTACCGGAGCCGACGCGGAGGCGGTTATAGCGCTTGGCGAGCGGCTCGGTATGACCGATACGGAAAATCAGATAAAAAACATACGCTATGTTAAAGGGCGGCTCGAGCCGCTCTTGAAAGAGGCGGAGGGCGAATACGGACAAGCGGGAAGGCTTTACAGAGGCGGGGGAATACTGGTTGGATTATTTTTGATTTTAATATTGCTATAAGAGGTAAAAACAATGGAAGTGGATTTAATTTTTCAGATTGCGGGAGTGGGAATAGTCGTGGCGGTTTTAAATCAGCTTCTCTCGCGCGCGGGACGCGAGGAACAGGCGCTTTTAATCACTATCGCCGGACTTGTCGCCGTACTTTTCATCTTGACCGAGCAGATAGGCGACCTGTTCTCGTCGATTAAATCGATCTTTAATCTTTGACGGGGAAGGGACAATGGACATTTTCAAGATAATCGGCATAGGGCTTGCGGGCGGATTTCTGTCGCTCACGGTTAAGCAGTACCGCCGCGAATTTTCGGTTTTAATAGGCGTGGCGACCTCAGTCGCGATGCTGTTCGGTATTGCCGATATGCTAAAGGAGGTCATCGGCGCGTTTTGGAATCTTACGGAAAAGAGCGGCGTCGATATGAAATATTTTGTTATTGTCATAAAGGTGGTGGGCGTAGCGTACATTACGCAGTTTGCGGCGGAGGTGCTGCGCGACGGCGGCGAGAACGCGGCGGCGCTGAAGGTGGAGCTTGCGGGGAAGGTGTTTATACTTGGGCTTACGCTGCCTATCTTAACGAGCTTTCTGGAGGTGTGCCTGAATGCGCTCAACAGTATTTAGCCTTATATTCGCGCTTACGCTTATTTTTCCCGCTACCGCGCGCGCCGAGCTTGAGCGTCCGTACCTGTCGGGCGAGAGCGCCTTTAACGACAGCGTGGATAAGGTCGTCGAGGGAAAACTATCGTTAAACCCGATAGACCTGATAAACGGCGCGAAGGACGATTTGCTGCGCGAAATACGGGAGAGCGCGGCGGATATATCGGTTTTAATATCGCTTGCGGCGATGTCGGGAACGGTAAGCGTTTTAAGCGGCGCGTTCAAGAACAAATCGAGCGGCGAAACGGCGTTCTTCGCCTGCTTCACGCTGATGTCGGCGGCGGCGGTAAACGCGTTTACGGTTGCTCTGGACTACGGAACGGACGTTATAAGCGCGATGAGCGGGTTTATAACAAAGCTCTCGCCGCTTCTGGCGGCGACGCTTTTAAGCTGCGGCGCGGTATCGTCGGCGGCGGTGTTCCACCCCGTTTTATCGGGCGCGGTGTACGTTATAACGGTAGTCGTCGAGAAGTGCCTGATGCCTTTAATCTGCTTCGGCGCGATTTTATCGGTCGCGGGTAACGTAAGCGACAAGGCGCAGCTTTCGGGCTTCTGCCGCGTGATAAAGTCCGCGTCGCGGTGGATTATGGCGGCGGTTATGACGCTATTTACGGGCATAAGCGCAATATACGGCTTCAGCGCGCCGGCGCTGGACGCGGTTGGCGCGAAAACGGCGAAATTCGCCGTCGGAACGCTTGTGCCTGTGGTCGGCGGCTTCCTCTCCGACACGTTTGAAACGGTGGTGAGCGGCACAAGACTGATGAAAAACGCCGTGGGCGTTTCGGGAATAATAGCGGTTTGTACCATATGCGCCATACCGGTGTTGAAAATAGGCGCGGTGCAGCTTATGCTGCGCCTTACCGCGGCGGTTGTCGAGCCGCTTACCGATAAGCGCATAAGCTCAATGCTCTGGGAGGTTTCCGAAACCGTCACGACGATATTCGGAATGGTAGTTATGACGGCGGTGCTTTTTATAATAAATATAAGCATAATTCTGGCGGTGACGATATGAAGGCATACATAATGACTATAATCGGCGCGACGCTTCTATCCGCCTACGCCTCAAACCTCGCGCCGGAAACGTGGCGCAAATACGTGCGTATAATAACGGGACTGGTGCTTATAATCTGCATACTCTCGCCTATAAAATCGCTTGTCGGCGCGGATCTGTTCGGCGACTTTGACATTAACTCCGTAAGCGAAATCGAGGGAAAAACACAGACCGAGCTGGTGGCGGAGGAGCTGTCGGAGAGGGTGGAGGCGGACATAGAGGAGCGGCTTAAAAACGAGTTTGGCGTAAGCGCGAAGGCTCGCGTTAAAATAAGCGTAAACGGCAAGGGCGAGATAACGGGCGTTAAGGAAATACGCGTATCGGGCGCGGAACTTACGCCGGCGGCGAAGGCAAGGCTCCGCGATGTGTACGGAGTTTATGAGGTGTACGATGAATAAGGATATGTTTGAAAAAATACTTAAAAATAAGAATAATCGGATTATATGTATAATATTAATAATTGGAGTTGTACTTATGCTGATTTCAAGCGGAGGAAGGGAAAAGAAGGATAAGACCGCCGAAACGGCAGCCGCGTTTGACGAGGAGGAGCGGCTCGAGGCGATACTTTCGGACATATACGGCGCGGGAGAGGTGTCGGTAATGATAACCTATTACAGCACCGCCGAGAAGGACATAGCCTACGAAACAAAGACAAACAGCGTCGGGCTAAGCGAGAGAAACGAGTCCTCCGAGGACAAAAAGGCCGTTATGAGCGATGGTGAGCCGATGGTCTTAAAGGAGGTTTATCCAAAGGCAAAGGGAGTTATCGTGACCGCCGACGGCGGCGACAGCGCATACGTAAGACAAGCGATAAGCGAAGCCGTCACCGCGGTTACAGATGTGCCCGCGCATCGGGTGGCGATTTACAAACGAAATCCCGAACGCGACCGAATAAAATAATTTTCAGCGTAATCAGACAATTATTATTATAAGAGGAGGAAGAGGAAATGGTTTTAAAGAAAAAAGAGATAATTGCGGCGGCTTTGGTGGTGCTTATAGGCACAGCGGGCTATCTGAACTGGTCGTATCAGGACTCGATCCGCGTAACCGACGGCGACAGCTACATAGAAACCGGCAAAAAGCTCGGCGAGGCGCAGTACGTCAACTCAACCGAGGAGATTGAGGAAACGGCGGCGCCGGCGGAGGACGAAACGGTCAATACCGCGGCGGAAGCTCAGACGGAGAACAGCGGTGAGGAAAGCGGCGAAGCGACGGTGGAAACGGTATCGGACGAGGGCGGATATTTCGAGCAGGCAAAGCTTGACCGCGAAAATTCACGGGCAAAGTCGCTCGAGATTTTGAACCAAACCGCCGAAAACGCGAGCTTTGACGAGGAAATACGCAAAAAGGCGGGCGAGCAGATTTTGGCGGCTGCCGCGAACCTCGAGAAGGAAACGCAGATAGAGAGCATAGCGCAGTCCAAGGGCTACAGCGAGATATGCGTTTATGTGGACGAGGACGGCGTTAATATGGCGGTGAGGAAGGAAGGCTTCTCGGACGAGGACGCGGTAAGGCTCACGGACATCGCGACCGGACAGCTCGGCATTTCCGCCCAAAACGTAAAAATTGTCGAGGTAAAATAAGACCGGCATTGTTCCGAAAACGAATAAATTCGATAATTATTGTATAAAATTACTAAAAACGGTTGAACTTTCTTAAAAAACGTGATACAATAGCTCTAAGAAGTAAAATACGAATTTGGAGGTTTTTGAAATGAACGAAGAAGAATTAAAGAACGAAGAGACCGAGGAGCGGGTCGAGGCGGTTGAGGAAACGGCAGAGCCGTCAGAGCCGGAAACGGCTGAGGAGAGCGTGGGAAATGTAAGGATTTCCGCCGACGTGGTATCTACAATAGCCGGAATCGCCACGACGGAGCTTGAGGGCGTAGCGGGAATGTACAGCTCGTTCGCGGGCGGTATTGCCGAGAAGCTGGGCGCGAAGAAAAATCCGTCAAAGGGCGTTAAAATCGATATGACGGAGGAAACGGTTTCTATAGACCTGTATATCGTGGTGGATTACGGTGTAAGGATTCCTGAGCTATCATGGGAAATTCAGGAGAACGTAAAAAACAACGTCGAAACAATGACCGGACTGACGGTTGAAAAGGTAAACATTCACATCGAGGGCGTAAGCTTCGCGAAGGAAACGGCGGACGATACCGAAACTGCCGAGCCGCAGCTTCTTACCGAGGGTGAAGAATAATTTATCGAAACGAAATGCTGTCCCGCGCCGCGCGCTTGGGACAGCATTAATTTTTTGCGTTAAATCTTGCTTTTTACGGCGGAATGTGGTATAGTTTTAATATCAATGATTAAAGAAAGGCAGTAGAGCTATGAAAAGGCAGACACGAAGCGAGGCGAGA
>CAYVUD010000058.1:0-9816 GCA_964454725.1 uncultured Lachnospiraceae bacterium
AAAACGGCGGACATAAAATGTCCGCCGTTTTCGCGCTCAGACCGGCGTTAAGCGATACAGCTCTGTATGCCGTCGGTCATAGTTTCGCTGACTATCCTTGAAAGCTCCTCGATAGAAATATTAATATTCCCCTCAAACCAATCTCGGAGAATTGCCGCGTAGCCGCCGGCGAGAAAGCGAATATTGACGTTGAATACGGTTTTGTCCTGAATACGCGCGAGAGTTTCCTTATCCGACATAAGCTTTTCGATAAAAAGCTCCTTTAGCTTTTCCAAAAACGTGCTTTGGCTGTTCCCGTTTATAAGCTTTTCGTATAAAGCTCGGTTTTCCTCGACAAGCTTCGACATTTCCGTTATAAGCGGCAGAGGGTTTTCCAAAATACGCTCGAGATGCACCTGATTTATAAGCGTAAGGAAGCGGTCTATCATATCCTCCTCGATAGCCGCGAGTACGTCCGAGGGACTTGTGAAATGCGCGTAAAATGTACTGCGGTTGAGGTCGGCAGTCTCCACAATTTTTGTTATTGTTATTTTGTTCGCGCCGCAGGTTTCAAGAAGCTTGATGTAAGCCTCGATAATAAGCCTTCTGGAGCGAAGCGCGTTTTTGTTTCTTTTTTTCTGTTCCATAATTATCCCCTTTGTTTACCTTACCGCCGTTTCGGCTGCCTTTTTCTTTTTCCTGTATATAATAAACAGCGCCGCCGCCGTTATAAACGCCGCGCCCGTGATACCGCCGCAAACGGGCAGGATAATATTGGGTTTTCGTTTAAGCACCACGAACTCGCCGGGCGATGCCATTTCAAATTTTAAATAGCTGCCGTCTGTTTCGCTGTCAACTATTGTGACGCTCCCGTTTTCCACAATACCTATCGCCGCGTTTTTGCTTTTTTCCATAACGCGCACTGTTATTGGGTCGGTGTATTCGTCCGCGTCCTCCGTCACCGTGAAGCTGACGAGTCTGTCCGCTTCATAACGGCTGTCGCTGTTTATATCCGCGGCGCTCTCGTCAACGTCAAGAATCGCGCCCGGGCGGAAATTACCCTCGACAAGCATAATCGCCGGCTCCGAGCCGTAGGCGATTGTGGAGGTGGATTTTTCGTAAACGCAGTTAAAATCCGTGTCGCGCACGATTTTTTGCGTCGCGTCCTTATCCCAGTCGCCGTAGGAGCCGGAATGTTTTTTCAGCTTCGGTATTTCGTTTTCGGGTATACGCTCGCCGTAATCGACGACGAGCGATTTTATTTCGCTGCCGTCCTCGTCGAGAAAGCGAACCTTGAAATGAAACCTTGCGAAGTCCGCGGATTTCAGACGGAGCGTGTCGCCGAGGTAATTCGCTTCGTTTTGGGTAAAAGCCGTAAGCTGGGGCATAAATCTGTCGCCGGAGGCAACGACCCAATCGTCGCCGTCAAACCCTTTAAGCTCCGCGCTGAGCGTGCCGTCAGCCGCCAAAATATCGTCCGTTACCGGCTGCGCCTTGCTTTCGTAGTTTACCCCGTCGATACCGTTTAAATCCTCTTTAAGGAAATAATTGTAACGTATGTTTCCCTCGGCAGTGCCGGCTATCGCGCCGAGCTTCTCGCCGTCGGAGTCTATACGGGTAAGCGCGTAGCAGGAGCCGATATTCGTGCCCTTGCCCGCGATACCGCCCGCGCAGCCGTCGGAGGCAATATCGCATAGTGAAATGCATTTTTCGATTTTATTGGCGGAATACCCCGCGATACCGCCGGCATAGCTGCCCTCGGTAACGGTTATCTCGCCGCGGCTTATGGAGCGTTTGACCGTGCCTATGTCCGCGAAACCGGCTATTCCGCCCGCCGAGGTGCTTTTTGCCGTAATGTTTCCTTCGTTTACGGAGGCGTCCGTAACCGCTTTAATCGCGGTAGACGGGTCGAGCGAGTAACTGCCGCTTACGTTAAGGTTTTCCTCCGGATTTGAGGCGGAGTCGAAACCGACAGCGCCCGCGATACCGCCCGCGTCTATCATACCGTCAACCGCGCCCTCGTTTACGCAGTAACGTATAAGCGCCGCGTCCATAATCTCGCCGCCGCACTCGCGGTTTATTTTTATATCCATATCCTTTATGTCCAGCTCGAGAAGAGTCTGAGAGGTCGATTTTTCATCGTTTTCGGCGGCGTAAGCCGTTGTGAGCGCCGACCCCAAAAGCTTGCCGAAAATGTCCCTGAGCGAGTCGATAACGCTTTGTCCGTCCGACGGTTGGAGCGTGGGAATCGAAATATCAGGCGTTTGGGGATTTGGAGTCGCAAGATTGCGCAAGTCGTCGAGAATTTGCTTTAGCGACGCTATAGCGCTGTTTACCGCTTCGTTTTTCGCTTCTACGCTGTCGAGAATATCGCCGAGAGCGTCGCTTATCCTTATAAACGGCTCGGCAATATCGCCCAAATCGTCGCTCAGATTGCGGCTGAAATCCCTAAGCGAGTCCGAAAGATCGTCCATTTCGACATTGACGTTCACATCGCTGAAATCCGCGTCGTCAAGCACGTCTATGAGCTTGCCGATAAGCTCCTCGCTATCCTCCGAACCGTTGTCAAGAGCCGTTTGCGCCGCGTTGAGAAGCTCAATAAGCTCGTCGGTAGCGCCGGCGGAGTCGTCCTTTATCTCCTTTGCCGTGTCGTTTACGTCGCCGAGTATGCTCACAACGTCGTTTACGGCATTGTCAAGATTTTGCGAGCTGTCCGAAAATCTTTCGGAAAGGTCGCCGCCGTAGCCGGAAATAGCGTCCGCGGCGGCGGATAATCTGCCCGCGGTATCGGTAAGACCGGAGCTTACGTCGGAAAGACTGTCGGAAACGGAGCCGCTAAGCCGCGAGTTGGTATCGGAGATACTTCCGGAGATGCTGTCCAACGCGCCGGAAGCGCTGTTCATCGCGCCGGAAACACTGTCCATCGCGCCGGAAGCGCTGTTCATCGCGCCGGAAACGCTGTTCATTGTGTCCGATATGCCGTTTCCCGTTTCGCTTATGCCGAAGAAATCGTCAATGCTTTTTATATCCGATTTAAGCGAGTCGTAGCGGCTGACGATATTGTTATCCGCCTCGCGCAGGTCGGATTTGAGCTTATCTATGTTTTCGTCCACGCGCTGCTGTATCGCGTCCTGAGAAAAGTCTATGTTCGTATACGGCTCAAACTGTCCCGTAATGCCGCCAACGTCCTTTCTGCCCTGAATATGACCGTAATTTACGCACTCGGCAATATAACCGTTCTGACAGCCCGTAATGCCGCCGACATTGTAGCCGGCGTTTTTGTAGCCTATTTCCGCGCGGTTTACCGACTCTAAAACAGCGCCGTAGGAGCGTCCGGCGATACCGCCGGTATTCTGCGCGTCCTCGTTCGCGGTCGGGTTTATCGCGCCGCTGTTGGTGGACTGCTTTATAACGCCGAAATTCTTGCCGGCGATGCCGCCCGCGTTTGTGTCGGCGGTTACGACGGCTGAGCTTTGGCAATATTCTATTCTTCCGTTCTGCGCGTTTTCGCCGGCGATACCGCCGATATTTTCCGCTCCGGTCAC
The DNA here is from genome assembly GCA_964454725.1 of uncultured Lachnospiraceae bacterium. Classification (GTDB taxonomy): domain Bacteria; phylum Bacillota; class Clostridia; order UBA1381; family UBA1381; genus JALEPO01. The sequence goes on from CAYVUD010000058.1 coordinate 3,525, forward strand.
GCTCCCCGAAAACGTGCAGCCGAGGATTTTACCCTTGTTTTCGCCGGCTATTCCGCCTATGCTTTTTATACCGTCGTCCGCGGCATAGCGGTCGATACCGCTCAGTACGGACGAGGTGTTTTTGTCGTTTAAAATGCCGGTTATTTTGGAAATACCTTCTTTTTTTTGCGTATTTTTCGGTGAAATATCGCCTTCTATATGTAAATCCTTAACTATTCCCGTTTCGCTTACCGTTCCGATAAAACCGCGCGTTGAGTCGATAGGGGAGAGGGTCATATTTTTTATCGTGTGTCCGCGCCCGTCGAGCGTTCCGCCGAACGAGCCGATAGTGTCAAAATTGCCGCCCTCAAGGTCGATGTCGTTTTCGAGGACAAAAGTTTTTCCGACCGAATAGCTGTCCGAAACGCAGTTTTTGGAAAGCGCCGTAAGGTCCGCGGCGGTGCTTATCGCAACGTATGTTTCGTCGGCCGCCGCCGTAAGGTTCGCGGCGCTTACGGCGAAAAGCGCCGCCGTTACGAATGAAATTAATTTATTCTTCCTCATTGTCATTACCTCCCAACGAATTAGTGAGCTTAGCGTCTATATTTCCGTCAACTATACCGATAAAATGCCCCTTCACATAGCCGTTTACGTAGCCGTCAATATTTCCCTTTAAGGCAAGCTTGCCGGTGAGCTTCGAGCGTTCCGCTCTCTCGCGCTGCTTCAGGTAGGTTTTTTCTATAAACCTGTCGCCCAAAATAAGTATTTGCGGCAGAACCAGCATTACAAGAATTATCGAGATGAGCGTTCCCCGCCCCAGTGAAGTGCCGAGTCCGGAAATTACCGGATCGGTAGATATTTTTCCGACAAGAAAGCCCGCGACGGTGAGAATCGAGCCGGAGGTCAGTATCGTCGGGAACGCCTGATTAACCGCGTCTATAACCGCCTTCTTGTGGTCGGGCGTCACGAGCTTGTTAGCGCTGTAGCGGTTGGTCATAACTATGGCGTAGTCTATCGTCGCGCCCATCTGTATGGAGCTTACGACGAGGTAGCCCAGAAAATATATCGGACTTTGCGTTATTGCCGGTATTGAGAAATTAATCCATATGCTGCCCTGTATGGTTAAAACCAGCAGCGCCGGAATACCGACAGAACGGAAGGTAAAGAGCAGCACAAGAAATACGAATATAATCGTTATAAAGCTGATTTTCGTATTATCCGTCTTAAACGAGCTGTATAAATCGAAGCTCGAGGTTGTGTTTGAAACGATTATGGGGTTCTCGTAGCGCTTTTTCGCGATTTGTCTTACCTCGTCAAGAAAAGCGTAGCTGTCCTCGCCCTCGACATTACCCTCGTATTCAAAAACAAGGCGTGAATATTCGTTCCCCAGAAGCTGCTTTTTCGCGTCCTGAAGCCTGTCGTAGAGGTCGTCAAAGTCCTCCTGCCTATCCTCAAGGTCTATTACGCCGTTGTCGTTTTCCTCCTTTATAAAGTCCACCATATCTATCAGCGCGACTCCGAAATCGTCAATGTCGCCGAAAATAGGGGTATAGTCGTCGTTTTTAACGCCGTATGCGCGGTAGAGCAGGCATATAAGCTCATAGTCCATATCGAGATACTCCGCAAGCTCGCGCGGCTTGACCTTCTCGGTTATCGTGAAGCCGCCCTCCTCGACCTCGACGTTGGCGAGTCCCAGAGCGCTCGTTACGCGGTCGAGCTTTTCGACCTCGCGCAGTATTTTGCCCTCGCTTTCATAATCGCCCTTCGGCACGATTACAGCCATAGTGTTGTTGATACCGAACGCGTCGTTTATTTTATCCTCGGCTATCGACCGCTCCGTACTGGAGCCCGCGCTTACGGAAGATGTGTCGTATGCGTAAGGACAGTTCGACGAGAGAAAAATACCGGCTGCCGAAACAGCTATAAAAATAAACGGAAATATATATCTCGTCTTTACGACAAATTTACCCCAAAAGGAAATCGTCGGCACAAACGAGCGGTGCTTCGTTTTATCGAGAAGCGGCGCGAACTGAAGAAGCAGCCCGGGCATCAGCAAAAATACCGTAACAAGACTGCATATAATTCCCTTTGCCAGAACAATGCCCATATCGAAGCCTATGCGAAGCTGCATAAACGTAAGCGCGATAAGACCGGATATGGTCGTAAGACTGCTTGAGCTTATTTCTATAATCGCTTTTGAGAGAGCGATTATAATTGCCTCGCGCGTTTCGTGCGTTTCCCGCTCCTCCGCGAAACGGTGAATCATAATAATAGCGTAGTCTATCGCGAGCGCAAGCTGCAAAACGATCGCGATTGAGTTGGTTATGTACGATATTTCGCCGAACCAGTAGTTCGTACCCATATTCATCAGCGCCGCCGCGCCGAAAACTATAAGCATAACTATGACCTCGGCATACGTCTGCGAGGTAAAGAGCAGCACGAGAATTATTATTACCAGCGCTATGGCAAGAATAATCGACATCTGCTTTTGAAGCTCCGCCGAGTCGTCAACGCCTACCGTGGTTGAAATATATGTATCGTAGCCGTCAAGCGTGTCGCGTATCGACTGCATAGCGGCGGCGCTTTCGTCCGACTTGCCGTCGTCGTCAAACGTAACCGAAAACAGCGCCGCGCTGTCCTTATAGGAGTCGTCGTCGAAATCTACCGATTTGACATTTTCCGTATCCTCTATCTTATCCCTTAAATGCTCGGCGTTTTCATACGTGATGTTCGATACCATAACCTTCGCCGTGCCGTAGGTCGTAAACTCGTTATCCATAATATCCAGACCGACGCGCGTTTCCGTATCCGCGCCCAAGTACGAGGTTATATCATTGTTGACCTTGACCTTGGGTACGCATATGGCGCAGTAGACGAGGAAAATCGCGAACAGCGCGTATATGATATTCCGTTTATCTACGATAACAGCGGCGATTTTGACCATTATATTGTTCTCTTTTTTCATTTTTAAGCCCCCGCATAAGTTGGTTTATCGGCAAATGTCTTTTTTACGACATCTGTTGGAATTTACTGTTATTATATTACAACACTTGCGGAAATTCAACCGTTAAAATTCCCGATACCGTCGGAAAACCGACAATATCGGGATAAAATGTATCAATTATTAAATTATTTGTTTAATTCATCAAATTTCTTAAGGAACCGCGAGAACTTTCCTATTGAATTTTCCTTAAATACAACGCCAAGCTCGGAGAGCTTGTCGGTAAGCTCGGGACTTACCTTGTCCTTATACTCAATTTCCACCTCATAGTCGGTAACGTCGAAATAATCGGTTTTGTCGAGGCATATTTCCGTACCGCCGTCCCACATCAGAGAGCTTCTGAGCGTTTTTGAGCCGCCCATTTTCACAAGCTCCCCGACGTCAAGCCCCGTTACGGCACGCGCTGTGCCGGCGGGAATTTTTATCGGCGCTCCGTCCGCGTCGTATTCCGTTTCCTCGCAGATTTGCAGCGGACTGCCGGCATTTTTGTGAAGCTTTACCTGAAGCTTAAACCCGTTATTTTTTGCGCGTATGCGTACCATAACACGGTTTTCGCGAAGAATCCCTTGCTCGTCGGTATAATAATAGTTTATCTGCTCGCTCTCGCCGTCCCAGTCAAACGCCGACCTTACTCTGTCGTAAACCTCTTTTGTTATAATGGATTTAAGTTCCGTTTCAAGCATATTCTTACCTCGTTATAATCGTTGTTTTAACCTGAGTAATTCCCTTCGCGACGGTGTATTTAACGCTCGGAATGACCGTTTTCGCGTACATAAGGTTAGTATTTGGCGAAGCGGAAATAATATGCCCGCTGCCGCCGATAACCGCGCAGGACGAGAAATTGTTTTCCGCCGACGCTCCCGTAGGGGAGCTGTCGGTCCGGCAGCGATCGCTGTCCGAGGCGGCAACGGCGAAGCCGCAGTCGTAAGCCGAACAGCCGTATTCGGAGGTTATCGTATGAACACGCTCGTGACCGCATTCGTTGGGAATAATCCGAGTTTTGACGTCAATTCCGGCAAGAGGCGACCATTCTATCGTCACACCGTCGTTTTCCACGCTGTAGGCGCGGGTAAAACGCCTTGCGAAAACGAGTCCGTCAATAACGAATACAAGCATACTGTCGGGCGCGGCTTCCTCGAGAGAAAGCGCGCTTTTCATTACATTAAAGCCGAACTCCGTTGAGTAGGCGAATTTCAGATATTTGGGGATAATCTGACCGCAGGCGAACTCCTTGTGCGTTCCCGCGACGTAAGCCGTTGCCTCGCCGCCCGCGCGGGATATAAGCATATCCGCCGCCTTAATCGGGTGAAGCTTCTCGAGAGAAGGCAGCGGCAGCGGCTCGGCGCTCCAGAACTTGTGATTATCGTCAAGAGCGAGAATCGCGAACGCCTTTAAGCCCCAGTAAGGCGAGCCGGGGGCGTTGTAATGCTCCGCCATCAGTAGATTGGGGTACTTGTAGCCGACGCTTAAAATGCCGGCGTTATCGAACATATCGCTCGCGTACCAATTTTCGAGGTGACGCTCGATAATCCCCTTTATAACACCGATGGGGAACGGGTGAATATCCGCCAAAACACACGCGCTCCAAAACGCCGTCTGCGCGAAACGGTAGGTAAGCGAGCGCCCGTAGGGAAGAGCCTCGCCGTCCTCGGCGAACCAATATATAAAATCCGCCGCGAAAAGCTCCGCGCGCCGTTTAAAGAGCTTCGCGTATTCGGGGTAAACGTCCTCCATATATTTCGCGAAAATAAGGCTGTAAAAATGTATCGCGAACGAAATGTAATAATCCTTCTGCCCCTTAACTCCGTCCATATACCAGCCGTTTTCGATATAGAAATCGTTAATTCTCGAAATATCCGCCTCAATTCGCTCCGCGCTGTACTTTAGACCGCGGCATTTGAACGCGGTGTTTACGAGGACACGGAAGAAAATCCAGTTGCTGTCGCAAACCTCGTGTTCGTTTATCTGCCAAAGCCACGCCGCGAGATTTTTCTTTGCCGCGCCGGTAAGCGGCTCCCAGACCTTGTCGGGAGCAAGCAGCATACCGTAGGCGAACGCCGCCATTTCGACAAAACGCTGATCGCGGTCGTGACATTCGCCCCAATATTCGGAATTTTCGGGGTCGGAACCGCTCTCTGTACCCTTTAAATACAGCTTCTCGAAATCCTTTTCTTCGCCGCCGCCCGCCCAAAAGGGCGCAAGTCCCCAAAGCGGGCGCGCGAACGCCTCCGTTTCAACGGAAACGTCCTCGTACCAAGCCGCGTGACCGCGAAGGCGGACGCGCGCGCCGCCCTCGCTGTAGTATTTTTTCAGCGGCGAAATCGTTTTCAGCAATAGCTTTTGATAATCCTGTTTATTCATATTTTAACCTCTTGTCCGGCTTATTCGACTCTTGAACGTATTTCGCTCTCCAGCACGCTGTACCACAGCTTGCCCATTTTCGCGTAACCGTCCGCGGTCGGGTGGATACCGTCCTTTAAATCCGAAAGCGTGACGCAGGAATTTATATCGACAAGCGTAAGTCCTTTGTTTTCCGCCAAAGCCTTTACGGAGGCGTTGTATGTGTCAACTATGCCGTTAAGCTCGGTCTGCGTTTTGCCGGTTTTATCGTATTCCGCCCCTTCCTGAATATACGGAATTGTCGCGAGATACAGCTTGCCGTCCGAGGGAAGCTTCGCGAGAATTTTATCAACAAGCGTTTCGAGTCTCGCGGGAGCCTCTTCGAGCTTGTACAGACTTAAAATATCGTTTGTGCCTATCTGCAAAAGCACAATATCGGGCGAATACGTATTTAACCACGAGTCTATGTTGGTCGTAAGCCCGCTTCTGCTCTTGCCCTCGCAGGCGTCCGCGGCGCTTATCGCCGCGATTGCCCAGCCGGAATGACCCTCGTTGTCGTTGTCGTAGCCGGTGCCGGTTTTCTGCGAGCCGACGAAATCAACCATATCCGAAAGACCGTCGCTTTCGATAAGCGAGCAAAGCTCGTTTCTGTACGCGCCCGGAACCGAAAAACCGTTTGTTATCGAGTCGCCCAAGGGCATTATTTTGACCGGCTCGGGCGCGGGAGTCGGAACGGTTATACCGGTACCGTTTACGTCGAGCGGTTTCATACTCTCGACGCTTTCCCATACGTAAACTTTAACGTCGCCGTCGTCGTTAAAGCCGTCCGGCGCTTGAATTGTGTTTATTTCTTCGGCGCTTACCGCCGCGTTCTTTATCGCCGCCGACTTTAAAATTCCGCCGTCGCCGTAGCAAGCGAAAATAACCGCCGCGCTGTCGGCGGTCTGAGCGGAGTTGAACATAGCCGACTTT
>CAYVUD010000059.1:0-3792 GCA_964454725.1 uncultured Lachnospiraceae bacterium
CCTCTTTTTCGCGGATTTCCGCCTCAACTCTCGCCTGAGTCGCTATTCCCGCATGATCCGTACCGGGTACCCACAGCGTGCAGTAGCCCTGCATACGCTTGTAGCGGATAAGAATATCCTGCAAGGTTTCGTCGAGCGCGTGACCCATATGAAGCTGCCCCGTAACATTCGGGGGCGGGATAACTATCGTAAACGGCTTCTTGCTCTTGTCCGCCTCGGCGTGAAAATATCCCTTTTCTACCCATTCGTTATATAATCTGTCCTCAAATTCCGAGGGGTCGTAATTTTTTGCTATATTTTTTGCGTCATTCATTTGTTATTAACTCCTTCATCTTCCAAAAATAAATACTGTCAAAAACGCGATAACCGCGAGCGCGAGAGCGATGTATTTGACTCGCAGAACCATTCCTTCTTCAGGCTCTTTTTTGAAAATCCTCTCTACTATCTGTTTCGCCCGAAACGTCATTACGAGCGCGACAAGCCCGAGAACAAGAGCCGCGATTTTAACCGCAGTCATAAATACTCACCCTTTCTTCTTGGAATACCTTACTTATTATCGCATTTTCACCCGATTTTGTCAAGGCGATTTGGAATAAATTACGAAAAATATATACATAATATGTATAATTCAGAATAATTTTTATACTTGCGGAATAAATATAATTTATGAAAACTACAGAGGAGGATAACATTATGGATACCCAAACATCAAACAACCAGGCGATGATCATAGGAACAATCGAAGATGAATTTACGTTTAACCACGAAATTTACGCGGAAAAATTTTATACCTGCACGGTAAAAATACCGCGTCTGAGCGGCACATTCGACAATATCCGCGTTATGGTTTCCGAACGGCTTATTATGGACAACAGCTTCGGCGTCGGGGACAAGGTGGAAATTACCGGACAGTTCCGCTCCTACAACAGCTACGAAAACGGCGAAAACCGTCTGCTGCTTACGGTGTTTGCCAAGGACATCGTTCATACCGACAGCGACGACAGCAAAAACCCCAATTCGCTGTTTATAAACGGATTTATCTGTAAAGCGCCGGTATACCGCACAACGCCTTTCGGCAGAGAGATAACCGACCTTCTCGTTGCCGTAAACCGCAGCTATAATAAATCGGACTACATACCTATTATAGCATGGGGCAGAAACGCGAGGTTCGCCAAAAACCTTAATGTCGGCGACAATATTAAGATATGGGGACGCATACAGTCGAGAAATTACCAGAAGCGGCTAAGCGAGGAGGAGGTCGTCACAAAAACCGCCTACGAGGTTTCGATAAACCGTATGGAGCTTGTCGCCGACGGGGACAATGACGGGGAAACGGATATTTAAGGCGCAAAAAAACGGCGTTGCGGGCGCCGTTTTTGCGTATCATATTTAAAAATTGTCCGGCACCGGCTCCCCGAACACGGGGAGTCCGTTTTCGTCATATGTAAACACCTTCGCCCGCGCGTGACGGTTGGGGTCGTGCAGCGGGTCGCCGGAGATTTCCTTATAATTACGGCTGTGGTATATGAGAACGTCCTTATCGCCGTCGGTCGTGAAGCTGTTATGCCCCGGGCCGTACTGACTGTTTTTCTCGCTCGTCATAAACACGGGCTTATCGCTCTTATGCCACGAGGACTTGTCCAAAAGGTCGGAGCTTTCGTCCGCCCAGACCATACCCATACAGTAGCGGTAACCGGTATCCGACGCGGAATACGTAACGATAACCTTGCCGTTTCTCTGCAAAACGGCGGGACCCTCGTTCACCTTAAATCCCTGCATTTCCCAGCCGTATTCGGGAGTCGTGAGCATAACGGGCTTGCTTTTGAGCGTCAGCGGATCTTTCATTGAGGCTATAAAAATGCTCGAGCCGACGGTTTCGTCGGTTTTCTGCGCCCAGCAAACGTACTGCCGTCCCTTATGAATAAAGCTTGTCATATCGAGAGAAAAGCTCTCGACTCCGACGTCCACTCTTCCCTTTTCGACCCATTTTCCCAAAATGGGATCGGCGTCTCGGCACATTAGCGCGTACGGTCTTATCGCCCATATGTTCTCGCGGCCGCTGGCGGTAAAATAGATATACCACGCGCCGTCTATAAAATGAAGCTCCGGAGCCCATATGTAGCCGCTCAAAGGGCCGTCGAAATGACGTTTCCATATCGTGCGCGAATTTGCCGTTAAAAGACCGTTGAGCGTTTTTGAACGTCTAAGCTCTATGCCGTCATACTGCGGAATTGAACCGGTAAAGTAATAATATCCGTCCGTATGCCTATAGCACCACGGATCCGCCCTTTGGTACACGAGCGGACTGTTGTATCTCTGTTCCTCGTCCATTTTGTCTGCCTTTCGTAAAAATCAAAATCAAAAGTAATAATAACATTATACGCTCTGTTTTGCAATAGTTTTTCGCAATTATTTTTAATTTATTTTCTTTTTTGTCTGCCGGCGTTGTCAATTATAAAATTATCGGCGTAAATCAAGTCCGAAACAGTGACAAGCTCGTAATCTTTTCCGAGCGTGTCAAGAATTGCCGAAAGAACCTCGGCGGTATGCTTTGTTCCGTTGTGCAGGAGAATTATATCTCCCGCTCGGGTTTTCCGCGTCGAACGCGTGTATATGTCCTCCGCCGCCGCTTCGCCGTAGTCAATGCCGTCAACCGACCACTGGATATACGTTTTACCCATACTCTCCGCCGCCGCGACAACGGTGTTGTTGTAACCGCCCGACGGCGCGCGCATAAGATTCGGTATCTTGCCGGTTACCTGCGCGATTATCTTATCCGCCTTTTCCAAATCGGACTGAATTTCACCGTCTCCCATTTTCGTGTAATCGGCGTGGTTATACGAATGGTTGCCTATCTCGTGTCCGCGCTCGCTGATTTTTTTAAGGCTGCCGCCGTATTTTTCCGCCCAGCTCCCCAAAACGAAAAACGTCGCTTTGCAGTTATGCGCGTCGAGCGTGTCAAGAATACGGTCAATATCATCATCGTTCCACGCGCAGTCGAACGTCAGAGCGATTTTATTGTCGTTTCGCTCGACGGAGTAAATCGGTATCTCGCGCCCGTTTACATTAAACACCGCCCGCGATTTATTCACCGTAGCGCATAAAATCGGGATTATAACCGCTATTATCGCCGCAATAACAAGATATTTCGCCTTTATAACAAAAAATTTCACGGTAAAAGCCCTCCGAATATCAGTTTTTATATTCTATTCGGAAAGCTTTGACTATATTACAAGAGATACGAGGGCATACTCTTTTTTTGCTTTTTAACAGGCTTTGCCTCTTCCTCTTTTTTAGTGTCCCCTGTTTTCTTTTCGGGCGCGGGCTTCACCGTTTTCCTCGCCGCGGGCTTTTTGACCGTTTTAGTGTCCCCCGCTGCCCGTGTTTTCCGCGAGGGGACGGGCGACGAAAGCGCGAATACGGCTTCGTCCTTCTCCTTCGCGCTCTCTATCGGCTCGCTTATAAATCTGCCCGAAAAGAGCTTCCCCGCGGTATTGTGCGTTCTGTTAAAGTAACGCGCGTAGCTTGTTATAAGCGGCTTCATTGTCATAGAAATGCCCTTGGGCGTTTCCTTTACCACAAGGCGGATTTGTCCGTCGGATAAATCGTATCCGAAAACCTCTCCGCCCTCGAAATATCTTTTGAGCAGCTCAAGGAATACCTTCCTGTCCTCCTCGCCCATAAACAGTCTTTCACCTCTGAGAATTACCGTGTACATTCCCTTTGAGCTTATCTTTCGCGCCTCTCTTGCCATTTTTATCCTTCCCTTCGATTTATTTAAAACAATTATAC
>CAYVUD010000059.1:3892-9646 GCA_964454725.1 uncultured Lachnospiraceae bacterium
GCGTATATTATACCACAACTTCCTCGGGGACACAAAAACATTTGTGTTACAGTTTTAAGACATTACGGTAATATAGCGGGTTTTGTCCGAATAATCATAGTACAAAATATACATTTGAGGTGATAATATGAACACTTTTCACGATTTGACCGTCAAGGAAACCGCCGAAAAGCTCGGCGTTGATTTAAAAAACGGTCTTGACGAAAAAGAAGCGCGCGCTCGCCTTGCGCGCGACGGCAAAAACGAGCTTACGGAGAAAAAGAAAAAGGGATTTTTCAGAAAATTTCTCGAGCAGTTTAATGATTTTATGATAATCATTCTTCTCGCGGCCGCGGCGGTATCTTTCGCGACCTCAATCCTTCAGGGCGACGCGGACATAACCGAACCGCTTATAATCCTTGCTATCGTCGTTTTAAACTCGCTTCTGGGCGTAATTCAGGAGAGCCGCGCGGAAAAGTCGCTCGAAGGTCTGAAAAAGCTTTCTTCCCCTCACGCGGCGGTAATACGCGGGGGACGGGAAATAACCGTTAAATCCTCCGAGGTGGCGGCGGGCGATATAATAAAGCTCTCGGCGGGTGATTTGGTAAGCGCCGACTGCCGTCTTATCGAGTCCAACAACCTCACGGTTGACGAAGCGTCACTTACCGGCGAGTCAATGGCGGTCGAGAAGGACGCGGACGTTATACTCCCGCGCCTGACTCCGCTCGGGGACAGGAAAAATATGGTTATGGCGTCAACCTCCGTAACAAGCGGAAAAGCGGTCGCGATAGCGGTAAAAACCGGTATGAACACCGAGGTCGGACATATCGCGGCGATGCTCGCGGACAACAAAACTCCGCAGACTCCCCTGCAGAAAAAGCTTGCCGACACCGGAAAGCTTCTCGGTATCGCCGCGCTTCTTATTTGCTGCGTGATATTTATAATCGGGATTTTAAAGCATCTGCCGCCGTTTGATATGTTTATGACCTCAGTTTCGCTCGCGGTCGCGGCAATTCCCGAGGGATTGCCGGCAATCGTTACGATAATGCTCGCGATAGGGCTTATGCGAATGTCGAAGCGCAACGCTATCGTAAGAAATCTGCCCTCGGTTGAAACCTTGGGCGGCGCGTCGGTCATCTGCACCGATAAAACCGGCACGCTCACGGAAAATAAAATGACCGTAACCTCGGTTTACTCCGAGGACGAGCGGCTCGCCGTCCGTCTGGCGGCGATGTGTTCCGACGCAAATTCCAAAAACCCGACGGAGCTTGCGATACTCGCTTACGCCGAAAAGCTCGGAACAAGCAAAGCGACGCTCGACGAAAAGCACAAGAGGATTGACGAAATACCGTTTGACTCCGTAAGGAAGCGTATGACCACCGTTCACCGCATACCGCGCGGAAGCCGCACGATCGTAAAGGGCGCGCTTGAGTATATTCTGCCGCTTTGCTCGCAAGTAAGAGGCAAAAGCGGCGCTATGCCTCTCGCCGCCTCCGCGAAGAGAAAAATCCTCGATAAAAACGACGATATGACAAAAAACGGGCTGAGGGTTCTCGCTGTCGCCTACCGCGACGACAGTCCGTCTCTCGGGGAAATTTCCGAGAAAAACTTAATTTTTACCGGATTAATCGGTTTTGAGGATCCGCCCCGAAAAGAGGCGGCGAGCGCGGTAAGGCTGTGCAAAAAAGCCGGCATACGCCCCGTTATGATTACCGGCGACCACGCGGGAACGGCGTTTTCAATCGCGCGGCAGACAGGCATTACCGATGATACGCGAGCCGTAATAACCGGCGCGGAGCTTGACAGGCTCTCCGATAGCGAGCTTGCCAAAAATATAGGCGGATACAGCGTTTTCGCGCGCGTCTCGCCGTCGCACAAGGTACGCATAGTAAAAGCGTTTAAGGCAAACGGCGAAATAACCGCTATGACCGGCGACGGCGTAAACGACGCGCCGGCGCTTAAAGCCGCCGACATCGGCTGCAGTATGGGAATTTCCGGTACGGACGTCGCCAAGTCCGCCTCGGATATGGTCTTAACCGACGACAATTTCGCGACGATTATCTACGCGGTTCGCGAGGGACGCGGAATTTTCACCAATATAAAAAAGGCGGTGCAGTTTTTGCTCTCAAGCAACATCGGCGAGATACTGACGGTATTTGCGGGACTTATCTTCAGCGGCGCGGCGCCCTTAACGGCGATACAGCTTCTCTGGGTAAACCTCGTCACCGACTCGCTGCCGGCTATCGCTCTCGGGCTTGACCCGTGTGAGGACGACATAATGGAAAAGCCGCCGCGCGACCCGAAAAAAAGTATGTTCTCACCATCTCTGTGGGGTTCGATAATTATGGAGGGTCTTATGATAGGCGCGCTTGCGCTTTTGGCGTTCTCGATAGGTCTGAACGTCTTTAAAAGTCCGCTCAAGGGCAGCACTATGGCGTTTGCGGTACTGAGTATGTCGCAGCTTGTTCACGCGTTCAATATGCGAAGCGAGCGCTCGGTCATAAAGGCGGGACTGTTTAAAAATCCGTACCTTATACTTTCGCTTGCGGTCGGAGTCCTTTTGGAAACCGCCGTTATTACGCTGCCGCCTTTGGCAAAGGTCTTTAACGTCGCTCCGCTTAGCGTTATTGAGTGGACTGTCGTCGCGGCGCTGTCCGTTTTGCCGCTCGTTATAGTCGAGGCGCAGAAGCGGTTTTCAAAAATATTGGGAATATAGGCTTTCCCTATTGTCTTTTCCGTCGAAAAATGCTATAATGCGTATATCCCCATACGAAAGGATTTTACATAGATGAGTACGCTTAACGATTTGCGTCCCGGTCAAACGGGAGTTATTACCGAAATACGGCTTGGCGGTCTGATGAAGCGCCGTCTTATAGACCTCGGCGTAACAACGGGCGCGTCGGTTAAAATGCTTCGCGCCGCGCCGCTGGGCGACCCCGTGGAATACTATATCCTCAACTATAACCTCAGTCTGCGCCGCAGCGAGGCGAAGAAAATTCTTATAGAAAAGACCGGTGAGCAAAATGGCTAAAATCGACTTGGGCGAGGAATTTGTTTTCGCGCTCGCGGGAAATCCGAACAGCGGCAAAACAACGCTCTTTAACGAGCTTACCGGCAGTCACTATCAGGTGGGAAACTGGGCGGGAGTCACGGTTGAGCGCAAGGAAGGCGTATGCAAATATGTTTTCCATAACCACATAACGCATTTTGACACGCACGAACACGAATCCGAGCATAAGCACGACGAATCGCACAACCACATAAAAATCGTAGACCTGCCCGGCATTTACTCGCTCTCCCCCAACTCGGCGGAGGAGGTTATAACCCGCGACTACATAATAAAGGAAAAGCCCGATTTGATTTTGAACATCGTGGACGCGACAAACCTTGAACGAAATCTCTATCTTACCACGCAGCTCGCGGAGCTTGAAACTCCGATGATAATAGCTTTGAATATGATGGACGCGCTTGCCGAAAACGGTTCGGAAATCGACATTGACGCGCTTGAAAAGGAAATAGGGATAAGAATTATGCCAATTTCCGCAAGCAAGGGACGCGGCGTTCAGGATCTTGTGACGGAGGCTCTCGAAATCGCCGCCCGCCGCACGGTAACGGATTACCCCGTACACTATAAGCCGCATATCGAGCAGGCGGTAAACGAAATTCGCAAGCTTGAAAAGCTGCCGAGGCTTTGCGCCCTGAAGCTTCTGGAAAACGACGAGCGCCTGACTACGGATATAAAAAATCGGGATACACGCGATATAGTTCGGGCGCAGAACGATATTATAAGCGATATGGAAACATATATCGCCGAGGAACGCTACCGTTTTATTAAAAAGGCTGTGAAAAAATCGGTCGCGAAAATCGGTCCAAACCGTCAGGCGGAGCGTACGGGGAAAATCGACGCGGCGGTAACTCACCCGATTTTCGCCATACCGATATTCATCGCGATAATGTTTATTATTTTCCAGATTACGTTCGGAAAATTCGGAAGCTCGCTCTCCGATTTGGTCGATACCCTGTTTAACGAGTATTTCGCGGGGTTTGTCGCGAGATGCTTTGAAAAATGGCGCGTCGCGCCGTTTGTGAGCGGACTTATAACCGACGGAATTATCGCGGGAGTCGGCGGAGTTGTGACGTTTTTCCCGCAGATAATGCTGCTTTTTCTGTTTCTGTCGTTTCTTGAGGACTCGGGGTATATGGCGAGAACAGCGTTTATAATGGATAAGCTGTTTATGAGACTGGGACTCAGCGGCAAATCGTTTGTGCCTATGATTATGGGCTTCGGCTGCAGCGTTCCGGCGATTATGTCGGTGAGAACGCTTGAAAACGAGCGTGACAGAAAGCTTACGCTTCTCTTGCTGCCGTTTATGTCGTGCAGCGCGAAAATGCCCGTATACGCCGTTTTCACCGCGGCGTTTTTTCCGGAACACGCGGGTATTGTGACATTCAGCTTATACCTGATAGGAATATTTTTAGGCATAGTTTCGGGACTTATTTTCTCCAAAACCGTATTAAAGGGCGATATACCGCCGTTTGTTCTGGAGCTTCCTCCCTACCGTATGCCGACGTTTAAATCGATGTTCCGCCATATGTGGGACAAAGCGAAGGATTTCGCGATACGCGCGGGTACAGTGCTTTTACTGGCGAGCGTTATAATATGGCTTTTGCAAAACCTCGATTGGCGGCTGCATATGGTTACGGAAAGCCGCGACAGTATCCTCGGTATGATAGGTCGGTTTATCGCGCCGGTGTTTAAGCCCTGCGGCTTCGGAAACTGGCAGGCGGCGGTAAGTCTTTTGTCGGGCTTCGCCGCGAAAGAGGCGGTCGTTTCGACTATGAGCATACTCTACGGCGCTCAGGGCGCGGGACTATCTCCAATGCTTTCTCAGGCGTTTACTCCGCTTTCGGCATACGCTTTTCTTGTGTTTGTGCTGCTCTACGTTCCCTGCATAGCCGCCGTTTCAGCTCTTAGAACCGAGCTTAACTCAAGAAAGCTCACGGTGTTTTCGGTCTGCTGGCAAATCGGTATAGCGTGGCTTATGTCCGCGCTTGTATACCAAATCGGAAATATTTTCATATAAATTTTTAATTTTACCTATTGCAAATAAAGAAATTTTAGTGTATAATAACAATAAAGCCAAAGAGGGTTTAAAGCGAAAGCTTTACACCCTCTTATTTTTTTACGGAGGCGGAGCATATGAATGAAGTTAATAATACACGCATTTCCGAAGCGCTTGAGGGCTATCTTGAGTCAATATACGTTTTTTCGCAGCGCAAGCCCTCGGTGCGAATTACCGACATAGCGCTTTCTTTAGGCATCTCAAAACCAAGCGTCAACCGCGCCGTAAATACGCTCAAAAGCCAAGGACTTGTCACGCACGAGCCATATGGAGACGTTACGCTTACCGAAAAGGGCCGCGAGCTGGGGCGCGAGCTTTTGGCGCGTCGAAAAATGATAAAGAAATTCCTCATAGACGTTCTCGAGCTTCCGCGCGACGACGCGGAAAAAGAAGCCTGTCAGCTCGAGCATAACATAAGCAGCAGCACGGTAGACAAAATGATCAGCTTTATGGAGGCTTAAAAACGCGCCGATACATTTACGCGGCGCTTTTTCGGTTTGAAAAATATTTTTAAAAAAATCATTTTTTTGAAAAAAAGTGTTGACAAATTAAGGTTGGTTTGCTATAATAATTGATGTTGCTGACAAGAGTCGGTAATATGGGAGTTTAGCTCAGCTGGGAGAGCATCTGCCTTACAAGCAGAGGGTCACAG
>CAYVUD010000060.1:0-4049 GCA_964454725.1 uncultured Lachnospiraceae bacterium
CGGAATGGAGATTATTATGAGGAGCTACACCGATTTCGCGTACATTTACGATAAGCTGATGAAGCGCGACATTGACTATGAAAAGTGGGCGGACTACATCGAAAACCTTTTCGACAGGTACGGAGTAAGCCCGTCTCTCGTCTGCGACCTCGCCTGCGGTACGGGAAACATTACAATTCCACTCGCGAGGCGCGGCTACGATATGACGGGCGCGGACATTTCCGAGGATATGCTGAACGCCGCGCGCGAAAAGGCGGCGGGGCTTGACATACTCTTTCTCAATCAGAGCATAACGCGGCTCGATTTGTACGGTACAATGGACGCGTTTCTCTGTATGATAGACGGGATTAACTACATAATCGCGCCGAAGCTTCTCGAGCGGGCGTTCGCGCGTATGAAAAGGTGCTTTATGAACCCCGACGCGGTGTTTATTTTTGATATAAGCACAAGGTACAAGCTCAAAAACATAATCGGCTCGGAGACGTTTATACATTCCGACAGGGATATTTTTTACGCGTGGCAGAACCGCTACATAGAGCAAAAGAACATCTCCGATATGCTTCTGACGTTTTTCGTAAGAGAGGGCGGGAGCTACCGCCGCTTTGAGGAACGCCATATACAGAGAGCGTACAGCGAGGACGAGCTTCGCTATCTTCTAAAGAGGGCGGGATTTACACAGGTTGACGCCTACGACGAGCTTACGTTTGAGCCGCCCCGTCCCGAAAGCGGGCGAATAGTGTTTGTATGCCGTTAATTTGCCCCAAACACTTGATTTTTTTGGGATAATGTGGTAAAATATATAAGATAACAACGATATATAAAATTCCGTTTACGGGATATTATTCAGGAGGAACAAATGGCTAAGAAGGCTAAGGAAAAAGAGCTGGATATGTCCGCTATCGAAAATCAGAAAATCGTTAATGTGGACTTAAACAGCGAAATGAAACAATCGTATATTGATTATTCTATGAGCGTTATCGTAAGCCGCGCGCTCCCCGATGTGCGCGACGGACTGAAGCCCGTTCACAGACGTATTCTCTACGATATGTACGAGGCAAATCTGCTCTACGAAAACGATTTCAAAAAGTCCGCGGCAACCGTCGGCGACGTTCTCGGTAAGTATCACCCCCACGGCGACTCGTCGGTTTACGACGCGATGGTTCGTCTGGCGCAGGACTTTTCGCTCAGATACCCGCTCGTTCAGGGCAAGGGCAATTTCGGTTCGGTAGACGGCGACCCCCCCGCGGCTTACCGTTATACCGAGGCTAAAATGTCGAAGATTTCGGCGCATATGCTTACCGATATTGAGAAGGAAACGGTCGATTTCGTACCAAACTACGACGACAAGCTCAAGGAGCCGGACGTTTTGCCGGCGCGTTTCCCGAACCTCTTGGTAAACGGTTCGTCGGGTATCGCGGTAGGTATGGCGACAAATATTCCGCCCCATAACCTCTGCGAGGTTATAGACGGAATTATCGCCGTTATAGACGACCCGATGCTCACTATTGATGAGCTGATGAACTATATCCCGGGACCCGATTTCCCCACCGGCGGTCTTATTATGGGCAAGAGCGGCATACGCCGCGCCTACACTACCGGACGCGGAAGAATTATAATGCGCGCGAAGGCGGAAATAGAGGAAACGGAAAGCGGCAAAATGAGAATTGTCGTTACCGAAATACCGTATCAGGTCAACAAGGCGAAGCTCGAAAAGCATATCGGCGAGCTGGCGCGCGACGGAAAGATAGACGGAATTTCGAGAGTACGCGACGAGTCGGACGAAAACATACACCTTATAATAGAATTGAAGCGCGACGCGAACCCAAATGTTGTTTTAAACAACCTTTACAAGTTCACGCAGATGCAGGAAACATTCGGCATTATTCTTCTGGCGCTTGTTGACAAGAAGCCGAAAATCCTCAACCTGCGCGAAATGGTCGATTACTACATCGCGCATCAGGAGGACGTTATAAAGCGCCGCACCGAATATGATTTGCGTAAGGCTCAGGAACGCGCCCACATACTCGAGGGCTACAAGCTCGTTATCGACAATGTTGACGAGGTTGTTCATATAATCCGCGCGTCAAAGGGTATTCCCGAGGCGAAAACGGCTTTGTGCGAGCGGTTCGCTCTCGACGATATTCAGGCAGACGCGATAGTTAAGATGCAGTTGGGGCGTTTGTCGGGTATGGAGCGTGAAAAAATCGAGAACGAGTACGCCGAGCTTGAAGCGAAAATCGCCGAATATCAGGACATTCTCACGAACGAGTCCCGCGTGCTTGAAATAGTCAAAGAGGATTTGACGGAAATCAAAAACAAGTACGGCGACGAAAGAAAGAGCGAGATCTCAATGTCGTTCGACGAGCTTGACATAGAGGATCTCATCGACGAGGAGGACGTTGTTATAACAATGACCGAGAGCGGCTACACCAAGCGTATGCCGGTTGACACCTACAAGTCGCAGCATCGCGGCGGCAGAGGTATTTCGGGTATGACGACGCGCGAGGAGGACGTTGTTAAATATATGCTCTCCGCCTCCACTCACGATACGATACTGTTCTTTACCACACGCGGCATAGTCTATCGCCTGAAGGGTTACCAGATACCCGAAGAGAGCCGTCAGGCAAAGGGTATGGCGATAGTTAATATGCTTCCGCTGGAGGCGGGCGAAAAGGTTACGGCGATGGTTCCGGTAAGCGAATTTGAGGACGGCAAATATATGACGTTTGTAACGCGCAGGGGCGTCGTTAAAAAGACGGGCTTAATGGATTACTCGCGCATAAGAAACGGCGGTTTACGCGCCATTGAGCTTGCTGACGGCGATGAGCTGATACACGTTTCCCTTACCGACAACACCAAGAGCCTAATCCTCGTAACGCACAACGGTATGGCGATACGCTTTAACGAAACCGACGTCCGCGCGACGGGCAGAACAACGCGCGGCGTTATGGGTATACGTCTTAAGGACGGCGACTATGTTGTTGGCGCGAGCATAGCGCGCGAGGGCGCGAAGCTTCTGGTAATTACCGAAAACGGTTACGGCAAAAAGACCGAGCTTGACGAATACCGCGGTCAGAACAGAGGCGGTATGGGTCTTATAACCTACAAAATTACCGCAAAAACCGGCAAGGTCGCGGGAATGGCGGCTGTAAGCGACGATAACGATATAATGATGATTACCTCCGACGGCATAGTTATTCGTATGCACACGGACGAAATAAGCACCTATAGCCGTAACACTCAGGGCGTGCGTCTTATGCGTCTTGCCGACGGAGTACGCGTTGTAAGTCTCGCGCTTGCCGAACGCGCCGAGGACGAACCGGAGAAATCCGCCGACGCGGAGAACACCGATATAAGCAGCGAAAATACAAAGCAAGGAGATAATGAGGAATGATTAAAAAATTAGGCATATTCGCAATCGCCGCCGCGCTTTCGTTTACGCTTGCCGCCTGCGGCGGCAATACCGGCGATACGGACGATACGGCTGATGAACCGCTTCTTTCCCCCGAGCTTACGGAGGACGCGGTTGAAGCGACAATAACTCTTGACTCGGGCGAGGAAATCAAACTTGAGCTTTATCCCAAGGTCGCGCCGGAAACGGTTGACAATTTCGTCGATTTAGCGGAGGACGGCTTCTATGACGGGCTTATTTTCCACCGCGTAATCGAGGACTTTATGATTCAGGGCGGCGGCTACGACGAGAACCTCAAGGAGCAGAAGGCAAGCACGATAGACGGCGAGTTCAGCGCCAACGGCTTCGACAATCCGCTCTCGCACAGGCGCGGAGTTATTTCAATGGCGCGCGCGCAGCAGTTCAACAGCGCGTCAAGCCAGTTCTTTATCGTTCAGGAGGACTCAACATACCTTGACGGTCAGTACGCCGCTTTCGGCGTTGTTACGGAGGGTATGGACGTCGTTGACGATATAGCCTCGGTAAGAACCGGTTCGGTAACGTCCTCGGGTATGGAAAACGTACCCGTTAATCCTATCGTAATCGAGTCGATTACGATAGACAGCGCTTCGGTTTCATCTTCCGGCAGCAAAGACAA
>CAYVUD010000060.1:4149-9271 GCA_964454725.1 uncultured Lachnospiraceae bacterium
GATACCGACGATGACGGCTCCGAGTTGGACGAGGAAACGATGAATAAAATTCTTGAGTCCATTGAAGGCTCGTCAGGCAGTTCGTCGAGCGGCTCGTCGAGCGGTTCGTCAAAGTCAAGCGGCTCATTGAGCAATTCGCTTTAAACAATAAAAAACGGTTCAAATGAATTTGAACCGTTTTTTTTCGCGGATAACAAAAAGGATTAATTTTTTCCGCAACCGGAGCTTTTTTAATCTTCCGACCCGTTTATATCTTAATTTCCGTCCATTTGCCCCGCTTAAACCTTACGGCGGCGAAAATGTAACGCGAGAGCTGGTCGCCGAGAACGCCCAGCCATATTCCGTTTATACCCAAGCCGAGCGTGTAGCCGCATACAAACGACACAGCGGTACGGATAAGCGTTACGCTTACGGTTGACGCCATCGCCGTATAGAACGTGTCGCCCGCGCCGCGCAGACAACCCATATAGACGACCTGACGTATCTGGAAAAGTACGGTTACTATTATAATATTCATAATCCCCACGCCTATCGCTACGATGTCCGCTTCCTCAAAGAACAGTCCCATAAGCCATTTCGCGCCGAAGAAATATATGACCGCCAAGGATACCGAAATTATTCCGCCTATCATCTGGCACGCGCTTCCGTATTCCTTCGCCTTGTCGGGCTTCTTCTCGCCGAGACTTCTGCCGATTAACGCCACTGCCGCCGCCTGAAGTCCGTCTCCGAACGAGAACGACAGTCCCATAATGTTCATTCCGACCTGATGCGCCGCCATCGCGGAGTTGCCCTGCTTCGCCGCCATTACAGCGGTAAGCATAAAGCCGATACGCATCAGTATTTGCTCAAAGAACACGCTGTAGCCGACCTTTATGATATTTTTAAGCGCCGAAAGCGACGGGCGTATTCTTTCCTTTATCATATACGGTATGCTCACAAAGAAATTCGGGCGCATAATCGAAATTATACTCATTACGCACGCGACAACCGTTCCCAGAACCGTCGCGAGCGCCGCGCCCTTAATGCCGAGCGCCGGAAAGCCGCAGTGCCCGTTTATGAGGAAATAGTTGAAAATAATATTAAGCGTATTCGACGTGACGTTTGTAATCATCGTTATTCTGACGTTTCCCGCGCCGCGCTGAGCGGAGTTTATTCCCATCTGAATACAGTTGAAAATCATTCCGCCCATAATTATCCGATAATATGTAACCGCGCCGTCGTGCGTTTCGGGAGTCGAGCCGCACAAATCCATAATCTGCGGCGCGAGAGCTGTCAATACGGCGCTTAAAACCGCCCCGAGAACCACGATAAGCGCAAGCGCGGTAAGAAGTATGGCGTTCGCGTTTTTGCGCTCATTCTGACCGTAACGCCGCGCGACGAGCGCGGACAGCGACACGTTAATCGCCATAAACACCGCAAGCCCCATAAACTTGGGTTGCGCCGTAAGACCGACCGCCGCGACCGCGTTCGCGCCGAGGGAGCTTACCATATACGAATCGACAAGTCCCGCGAAGGCAACAAAAAAAGACTCTATTATCGCCGGAACCGACATATTTAAAGCTGTTTTTACCGTCCTTTTATTGTATTTCAAAACCCGCATCTCTTTTCATAAATTTGTTAAGGCAATACCGCGCAAGGATTGCGCGTCGGACGCGCCGTCAATTTTTTCGTCAAATTGCGGTATTGCCTCAATTAACATAACACTTTCTTTGCGAATTGTCAATAGTTCATTTTTCTGCTTTTTGCCCCATACGGCAAAAATTGTCGAAGGACGGCTTACATTTTATAAATATTTTTTGCAGAAAATATATACAAATCAAAAAAAATATGCTATACTTAATATAGGAAATGTCGGAATAACTACATTTTTATAATATATGTTGAACTTAAAAGGAGGGAATAAAATTGGGCGTAAAATACTACCCGCTCGCCGCGGCTCAGGCGACGCAGCACGCTTTGGTCAAGGAATTCGGTACGGCACAGGTAATAAACATCAGTATTTATTCGGTGCTTCAGTCGGAGATTGATTTTGAGCTTCTGAGAAAATGCGTAAAGGAGGAGTTTAAGCGTTACGAATGTCTGCGTATACGCTTTACCGCGCCGGACAAGGACGGAAACGTCAAGCAGTACATCGCGCCGAGGGACGAGCGCGAAATTGAGTTTTTCGATTTGAGCGACAAGAGCAAGGACGAAATTGAAATGACGTTTAACGCGTGGGCGTTCCGTGCCTTCTCCGAGCCAAACTCGCCGATGGCGGAAATAAAAATGATAAAAATGCCCGACGGCTATCAGGGACTTTTCGTTTCGATAGATCACCGTCTTGCCGACTCAAGCGCGGTTATCGTAATGATAAACGACATAATGGAATTGTATTGCCATTATCATTTCGGCTCGCCCTATCCCGCGCCGCTGCCGTCATACGTTGACGCGCTGGAAAAGGATTTGGCGCGGCAGGCAAACGAAAAGCTGGTTGAGCGCGACAGCGCGTTCTGGGACGAGATACTCGAAATGGGCGAACCGCTCTACTCCGACGTTACGGGAACGTGGAAGCTGGAGGAGAGCCGCAAAAACCACAACGACCCCAAGCTGCGCGCCGCCGACAGAAATATAAAGGACACGCGCGTGGGAGTCGTTAATTTCAGTCTTGAGCCGGAGCCGTCGATGAAGCTTCTGCGCTACTGCCTCAACAACAATGTTTCTATGACAAACCTGCTTTTAATGGGACTGAGAACATACCTTTCAAAGGCAAACGACGGTCAGACGGACATAAGCATACGAAATTTCGTTTCAAGACGTTCGACGAAATTGGAGAGCTACAGCGGCGGAAGCAGAACGCAGTGGTTTCCGTGCCGCACGATTATAGATATGGATACGGAGTTCCTCGACGGCATATATATCATTCAGGATTTCCAGAACAAGGTCTACCGTCACTCCAACTATGATCAGGCGGCGCTGGCAAAAAAGTTTGCCGAGAAGTTCAACCAGCCGCCCCACACCACCTACGAGGGCGTTTTGCTTACGTATCAGCCGCTGCCGGTAAGACTGCAAAATCCCAATTTGAAAGGCGTGCCGAACAAGTCGATGTGGCTTTCAAACGGTACGGCGGTACAAAAATTATATCTCACGGTTACGCACTCGCCCGACTCGGGACTTAATTTCTTCTTCAAGTACCAGCAGGCGGAGCTGTCGCGCGACGATGTGGAGAGAGTGTATTATTATCTTATGAGGATAATATTTATGGGCGTTGAACACCCCGAGCTGACAGTCGGGGAAATAATAGATATGGTATGACGCGCGAGCGTCCGCGTAAAATAAATACAACAGAAAGGGGAAAAATTATGGACAAGAAAATGTTTGAGGAGTTTAAGGAAACGCTTTCGGAGTACGTCGATACTCCCGCCGAGGAAATTACGGAGGAAAGCAAGTTAATCGAGGATCTGGGAATGAACTCGTTCCAGTTTATGTCGCTTCTGGGCGATTTGGAGGAGCAGTACGACGTCGCGGTAGACGAAACGGAAGTAAGCGGAATACGAACCGTCGGCGAGGCTTGCGAGTATTTTGAGAAGCTTACCAAATAGGAGGAATAAAATGATTGACACTGTAAAAGACATTATAAACCAATGCGCCGAGGAATTTTCGGATATGACGGCGTTTCGTTATCCCGTCGGCAGGGAAACGGTCGAGAAAAAATATTCCGAGCTTAAGGCCGACAGTATGGCTGTGAGCCGCGCGCTGCGAAGTCTCGGACTTGAGAAAAAGCATATCGCGATTATCGGTATGAGCAGCTATGAGTGGATTATAAGCTATCTGGGCGTTGTAAACAGCGCGAGCGTCGCCGTTCCTCTTGACGCGTCGCTTCCCGCCGCGGATTTGCACGAGCTTTTAAACCGCGCCGACATTTCGGCTCTTATCTGCGACAAAACGCAGGTCAAGACGATAGAAAAGCTCAAAGAAAAATGTCCCCGCGTCACGCATCTGATAACTATGCGCGAGGGCTTGGGCGGAGATTACGTCTTATCGGATTTAATCGAAAAAAACCGCGGCGAGTACGATACAGAAATCGACCCGAACGCGCTTTGTACGCTTATGTATACCTCCGGCACCACCGGCAAGAGCAAGGGCGTTATGCTCTCTCACAAAAACTTAGCCTCAAACGTGGAAAACTGCTACGTTGAGATTGCGCCGGGGGTTGTTTCGATGTCGGTGCTGCCGATTCACCACGCGTACTGCCTGACATCGGGCGTTTTAAAGAGTCTGTCTTTGGGAGCGTGCGTATGTATAAACGACTCTATGATGCATTTCGCCAAAAATTTCAAGACGTTCTGTCCCGAGGTTACGCTTTTAGTGCCTTTGATAATCGAAACGCTTTATCAGAAGCTTCGCGACGCGGATCCGGCTATCCCCAAGAAAATTGTCGCCAACGAGGTGTTCGGACCCAACCTGAAAATAATATTCAGCGGCGGCGCGTACTTAAATCCCGACCTCGTCGATTTCTTCGAGGATTACGGAATAAGCGTTCTTCAGGGCTACGGTATGACCGAGTGTTCGCCTGTTATAAGCAACAACAATCAGCTTCATTCCAGAAACGGCTCTATCGGCAAGCCTTTGGCGAACTGCGAGGTGAAATTCGTTGACGAGGAAATATGTATAAGAGGTTCGAGCGTTATGATGGGCTACTACAAAATGCCCGAGGAAACAGCCCAAACGATTGACGGCGACGGCTGGCTCCACACCGGCGACCTCGGGCGTATGGACGAGGACGGCTTCCTCTATATAACGGGCAGGAAGAAGAACCTCATCATTCTCTCAAACGGCGAGAATATTTCACCCGAGGAGCTTGAAAACGAGCTTGGCAAGAACGATTTGGTAAAAGAGATCCTCGTCCGCGAGAACGGCACAAGCATTGAGGCGGAGATTTTCCCCGACGCGGAATACGCCGAGAAAAACGGCATAACGGATATTCAAGGCGAGCTTTGGGATATTCTGGACGCCTTCAACAAAGGCGTGCCGATTTATAAGCGGGTGACGGCTCTGAAGGTTCGCGATACGGAATTTGATAAAAACGCCACCCAGAAAATAAAGAGATTTTAACGGTTAATTTAAAACAGACTGTCAATAAATT
>CAYVUD010000061.1:0-9215 GCA_964454725.1 uncultured Lachnospiraceae bacterium
CAATCTCGGCGGAAGCGGCTGCCGAGAGAAAGGCGAAGATAGAGGAAGCTCCCGTACCGGCGAAGGTTGAAATTGTCGCGCTAAACGGAGTAGGCGAGAAATATTATCCCAACCAGCTCGACGTGTTCGGTGTTGACGCGACCGATAACGACGGCAACGTCGAAGCGGGCGCGGTTGACTTGGATATGTCCACGCGCTGGTCGGCGTTCGGACCCAACACGCTAACGCTCGATTTAGGCTCGGAGCAGACCGTAAGCGGAGTCGCGATAGCGATGTGGAAGGGCGCCGAGAGAATTTATCCGTTCTCGATAGAGTATTCAACGGACGGCGAAACGTGGAAGGAAGCGCTCGCCAAGACACAGAATAACGGCGAAACGGAGGAGTTTGAAAAATATATGTTCCCGCAGGCGGTAACGGCGCGTTATATCCGTTACAGCGGCGACGGCGCGACGGATAAGAGCAAAAATTACTGCCATATCAGCGAGATTGCCGTTTTGGGCGCGGAATAATGCTTGAACCTCGTAGGGGCGACCCTTGCGGTCGCCCGAAAAATAATAAATAAAAAAGGAGTTGCAATAATGAATATATTGGTAACAGGCGGAGCGGGCTATATCGGCAGTCATACCTGCGTTGAGCTTTTAAACGCGGGCTACGGCATCGTGGTGCTTGACAACCTTTACAACGCAAGCGAAAAATGTCTTGACGCGGTAAAGGAGCTTACCGGCAAGGATTTCCCGTTCTATAAGGTCGATTTGCTGGACTATGAGGCTACGGAAAAGGTTTTCGCGGAGAATAAAATCGACGCGGTAATCCATTTCGCGGGCTTAAAGGCAGTCGGCGAATCGACAAAAATCCCGCTCAAATATTACGACAATAACATCACGGGAACACTGCATCTAATGGAGGCTATGGAAAAGCACGACTGCAATAATATCGTGTTCTCGTCCTCGGCAACCGTTTACGGCGACCCCGAAAGAGTGCCGATTGTCGAAAGCGACAACAAGGGCGACAAAATTCTCACAACCAACCCCTACGGCACAACAAAGCTCTTTATCGAGCGCATTATGACCGACGCGCAGAAGGCGAATCCGAAGCTCTCTGTTACGCTTCTTCGTTATTTCAACCCCATCGGCGCGCACAAGAGCGGAATTATGGGCGAGGACCCCAAGGGCATACCCAATAACCTGCTCCCCTATATCGCGCAGGTTGCGGTAGGCAAATTGGAGAAGGTGCATATTTTCGGCAACGACTACCCCACCCCCGACGGTACGGGCGTGCGCGACTATATCCACGTTGTTGATTTGGCGATAGGACACGTTAAGGCGATTGACCGCTGCGCCGGAAAAGAAGGCGTTCATATCTATAACCTCGGCACCGGCAACGGCTACAGCGTTCTCGAAGTTGTAAAGGCGTTTTCAAAGGCTTGCGGCAAGGAGCTGCCGTATGTTATTGAACCGCGCCGTCCCGGTGACATCGCCGAGTGCTATGCCGACCCGAAAAAAGCCAAGGAGGAGCTTGGTTGGGAGGCAACGCGCGGTATCGCGGAGATGTGCGAGGATAGCTGGCGCTGGCAGTCGTCTCACCCCAACGGCTTCGCGGATTGAAAATAAGTAAACAAAAACAGGATTTTGCTTTTGCAAAATCCTGTTTTTAGGTTGCCGATAAAATATTTGTTTATTTCATCGCCTCGTATGCGGCGGAAACGGTTTTGTCCAAATCCTCTTTTGTGTGCGCCGCAGACAGGAACACCGCCTCAAACCGCGACGGCGCGAGGTAAATTCCCTGTCTTAGCATTTCATTAAAATATATCCTGAACTTTTCGCTGTCCGACGAGCGGGCAGTGTCAAAATCCGTTACTTTTTTATCGGTAAAGAAAACGCTCAGCATTGAGCCGACGCGGTTTACGCAAACGTCCGCGCCCGCGGCTTTTGCCGCTTCGTTTAAGCCGTTTTCAAGGTACGCTCCCTTTTCCTCAAGCTCGGCGTAGATTTGCGGATTTTCGCGCAGATAGTTAAGCTGCGCGAGTCCCGCCGCCATAGCGAGGGGATT
Organism: uncultured Lachnospiraceae bacterium; assembly: GCA_964454725.1. GTDB lineage: Bacteria > Bacillota > Clostridia > UBA1381 > UBA1381 > JALEPO01. The sequence continues at coordinate 2,050 of CAYVUD010000061.1, forward strand.
ACCCGACAGCGTTCCCGCCTGATAAACCGGTCCGGCGGGGGAAACGTACTCCATAATTTCGCGCTTTCCTCCGTACGCGCCGACGGGCAGTCCGCCGCCTATGATTTTGCCGAACGTCACAATATCGGGCGACAGTCCGTACAGTCCGACCGCGCCCGCGGGCGACACGCGGAAACCGGTCATAACCTCGTCGGCGATAAACACGCTGCCGTACCGCTTCGTCAAATCTTGAAGTCCGCGCAAATATCCGTCCGCGGGCGCGATAACGCCCATATTGCCCGCGACAGGCTCGATTATAACCGCGGCTATGTCCTCGCCGTAACGCTCAAACGCGCTCTTTGCCGCGCCGAGGTCGTTATACGGCAGAACGAGCGTGTATTTCGCCAAATCGGGAACGACTCCCGCCGACGAAGCGCTTCCGAACGTCAGCGCGCCCGAGCCGGCTTTTATGAGAAGCGAGTCGCTGTGACCGTGGTAGCAGCCCTCGAATTTTACTATGATGTTCCTTTTTGTGTAGCCGCGCGCGAGACGTATAGCCGACATTGTTGCCTCAGTGCCGGAGTTGACCATTCGCACGACGTCCGCGCAGTCAACCATATCGCAAATGGTTTTGGCAAGCTCCGTTTCTTTGACACACGGCGCGCCGAAGGACGTTGAAGACAGCGCCGTTTCGCGCACCGCCTCGACTACGGGGGGAAACGCGTGACCCAAAAGCATAGGTCCCCACGAGCCTACGTAGTCGATATACTCGTTGCCGTCAATGTCGTAAATCCTGCTGCCTTTTGCCTTTTCTATAAACAGCGGATACGTTCCGACGCTCGCGAAAGCACGGACGGGTGAGTTGACCCCGCCGGGAATATATTTTTTCGCCTCGTCAAACGCCCTCTTGCTTTTTTCAGTGTTCATTTTATCTCCTCAAATATAATTTATTGCGTTATTGCGCGAGCTTTAAGGTTTCCGCCTTGCCGTACTTGGTGAAAATCGTGCAGTCGCCCGATTTTACCGTTTCCCAGCCGTCGTTTTCGGTTCTTGCCACTCCCTCGACCTTGACCTGCATCATTCCGCCCTCTAAAAACTCAATCTCCGCCGTGTTTGACTCCTTCGTTATTTTTGCGGGTATATTCACGCTCACTATGTGAATGGAGTAGGGAACATTATCGAGCGTGAGCGACGCGGGCTTGTCGAGGGAAACGTAAAACGCCTTGTCTTTTTTGCTCCATACATTCGCGTCGGCGCGGAAGCTGTCGTCATAGGTGCTGTCGGAGAAAACGACCTTCACCCCGACAGATTTCTGATAATTTTCGTTATACAAAAGCGGCTTTATAAACGAAGCCTCTTTCGCCTGAATTTTAAGCTCGCCGCCCTCCCATTTCGCCGCGACGTGCGTGTTATACGCCGCGGCGACGGCTTTGGCGAGCTGATCCTCGCCGACAAACGTGTAATCGTTGGCTTCGGTGTACTCGCTCACCTTCTTTATCTGCTCCTCCTGCTCATCTTTGTCGTTATAGATATAGTCGCAGTGGTCGTATAAAAGGACCGGCACCTCGTACTTGGCGCTCAGCGACGCGTAGTAGCTGTTGCCGTATGGTATGTTTGAGGGCTGGAGCATAAGAAGTCCGTCCTTGACGCTGCTTATAAGGTAAAACGGTATATTTATGGAGTTCTCCGCGCTCGTCTGCGGTACCGCGAGCGAGTTCGGGGTCTGAGAACCGCTGTTCCAGTAAAGACCGGAATTAAGCTCGTTAAGATACGTTCCGTTGTAGCCCGACATATTGTCAAAATTGCCGTCGTAACCGACCTTTGAGGTGTACCAGGTATGCTGGTTGACGCCTATGCCCTCCCATTGCAGACCGTATTTTTCAAACGCCGCTTTCTGCATAGAAAGCTCGTATGCCTCGTGTTCCTTGTCGGCGTACTCGTGCGTCATCATATGCGCGCCGATATAGATATTGTTTTCCTTGCAGTATTCAATCTGCTCTCTAAGCTCCTTTTCATACGGGAAATACTCGCTGTCTATAGGCACAGCCATACCGTATTCGAGCTGACCGCAAATCAAGTCCTTTTCGCCGTCGCCGTCTATATCGCAGAAACGCGGAACGCAGTTGCTGCCGAATTTGAGGTTGGCGCTGTTTTTGTAGTTCCACTCGTCGCCCTCGATATAGCCGTCGTGGTAATAACCGCCCTCGCCGTCGGGCGAATATTTGGCGATATAGCCCTCGAGCGTACCGGCGTAAAGTCTGTTTTGACCGCTGTTGTCAACGTCGGCTATACACGGCGCGGTGCGGCTTTCCTTGGAGTCTATGTCGGTATAGCCCGAGAAGCTTATTATACCGTTTATATAAATATCCCCGCTTCCGCCCCAATATACGCGCAAATCGCCGTAACGCGAGCCGACCGCCATATCGAGATAACCGTCGCCGTTTAAATCGCCTAAATCCATAACGCTGTCGGTAAGTCCCGTTTCAATTACGCCAAGATACGAAAACGCCAGTCCCGTTTCACAGCGGTAGCAGTATATCGAGCCGTTTTCGCTTCCCGTCAAAAGCTCCGTAATACCGTCGCCGTTTACGTCCATAACAACCGGCGACGAATACGCGCCGACGTTTATCGGTATGCCGTGAGTATCGGTTATATGCGTCGCCGCGCCGACCTCGTAGTTGGCGTCCATTCCGATTCCCTCGTAGAAATATATGTTTCCGTCCGCGCTGCCGCAGAATAAGTCCGTTTTGCCGTCTCCGTCAAAATCGACGGGGTAGGGGCAGGCGCGCTTTATATATTCGGGATCGTCCTCGAAAAAGCTTGCGGTTTTTTCGTAGCTGTCAAGCTTTAGCCACTCGTTCATACTGACGAAATGGTTCCCCGACGCGTACATATTCTCGTAGGAATCCATCGCGTAGCCGTTTTCGTTTTTGAGCGAGTACGTCACGCTTTCGGCGCGCTCGAACCATTTAAACGGACTCCGCACAAGCGTGTAAGACGGGAACTGGTGATACTTGCGGCACATCTCGTCGAACTCAATCGCCGACTTGTTTTTAATTCCCGTGATGTCCTCATAGTGCAGCTCCCACGCGGCGCTGTGCGTGCCGAACGAGCCGAATACGCGCTCAACGGCGTAATTATACTTTTTAAGCGACAGAAATTCCGCGAAATAGCTCCGCATTAAAATATTCGCGCCTATGGTCGAGGCGGACATATACTCGCCCGTATCGTTGGGGGAGAGGTTGTTGACGGAAAAGACGTTGGGGAGAAGCGGGTTTGTTAAAAAGACATACCCCTTGCCGTAGCTGTTCAGAGTATAAATTCCCAGTCCGTCCTTCGACGCGAGCGAAACGGCGGTTGAGGGCACAATGCCGTAGCCGTAGTCCTTTTGCGACAAAACGTCGAAATTTTTATAATCGCGGTAAAGCGTGGTGAAATCGTAAATCAAATCTTGGATTTTCTTAATATCCGCGTCAGCGTCTTGGTTGTAGTCCATATCGAGCGGACAGCCCTCGATTTTCTCGACGCGCTCCGCGCCCAGAAACGCGTTTGAAAAGGACAGAGAAAGCTCGTTATCCAAGAACACGCTTCCGCCGTCGTAGACGTAGCCCTCGATTACGCTCGGCGAAAAGCTCTCGTCGTCTATGACGCTTTTATCTATGTATACGAGGTCGTATTCCGACAAGTCCGCGTCCATAGACGGGCTTATAAGCTCCGTTTCAAGCGTCGCTAAAATCGAGCTTTGAAGCTGATTATAGGCGTTGGAGCCGGCGGCTATGCACTCGTCGCCGGCGAGAAACGCGGCGCTTATTATATCGGGATTTTCAATCGTTTCGTTTGCCGCCCCGCAGGAGCATAAAAGCAGCGTAAGCGTAAGAGCTGAAAGTAAATATATTTTTCTCATTTAAAATCCCTCGTAAATAAATGTTCCGTTGCCGGTAAAAAAGATACATACCAGAACGAACATCACAATGTATATTAAAAATATTCCGATATTTTTTAACGCGTTTACAAATTTTTTCATAGCCATTTGTCCAGCCTTTCGGTAAATCTCGGCGCGCCCACGTCGTAGTTTAAATGCCCCGAGTCGTAGAAATACTCGGGCGGTATTTCCGTTTCCAAATCGAGCGTTTCAACGCCGTACTCGGAGAAAATGTCGTTTGCCTGCTGCTTGACGTTTTTAAGAAGCGGCGGCATTTCATAGTCCGTGTTCCAGGGCATCCAGACCGCGCGCAGGCGTATGCCGCGCTTATTGCAGTATTTTATGACCTTCTCCAGCGCCTTCATATTTTCCGAGAACGCGCTCAGGGGAAGGTTAAAATATTCCTCCTCGTATTCCGCAAGCTTTTCCTCCATCGCCGCCTTAGCCACTCTTCCGTGATATACCGCCTTTTCCTGCTTCGCGTACGCGAACGGCAGGGGGTTCTTGCCGTCGAGGAGATTTGAAAAACCGTTTGAAATAATCGGGTAAAAGCGGTCGCGCTCGAAATAGGCGTAGGGCTGATACCATTTTTTATGCCATATATAGGTGGGATTTGTTTCAAAATCGTCGTAGAGAGTGAGGTAGTTAAGACCTATAACAAGGTCGCTGCCGATCTCTATATCGCGCTTGCGGAGCATATCCCACAAATCCGTAACCACGCCGTAGTCAAGACCGAGGTTAATATAGCCCGACTCGCTTTCCTCCTCCATATACGAGGAAATAACGACGGAGTTCCCGAAAAACACCTTATCCCAGACCTTTTCGGGGTGGTTTTGACAGGTTATCTCAAAATCGTTCTTGACAAAATAGTCGCTTTTCGCTATGAAATTGTTATATGTAAGAAAAGTATCCGCCGCCGCGATAACAACAAGAAACATTATCACAAACAGATTTTTTCTCAGAAATTTCAACAGCTTCATCTGATTAATCCTTTCATAATTTCGACAAACTGCTCCGTTGTTACGGTAAACAGGAGCGTGTTAAACGCGAACGCGAAATTTACCAGAAAACACCGCAGAATATAAACCGGTTTTTTCATCTTGCGCTTGTCGGCGCGAGTAAGTCCGAACAGATTTTCAAGTCCCATACACAGACCGTTGTAAATTCCGCCTATAACATACGGAAGCGTAAAGCCGTGCCACATCTCCATTACAAACATCGTGCAAAAGCCTACGCAAGCCGAAGCGAAACGTCCGAGCCTTTTGCCGTTTAACACAACGAAAATATGCTCTCTTACCCAGTCGGAGAGCGTTATGTGCCAGTTGCGCCAGAACTGCGTAAACGACGCCGCGCCCCATGGCTTTCTGAAATTTTCCGGTACGGTGTAGCCCATAACCGAACCGACGGCGATGGCGATGTCGCTGTAGCCGGAGAGGTCGAGGAACACCGTAACGTAGCTCAGCGCGATTATCGCGAGGCTCAGATACCAGTGCGGCTCAAGTCCCAGAATATGATTAAACAGCTCCGTTACGAAATACAGAACCACCATTTTCTTAAACATTCCGCGTATAAACCGCTTAACGCAGCTCAAAAACAGCTCGCCCGTAAGCGGGACGGGGTTTTTAAATACGCTTGAAAAATCGCGGTAGCGGAATATCGGACCCGAGGTGAACGTCGGGAAAAACAGCATATAGTTAGCGTAGGTGAGAAGCGGTATCGTCATATTTGTGTAGTACACGAAATAAAGCGCGTCCACGGCCTTAAGCATATGGTACGCTATTCCGACAAACACGATAATAACCGGAAGCTTCGGGAAAAACTCCGTCATACGCGCGTAGAAAAACGGTACCGTACACAAAAGGCAGAATACGACGAACCAGAACTTTCGCGTCTTTTTAAGCGGTTTTAATACTCTGACGAGTATATATGTAATTATTGTGTATCCGACCGAAAACGCCGCGAGCCGCCGCGATACATAGAAAAGTATCGCCAAATCAAAAATAAGAAGGACGTTTCGTCCGTAGTTCTTTTTGAATACCTTTCGCGTAAACCACGATATTATGAGCATCAGCCCGCAGGCGGTAAGAAGCCGGAATAATATATCCGTCTGTAAGTACCACATCAGATTTTTTTGGCGACTACCGCCGCTATTTCGTTTACAGTGTTCATCGGGTAGAGCGTTATATCGCGCTGTGTGATTTGTATGCCGTAGGTTTCCTCGACAAAGTGGATTATCTCAACCGCGCCGAAGGAATCGACAAAGCCCTCGTTGAACATATGAACGTCGTTTGTAAAATCGGGGTCGTCGCCGATTTCAAAACGCTCCCTTATAAAATCGCTCAGTGTCTTTTTGATTTCTTCCATTTTCCTGTTCCTTTCCTGTTTATATATTCCTTTTTAAGCTAACCCTGTCAATTTTGCCGCTTGGCGTATGCGGAAACTCCTTCATCGCGATTACGTTTGACGGAACCATATACGCGGGTATGAGCTGTTTTAAAAGCAGCTTGAATTTCCTCGCGTTTATTTCCCCGTCCGTTTCCACAAACAGCGTTATCTCCTGTTTTTCCGCGTTAAACGCCGCGCACGCGTTTTTTACGCCGTCTATCGCGGACGCGGCGGCTTCGATGTCGCCAAGCTCTATGCGGTTGCCGCGAAGCTTAATTTGACTGTCGCGCCTGCCGAGAAAAATGAGATTGCCCTCGTCGTTTTCATAAACCAAATCGCCCGTACGGTAGATCGTTTCGTCATATTTATTGTTCAGCGGGTTTTGCACAAACGCCTTTTCCGTAAGAGATGGCGCGTTCCAGTAGCCTAAGGCTACGCCGCTGCCGAGAATACATAATTCGCCCCGCTCGCCCGTTTCGCAGAGCTTGTCCTCCTCGTTTAAAATCAGCGCGCGCATATTGGCGCACGGCTTGCCTATCGGGAGCGTTTCGCGGTTTTCATACCTGCGGTCAAGCACGTAATACGTCGCTATGTCCGTCGCCTCCGTCGGACCGTACATATTGACATACATACAATCGGGATTCTTGTCTATCCAGACATTAAGGTGCTTAACAGGCATAACCTCGCCCGCGAACAGCACAAGACGCATATCGGGAAATTTCGGCACACCCGAGTGAGCCGCGCTTATCATAACCGTCGGCACCCAGAATATAACCGACATACGCTTTTCTTTAACGTATTCCATCAGCTTTTCGGGGTACATAAAAAGTATTTCGGGTATTATAACCGTTTTCGCGCCCGTGACCATCGGCACGAACAT
>CAYVUD010000062.1:0-6841 GCA_964454725.1 uncultured Lachnospiraceae bacterium
CCGCTGACGTAAACATTTCCGCAAAAGCCGGCGTTCGCGCCGCCGTTTCCCCGGCTCCAAAAATTGTCCCCGAACTCAGCTCTGTTGCTTGCTCGGGGGCTTTTTGTTTAAGAAAAAGCGCCCTATCGGGCGCTTAGCTTTACAGCAAATTTTTTCTCAGCTCCTCACCGCTTTGGCGGCACAGGTACGCGGGAGCGACGTCGAACACGGTCTTACAGCCGCTCTGCCCCTCGCCGCTCATTCTGTACGCGGCTCTGGCGTAGGCGACCAGAACCGACGAGGTGAACTCGGGGTTCGAGTCAAGCTTTAAGCTGTACTCTATAATATGCTTGTTTTCGCCGTTTTCGCCCGTCGAACCGCAGCGGATAACAAAACCGCCGTGAGGGATACCGTTATGGTTTGCCTTAAGCTCGTCCTCGGTTATGAAATTGACGGTAGTGTCATAATCGGCAAAATAATCGGGCATCGTCTTAATCTCGTTCTCGATCCGCGCCAAATCCGCGCCCTCCTCGGCGACCACGTAGCACTCGCGCGTATGCTTTTCGCGCGTGGTAAGCTCGGGATTTTCGCCGTTTCTGACGGCTCTGAGCGCTTCCTCGACGGGAACGGTATACTGCCTCGCGTCCTTAACGCCCTCGATTCTTCTTATCGCGTCGGAATGACCCTGACTTACTCCTTTGCCCCAAAACGTATAATCCTTGCCGTCGGGCAGGATCGCGTTGGCGTAAAGACGGTTAAGCGAGAACATACCGGGGTCCCAGCCGACCGAAATTATTCCGATATGACCGCCCGCCTTCGCCGCCGCGTCAACCTCGGCGAAATGCTCGGGGATTTTAGCGTGCGTGTCGAAGCTGTCGATAACATTAAAATATTTTACGTACTCGGGCGTTTGTTTCGGCAAATCCGTCGCGCTGCCGCCGCACAAAATCATAACGTCAATCTCGTCCTTGTGCGCCGAAATATCGTTTACCGAATACACCGGCACGCCCGCGGTACTGATTTTTACCGAGGCGGGATCGCGCCGCGTAAACACCGCCGCAAGCTCCGTGTCGCCGTTCTGCTTTACGGCGCGCTCGACTCCGCGTCCGAGGTTGCCGTAGCCTAAAATTCCAAGTCTTATTTTCATTGTATTTCACTCCGCTCTTAATTAATATTTCGCCAAAATTATATCAGATTTTATTTAAAATTACAATAGCTTTATTTTAAATACCACGGGATAATCCGTGTCGATTTTGCAATTATTTATATGCAGACCGTTCTCGTCCGGCGTATAATCCACCCTGCCGCCGCCGAGTACCCAAACGCCGTCGATTATGCCCTGAAATACCGTGTTGTTTCTTATATCAACGCTTCTGAGCGTCTTTATCGTGACGTTTCCGTCCGGCGGATATTTTAACACCGTCGCGTAGAGATTGCCGTTATTGACGGTAAAGCGTATGTCCTCGGGCGTGAACCTTTTCTCCTCGCCGTCGGTGAACTGCCCCTCGGCGATTTTCGTCGGACCCTCGCCGAATGTTTTCCATACCTTCGCGCCGTACACCGCTTCGCCGTTTATCCTGAGCCAATTTCCGATTTCGGTCAGGATATGCCTGTCCTCATCGGGAATCGTTCCGTCGGCGCGCGGACCGATATTGAGGAGCAATCGCCCGTTTTTGCTCACAATATCCGCGAGGTCGCGGAGTATTTCGCCCGCTGACTTATAGCTGTTGCCCTCGGTGTAGCACCAGGAATTGCGCGCGACCGAGGTGTCGGTCTGCCAGACATACGGCTTGGCGTCGGCGAACTGTCCGCGCTCGACGTCGGGTACGGCTGACGAGAACATAAACGCGTCGTGCTTGTAGTTTATAACCGCTCCCGTACCCCACTGAGCCGCGCGGTTATAGTAATACGCGGCGAATTTCCTCAGATACGGCTTCGCCGCGAAATGCTGTATCCACCAGTCAAAATACATAATTTTCGGTCTGTACCTGTCCACGATTTCACAGCAGCGCGCCAGCCAGTCCTCGAGAAATTCAACCGTCGGAGCGGGCTTCGAGAAAAGGTCGAAATGGTCGGACTCCTCCATAGCGGGGTAGTAAAAACCGCCCTCTTTTTCCGCGCCGGTTACGTCGCTCTCAAACTCGCGTCCGTGTCCCATAAAAAACCAATGCTCTATCCTGTGCGAGGACGCGCCGTTTATTATACCGCGCTTTTGAGCCTCCTCGCTCAGCTCGCCCAAAACGTCGCGCTTCGGACCCATTTCAGCCGCGTTCCAATGCGAAATGGCGCTCTTATACATCTGAAAGCCGTCGTGATGCTCGGCGACGGGAACCATATACTGCGCGCCGGAGCGCTTGAACAGCTCCGTCCAGTCCGCCGCGCTGAATTTCTCCGCTTTAAACATCGGGATAAAATCCTTGTAGCCGAAATCCTTGTGCGCGCCGTAGGTTTTTATATGGTGTTCATATTCCTTTGAGCCGCGTATATACATATTTCTCGAGTACCACTCGCTCCCGAACGCCGGCACTGAATACACGCCCCAGTGAATGAATATGCCGAACTTCGCGCCGCGGTACCATTCGGGAACCTCGTACCGCGTAAGCGACTCCCAGGTATCGCTATACGGACCGTTTTCTATAACCCTGTCAATTTCCCTTAAATATTCCCGCTTATTCATATTCTTCTCCGTTTAAAGCTTCTTTGTTTCACATTCGATTTGTATCCAGCCCTTGCCGGCTTTCTTTGACGGGCGCGTCTGCCGGATATATACGCTCCCGTTTTCAACCATAAGCGAACCTTCGCGGCTGTCAACGCTGAAGCGTCCGCTTACCGGCGCGGAAACGTCAACCGTTATACAGTATGCGGTTCGATATTCATTTTCGGTATCGACGGCATAGCTGAACGGATTTGTGTTTTCGGAATAGTTTTGCACCCTGAAGCCGTCGGGATAGTAATAGTAAACGCCGTCGTAATACACGACCGACGCGCCGTAGGTTTTGCCGTCCTCGGCGGCGGCGTCCCTAACGTAGTCCTGCCAATCCCACGCGCTTACGCAGTACCTTCCGTCCGCTCCCGCGTCAACGATAAACGAGCGTCCGCCAAGCGTCGTGACGTCCTCTATCTGTCTGTCCGCGTTCGCGTTCCAGCCGAAGCCCCCGACCTGTTTTTCCGCGGACGGAAGCGCCTCAATCGGGAATTTTTTGTCGGTAATCTCGGGATATTCCTTGCTTCGCACATAGATGATATTATCTCTGCGCTCGATATAGAAATCCTCGGGATTTATTATCCAACCCTCATCGGCTTTCGCTTCGGCGGCGAGTATTTCAAGCGCCTCGACGGACTTGCCGCCGAGTACCATATTGTGCCACTCGCCATCGGGACCCTCGCCGGACATATGCGCGGAGAGTCTGTCCGCCAAAACGTACATACGCGAGCCGCACTTGCTTTTTTTGTCGTTATCGACGCATTTGGCGACGGACGGAATAATTATCACTCCCGCGAGCGCGGCTACAGCCGCGGTCACGGCTATTTCCTTCCATTTTATCCGCTTGAGATTTATATTTTTTAAAATTTCCGATAAAAACCTTTTAATCTCCAATTTGACACCTCTTTTAACATTTGTTTAAAGCTTGCGGTAAACCGTCGCGAGCATTGTCGCGAAGCACGCCGCGCCGCCTATGAAATTCGATACCGGTTCCGAAAGGAACACTCCGTTCACGCCGAACCAACGCGGCAGAATGAAAATCAGCGGAGTCACGATTATTACCTTCCTGAACACGGAAAATATTATCGCCTGCTTCGATTTGCCCAGAGCCGTAAACGTACTCTGTCCCGACGATTGCAGCGCCATCATAAAGAAGCCGAAAAAGTATATGTGCATCGACGTTACGCCCACGCGCATAATCTCGGGGTCGCTGCTGAACACGCCTATAAAAAACCGCGGAAACAGCGAAACCAGAAGCCACGCCAGAAGCGTGTACGCGGTAAGTATGCCCGACATACATTTTATTCCGGTTTTTACCCTGTCGTTTCTCCCCGCGCCGTAGTTAAAGCCGATAACGGGCTGCGCGCCGTTTGAAAATCCGGAAATCGGCATATATATAACCTCGCGGATTGAGTTTATGATCGTCATAGCGCCTATGTATACGTCTCCGCCGTGGTTTTGCAGACCCATATTGTACGCCATCTGAACTATACTGTTCGTTATCGACATCGTAAAGCCCGCCAGACCCAGAACAGTAATCCTCTTAACGCGCCTTACGGTACAGCGCATTTTCTCGGCTTTGATTTTTAAATCGGCTTTTTTCCCGATTAAAAACAAAAACGTCCAAACCGCCGAGGCAAGCTGCGAAATGACCGTCGCCAGCGCCGCGCCCCGCACTCCCATATGGAGCGCGAATATAAAAATCGGGTCGAGGATTATGTTTAAGACCGCGCCGATTACTACCGTCATCATACCGGTTTTGCCGAAGCCCTGCGCGTTTATGAAGCTGTTTAACCCCAGACTTACCATAACAAACAGGCTGCCGCACAAATATACCGTGAGGTACGCGTCCGCGAACGGAAGAGTGTCGTCGCTCGCGCCCAAAAGCCGCAGAAGCGGAACCTTAAAGATAAAGCCCAGAACCGTAAGCGCGGCGCTTATGACAAGTATCATAGTAAAGCTGTTGGAGAGTATCGCCTCCGCCTCGTCGCCGTGTCCCGCGCCGCGCTCGATTGAAAAGAGCGGCGCGCCGCCCATACCGATGAGGTTGGCGAACGCCGTAACTATGGTTACGGCGGGCAGACATACGCCAAGACCCGTCAGGGCAAGCGTGGATTCCGCGCCCAGACGTCCTATATATACGCGGTCAATGATGTTATAGAGTACGTTTATAAGCTGCGCCAGCGTCATAGGCAGGGCGAGAGAAACAATATTGCCGAGAACACTGCCCTTGGAAAAATCGTGTTCCGACGTTTTCGCGCTCATATCCGCACCTCCCTTGTTCAATATTACTATTTTATCACAAATCTGAAATTTTGCAATAGAAAAATAATATAACAAACGCGGTATTCTTTATTGATTTTTGTTTTTTTGTATGGTATAATTTTCACCGACAACAAAGTTCGGAGATTAACGCGAGGTTTTTCCGCGCGTCGGTTTCCGCGGAATGGAGATTATTATGGCTGTTATAAACGCGAACCGCAAAACGGGAAAAATAAGCAAATACATATACGGACAGTTCGCCGAGCATCTGGGACGCTGCATATACGAGGGACTGTTTGTCGAGGACAATTCAATTCCCAATACCAACGGTATGCGAAACGACGTCGTTTCGGCGCTTAAGGAGCTTGATATACCGGTTCTGCGCTGGCCGGGCGGCTGCTTCGCGGACGACTATCACTGGCGCGACGGCATAGGCGACAGGGACAAGCGTCCGTATATGGTAAACACAAACTGGGGCGGTGTGGTCGAAAACAACCATTTCGGCACGCACGAGTTTTTCGAGCTGTGCGAGCAGCTCGGCTGCGAGCCTTATATATGCGGCAACGTCGGCTCCGGTACGGTTCGGGAAATGCGCGACTGGATAGAGTATATGACGTTCGACGGCGACTCTCCGCTCGCGAACGAACGCCGCGAAAACGGCCGCGAGAAGCCGTGGAAGCTCAAATATTTCGGTATCGGCAACGAAAACTGGGGCTGCGGCGGACATATGCGCCCCGAATATTATTCGGACTTGTTCAGACGCTGCGCGGTGTTTATCCGCGACTACGGCGAAGAGCCGATTTATAAAATCGCGGGCGGCCCCAATAACGACGACACCGAGTGGAGCGAAACGCTGATGAAAATAATCGGCGGCTCTATGGACGCGATGTCGCTCCACAACTACAGCTATGAGCGCGACTGGAGTCACAAGGGCGACGCGGTTGAGTTTGACGGGGACGGCTGGCGTTCAAATCTCGTGAGCGCGCTTAAAATCGAAAAGGCGATAAAGGCGCATATTGCGGTTATGGACAAATACGACCCCGAAAACAAAATCGCGCTTATCGTGGACGAGTGGGGCAACTGGTACGACGTTATGAAGGGTACAAACCCGGGCTTTCTTTATCAGCAGAACACCCTCAGAGACGCGGTTACGGGTATGCTCATTCTCCATATTTTCCATAGGTACTGCGGCAGAATACATATGGCGAATATCGCGCAGATGGTAAACGTACTTCAGGCGATGGTGCTTACGGAGGGAGAAAAAATGGCGCTTACCCCGACCTATTATCTGTTTAAAATGATGAAGGGGCATATGGACGCAAACAAGCTCGATACAGACTACGACAGCAAGGATTATGAATTTGAGGGAAGCGTTATCCCCAAAATCAGTATGTCCGCGTCCGAAAAGGACGGTAAAATCACCGTTTCCGTCTGCAACACAAGCCTTGACGAGGACGAGGAAATCAGTCTTGACGTCCGCGGCGCGGATATTGCCTCCGCCGCCGGCGAGGTTCTTACCGGCGAAATAAACGCGCACAACACCTTTGACGAGCCGGACGCGATTGTACCGCAAAGGCTCGGCGTTACCGTATCGGGCGGCGGAGCGAAATTCACTCTCCCCGCGAAAAGTATCGCGGTTATAACGCTGTCATAATGGAAAAGTGCAAGAGATGCGGTCTTAAAACCGTGCTTAACGAGGAGGAAATTGCCGAGGCGGTTGACGCGGTTAAGACGATGAAGGGCGTAAAACGCGCGGAGGATAGCGTGTATCGGGCGCGGCTTGACGTGTGCGGCAGGTGCGAAAAGCTCGCTTACGGCTCAACGTGTATGTCCTGCGGCTGCCTTGTTCGTGTGCGCGCGCTCCCCGCCGGCGGAAAATGTCCGCTGAAAAAATGG
>CAYVUD010000062.1:6941-8998 GCA_964454725.1 uncultured Lachnospiraceae bacterium
TTATTATTACTTTATGCTACTTATTCATACTTTATCGCTTTTTATCATACAAAGTATTATAATATGCTTATTCTATGAGGTGATACAATATGAAACCGCTCAAAAAGAAAATAAGCGTTTCTTTGGACGAAAATTTAATAGAAAAAGCGAAATTATTGGCGGAAAAGGACGACCGTTCACTGAGTCAGATTGTAAATATGGCTCTTAAAGCGTTTATCGCGTCGAAAAATGATGAGAATTGAGAAAAAATATCTATGCGTTTTCTGCTCGAGGCACAAATCCGTCACGGACTCGCTCTACAACAACGGCAGTATAGGAATTTGCGCGGACTGCGTTAAAAAGCTAAGCCCCGTTCCTCACCCGCCGATTTTCGCGGGCGTGAAAAATATCGACTATATCGTCTCGCCTCTTTTTTACGAGGGCAAAATCCGCGACGTTATAATCCGAATGAAATTTTACGGCGACAGGGCGTTTTCCGACGTACTCGCCTTTTTGCTCTGCAATCTTCTCAACGATATGGCATTTCTTTCCGATTTTGACCTTGTTGTTCCCGCGCCGCTCTCGAAGGAGCGCCTTTTTGAGCGCGGCTTCAATCAGGCGGCGCTTCTCGCAAAGCCCTTGGCGGAACAGTTCGGGATCGATTACCGCGAGGATATTCTCTTGAAAATCAAGGACACCAAGCGTCAGAGCCGTCTGCCGTCCTCGGAGCGGCTTACCAACGTGCGCGGCGCGTTTACCGCCTCGAGCGGCGCGGCAGGCAAAAAAATACTTGTCGTGGACGACATTCTCACCACCGGCGGAACTATCGCCGCGTGCGCCGAAACGCTAAAGTCCGCCGGAGCGGCAAGCATCGCCGGAGTAACGCTTACGAAAAGGCAGAGCAAAGAAAATATTTTCAATCGTATGTATTAAATTTACAACACAAGTTAAAAATAGGTATGATGTTCTCTAAATTTCAGATTTAAACGGAGGAAATTATGAAACGCGTATCTGTTTTTATTTTGACAATCATACTCAGCGCCGTGTTCACCGCCGACAGCGCGTTCGCGCTCTCGAAAATCGGTTCGCGCGGTCAGGAGGTAATCAATATTCAGACCCGCCTCAAAAACTGGGGCTACTACAGCGGCACGGTTGACGGGGTTTTCGGCTCTAAAACGGAGTCGGCGGTAAAGAGCTTTCAGCGTAAAAACGGGCTTACGCCCGACGGCGTCGCGGGACCCGCGACGCTCGCGAAAATCGGTCTCCCGACAGGTCAAAGCTCGGCGGGCTCCTCAAACGACGTGACGCTTCTGGCGATGGTTATTAACGGCGAGGCGAGAGGCGAAAGCTACGAGGGACAGGTCGCTGTCGGCGCGGTCGTCTTAAACCGCGTGCGCCATTCCTCGTTCCCCAACACCATAGCGGGAGTTATATACCAAAAGGGCGCGTTTACCGCGGTTGACGACGGACAAATCAATAAAGCCATACAGCAGTCGTGCTTTAACGCCGCCAAGGACGCGCTTAACGGCTGGGACCCCTCGGGCGGCGCGATTTATTACTACAACCCCGCGACCGCCACAAGCTCGTGGATTTGGTCAAGACCGGTTATAAAAAGAATAGGAAAGCACGTGTTTTGCAAATAACAGGCTCGCGCCTGTTATTTCAGACTGTCGATAAAACATTTGAGCGCCAATAAATTAGAGGCATATTTGCGGCAACGCTCTGCAAGCCCTCCTGGTCAAATGCGATAGCATTTGTAAGAGGAGGGTGGCATTTGCGTAGCAAATGACGGGAGGTCTAATCATTTGTCTTAGACCTTCCACCACTGCTTACGCAGCGGTCCCCCTTCCTCCGAATTGCCTACGGCACTTCGCAGGACGGCTTACGGTACGTCCGTAGGGGCGACCCTTGCGGTCGCCCGACATATTGCGGCATTTTCCAAACGGGCGACCGCAAGGGTCGCCCCTACGCAGCATTGAATTGGGTGGTCGTAGCGGACGCGCGCGCCTAAACAATAATTTGTCTACACACTGCAAATAACAGGCTCGCGCCTGTTATTTTTTTGCTTGCCGGCAAAA
>CAYVUD010000063.1:0-8935 GCA_964454725.1 uncultured Lachnospiraceae bacterium
TTCCGCTTTTTTTAAATTTTTTTGATTTTTTGTGATAAATTTGTGTTTATAGGCGCGCGCTAAACAATAATTTGCCTTGCAAAAAAATTCTTTATATATTATAATAGAGCTATCATATTGAAAGGATTTTTTGTTATGGCGAAATTTTACGCGGTCAGAAACGGACGGCAAATCGGCGTTTTTAACACGTGGGAGGAATGTCGGGCGCAGGTGAGCGGTTATTCGGGGGCGGAATATAAAAGCTTCGGGAATTACAAAGACGCCGCGGCGTATATCGGCGGCCAGATAAGCCTGTTCGACGATACGAAACCGGCGGAAAACACGGCGGTTGCGTATGTTGACGGCAGCTATAATATCGAAACCGGACAATTTTCGTTCGGGGTCGTGATGTTCGCGGACGGAGCGGAACACACCTTCTCGCAGTGCTTTTCGGACCCGAAGCTCGCGCCGATGCGAAACGTCGCGGGCGAGATAATGGGCGCGAAGAAGGCGATGCAGTACTGTCTTGACAACGGCGTCGGGTCGCTTGAAATATATTACGATTACGAGGGCATAGAAAAATGGTGTACGGGCGAGTGGAAAACAAACAAAGAGGGCACAATAGCGTATAAGCGGTTTTACGACGAAGCCTCCAAATCCGTCAGCGTTTCGTTTAACAAGGTAAAGGGTCATTCGGGCGATAAGTACAACGATATGGCGGACCGTCTCGCGAAGGACGCTCTGGGAATCGAATAGCTTTTTACGGGCATTATGAAATATGTCTGAATATTATAATCAGGGGCAAACCGCTGTTGCCCGCAAAAATATTAAGAGGTGATTAATGTGAAAATATGCGTATTCGGCGCGTCAAGCAGCATAATAGATAAGGTGTATACGGAAGCGGCGCGGGAGCTGGGGCGCGAGCTTGCCGAAAGAGGTCACAGCCTCGTCTACGGCGCGGGGGCTTCGGGAGTTATGGGCGCGGTCGCGCGCGGAGTATACGAACGGGGCGGAGAAATTGTCGGGGTCGTTCCGGATTTTTTTGAACAGGAGGATATGGGCGTAGACGGCAGACTGTTCAAAGGCTGTACCGAGCTTATAAAAACCGACTCGATGCGCGAGCGCAAGCGAATTATGGAGGACAGCGCGGACGCGTTTATTATCGCGCCGGGCGGTATCGGCACGTTTGAGGAATTTTTTGAGGTGTTTACCCTCAAGCAGCTTGAACGCCACAACAAAGCCATCGCTATCTATAACGTAAACGGATATTACGACGCTATGCAGGATATGCTTGAAAAGTCCATAAACGAGGGCTTTCTGCGCGAAGCGTGCAAATTGCTCTACAAGGTTTTCGAGAATAGGGACGAAATGCTCGGCTATATCGAAAATTATAAACCCGTTAAGCTCAACGTGTTTGAATATAAAAATATTGAAAGAATTTAAATATTTCAAAGCGGCAAAAAAGCTCCCGAGGGAGCTTTTTTTAACATTCCTTATCCCAGAGCGCCTGATAAAATCCGGAATAGTCGGTGTTTTGTTCCTTTACGCACTGTATCGCCGAGCGCGGGTGGACGTTTAAAATTCCCGTCAGGAGATACGGTATGTCGTAGCCCCAGACGTTGCCCTCGGACTTTAATTTTAGCATTTCGCTCTGCACAAACCTCAAAACCGGATCAAGCTTGTACTTGGGGTTCTTTAAAAATCCCAAAAGAGCTTCCATAGCGCAGTTGCCCGCGCCTCTGCCCATACCCATCATAGTCGCGTCGAGCATACTTACGCCGTGTGCCGTCGCGTCAATGGTGTTGGCAAACGCGAGCTGCTGGTTGTTATGCGCGTGCATACCGATCGTTTTTCCGTATTTCGCGCCCATTTCCGTATACAGATCCGCAAGCTCGCGTATCTGCTCGGGGTACATTGAACCGTAGCTATCGACAATGTAAATCATATCGACGCCGCTCTGACCGATAAGCTCGAGCGCCTGCTTTATATCCTTGTCGCCCGCCGTGGATACCGCCATTATGTTTATGCTCGTTTCGTAGCCCTTCGCCTTGCAGTATTCCGCCATATCGATCGCGGCGGGGATAGTATTTATATAAGTCGCGACGCGTACAAGGTCGATAACGCTGTCCTTTTTGTCGATAATATCGCGCTCCAAATCCGTTCTGCCCACGTCCGCCATAACGGATATTTTGAGGTTGGTGTCGTTATCGCCCACGATAGAGCGTATCGACTCCTCGTCGCAGAATTTCCACTTTCCGAACTCCTTCGGGTTAAAAAGCTCCTTTGACGCTTTGTAGCCGAACTCCATATAATCGACTCCGGCTTTTAAGTTTGTCCGATACAGCTTTTTAACGAACTCGTCCGTGAAATAAAAGCTGTTTACAAGACCTCCGTCCCGTACCGTCGCGTCCAGCACCTTTATATCGGGTCTGAACGACATTAATGTTCCCTGCTGTGCCATATTTTTCCTCCTGCCATACTACTTTTCTACATTGTTTTTACAAATTTCTATTATAGCAGATTTCTCCGCAAAAATCAAGTGTTTACTTTTTGTCAATTCTTACTTTTTCGCCGTTTACCGACAGCGTATATTCCGCCTCGTATACATTACCCTTTTTACTGTGTATTCTGACCGTCAGGCTATGCCCGCCGTCGGAAAGACCGTCCGTGCCGAGCGTAAATTTATACGGAATTTTTTCGGACGCGCCGCGTATTTCGCCGTCTGTTTCATACTCCACGTACTCCGTATAGTCCTCCGGAATATACGCGTAAGTGTAAAGCGGAATTTCCTCTCCCTTTTTATACTCCGTCTCCGACGCTTTTACAAACATAAACTCCGCGTCCTCGCTCATATTAAGCTTATACGCTCCCGAATTAAGCGCTTCGCTTATTATTTCAATATAATTGTCCTTTCCCTCCAGATAGCTTCCCGTAAGTCTGCCGCCCGGACGCACATTGAAATAGGTTATCATTTTAATTTCGGGATAAAGCATCGGAACATACCAATACATATTCGCGAGTCTCGGCTCCGCCCATTCGTCAAGCTCTTCGCCCGACGGCGCGCCGTCGTAGCCGAGATACGTTTCAACCGCGCCCTCGGAAATGCCTACCGGCTTATTGATATTATTCTCCCTCAAAAATTTCATTATATATTTCAGGTTGTTTGTATGCCAGCCGTAGTCGCCGCAGCCGAACAAAATCGAGTCGGTTTTGCTTGTCGGCGCGGTACGCATAAAATCGTGTCCCGGATATACCGACACCCCTATCCAGTCAACATACTCGTCTCCCGGATAGTATAACCCGTAGGGCTTATTTAAAGCGCCCAAGTCGTTTACCGACCACATCACCGCGAAGCCGTACTCGTGAACAATGTCCGCAACCCTCCGAAACGCCTTGACAAACGCCGTCGGGGAGTCGCCTATCTCGCTTACGTTCATTTCGCACGCGTACCGCACGATCACGGGACGGTTATAGGATTTAATCTTATCGAGCGTTTTGCGGATATACTCCTCATTCGTCTCCGACAGCGTTACATCGCTTGTGTTCCACGGCGTCAGAAACATACAGTCCTTACCGCGTTCCGCGCGCTTATTCGCGGAAAAAATGTCAATCTGTCCTCTGTCAAATTCAAAATAGTTTGAGTAAACCGCGAAATCGTTTTTAAAGAACCTCGGTTCAAAACGCAGCCAATCTCCGTTTCCGTCGCCGTTAATTCCCGCAAGCACGCCTCTTGGCGGTTCATACGGTCCGCCTACGTAAAATTCATTTTCGCTTTCCGTATAAATTTCAAATTCCGGCTTGTCCACCATAGGAGTCATTTCCTCTAAGAGCGCCGGAACATTCACTCTCGGGAACCGGAAACATTCAAGCGCAAGCGCCTTTTCGTCCGACCTCGCGGTTTTGAAATTATAATCCGACCAGCCCGCCTCGCGGTTATAATCGCCGCTCAGCTCTCCCAAAAGCTCCGCGTCAACGTAATGCCTGCCGTTATAACAATATGACGAAATCGGAATGTTGTTTATCCGCACCGCGGTTGTATCAACCGCCGTCCGTCCGATAGGCGCGTCCGTTTTTTCATAGCTTATAGCCGGCGGAACATAATCCTCAAGATAATACGTCGTTACGCGTATTTCGTCCCCGTTCTCCTCGACCGTCTGCCCGCAGTACGCCAAGTCCTCGACCGCGATAACCGTTTTATTGTCTATCGTATACGCCTGAACGCCGCGGCTGTCAACCGTAACGGCGCGGTCCGTGCCGTAAACGTCCTTTTCCTCGGTTATCGTGTAATCGGGGCGGACCAAATCCATAGTTTTTACTTTTTCGTTTCCGGTGAAAACATAAACCGCCGCGAACGCCGCAGCCGCCAAAGCCGCCGCGAGCGCCGCGATAATTATTTTTTTCATAGCTTATTTTTTTGTCCCAGCGGTTTTATTATTTTTTTGTATATATACACGAAAAATATAATCGAAAGGGTTATCGCCGCAATTTCCGCAATCGGGAACGCCCACCACACGTAGTTTACGTTATTGAGCCTTGAGAGCAGATACGCCACGGGCAAAAGCACCAGAAGCTGACGCGCGATAGAGATGAACATACTGAACACGCCGTGACCGAGCGCTTGGAAGGTCGATGTAAATATAACCGAGCCGCCCGCGAAAACGAACGACAGGCTTATGGTTTTAAGCGCCGGTATGCCTATCCAGAGCATATATTCGGACGCGTCGAAAATCATCAGTATCTGAACCGCGAAAAGCTGTATCAGAAGCAGTCCCAGAAGCATAATCCCCACCGCGTAGCACAGTCCGAGTATTATCGTTTTAACGAGTCTGTCCTTCTTCTCCGCGCCGTAATTGTATGAAATTATCGGAACCATACCGTTGTTGAGTCCGAACACGGGCATAAAGACGAAGCTCTGAACCTTGAAATAAATTCCGAACACCGCCACCGCGGTTGACGAAAAGTATATAAGTATTTTATTCATTCCGAACGTCATAACCGAGCCTATCGCCTGCATAATCATCGACGGTATGCCGACGCTGAGAATGGCTTTTATAATTTTGCCCTCGGGCTTTAGCGCCCGTTTGAAATCAATGCTTACCTCGTGATTTTTCTTCTGGTTAAGCACAAACGCGAACGCGCCCGCGCAAATCTGACCGATAACCGTGGCGATCGCCGCGCCCGATATTCCCAGCTTCGGCGCGCCGAACAGTCCGAAAATAAGAATAGGGTCGAGAATTATGTTTATTATCGCGCCCGTAATCTGCGTAAACATCGTCAGCAGCGTTTTTCCGGTCGATTGGAGCATACGCTCAAACGTGAACTGTCCGAAAATGCCGAACGAGAAAATAAGTACGATAGAGAGGTACTGCGTGCCAAGCTCGGTTATTATCTCCGGAGAGTCCTGCGCGATATAAAACGGTTTTACAACCGTCAGTCCGGCGATAAGGAAAATCACATATGCGACAGCCTCGAGGAACAAGCCGTTAGTCGCGGACTTATTGACCATACTCTGATTTTTTTGTCCGAGCGAGCGCGACAAGAGCGCGTTCATTCCGACTCCTATACCCGCCGCGACCGCGATCATTAAATTCTGCATAGGAAACGCCAGCGATACCGCCGTAAGCGCGTCCTCGGAAAGCTTTGCCACAAATATCGAGTCTACGACATTGTAGAGCGCCTGCACAAGCATTGAAACCATCATCGGCAGCGCCATCGAAAGTAAAAGTCTGTTGACCGGCATTACTCCCATTTTATTTTCCGCCATTGTCTTTTCCATTTATTTTATCTCCCTTCTTTTAACGTGTAAATTCTATTATATAACATTTTTACGGTAAAATCAAGGAAAACGGCAGATTTTTATATAAACGGCGGCAACTTTCTTGACACTGCCGTTTTTTTGATATAAAATAAGCCTTACGAGGTGGTATTTATGAAAAAACAGCCTATGAAAATGGGATATTTAATAAAAAGATTCGTGCCTTATTTTAAAAACTACAAGGGCGTTTTGATTTTGGATCTGTTGTGCGCTTCGCTTACAACCGTATGCGAGCTTGTTTTTCCGATGCTCGTCAGATACATAACAAACACGGGCATAAACGACGTCGCCTCGCTCACGGTGGGGCTTATTGTAAAAATCGGGATATTTTACCTGATTTTGAGAATTTTCGACGCGGCGGCGAATTTCTATATGGCGGACACCGGTCACATAATGGGCGCAAAAATCGAAACCGATATGCGCCGCGACTTGTTCGCGCACCTGCAGCGGCTGTCGTTTTCGTTCTACAGCGAGCATAAGGTCGGTCAGATTATGGCGCGAATAACAAGCGATTTGTTTGATATTACGGAGTTCGCGCACCACTGTCCGGAGGAGTTTTTCATCTGCGGACTGAAAATCGTCGTTTCGTTCATAATCCTGTGCGGCGTAAACGTGCCGCTCACGCTTATAATTTTCGCGACAATACCGATAATTTTCTGTTTTGTTAAATTCTTCAACACGCGTATGCGCCGCGCGTTCAAGGCGCAGCGAAACCAGATAGGCGAAATCAACTCGCAGGTCGAGGACTCGCTTCTCGGTATCCGCGTCGTGAAATCGTTCGCCAACGAAGATATTGAGAAGGATAAGTTCGAGGACGGAAACAAAAAGTTTCTCGACACAAAAAAGGTCGGTTATTTCTATATGGCGGGCTTCCAGACCTCAAACCGCTTTTTTGAAGGCTTAATGTATCTGGCGGTCGTGGTCGCCGGCTCGATATTTATGATTAGGGGAACCATAAACCCCGCCGACTTTACGGCGTATCTTCTTTATGTGAGTACGCTCCTCGCCTCTCTTCGCACGATTATCCAATTTACCGAGCAGTTCCAGCGCGGTATGACGGGAATTGAGCGTTTTCTCGAAATTATGGACGCGCCGGTCGATATTGAGGACGCGCCCGACGCGAAGGAGCTTACAAACGTCGAGGGCAGCGTAAAATTTGAAAATGTCAGCTTCCGCTATAACGACGACAACACAAACGTGCTTACAAATATTAATCTGGACGTCAAAAAAGGCGACAGCGTCGCGCTTGTCGGACCCTCCGGCGGCGGAAAAACAACCTTGTGCAATCTCATTCCGAGATTTTATGACACGACCGAAGGCGCGATTTATATCGACGGCACAAATATCCGCGACGTGACCCTGCCGTCGCTGCGTAATTCGATTGGGGTAGTGCAGCAGGACGTATATCTGTTCTCGGGCTCGGTTTACGATAACATTTCCTACGGTCTCCCAAACGCCTCGCGCGAGGCGGTGGTCGAGGCGGCAAAACGCGCGGGCGCGCACGAGTTTATATCGGCTCTGCCGAACGGCTATGACACATACGTCGGCGAGCGCGGCGTAAAGCTTTCGGGCGGTCAGAAGCAGCGCATAAGCATAGCGCGGGTATTCCTCAAAAACCCGCCGATACTTATTCTCGACGAGGCGACGTCCGCGCTCGATAACGAGAGCGAAAAAGTCGTTCAGGACTCGCTCGAGGAGCTTGCAAAGGGCAGAACGGTGTTTACGATAGCGCACCGTCTTACGACAATCAGAAACGCCAACCTTATCCTCGTTCTGACCGAAAACGGCATAGAGGAACAAGGCTCGCACCGAGAATTAATAGAAAAACACGGTATTTATTACGATTTATACAGTATGTACGCGAGTATGTAAAAAGGAAGCGGTTACCCGCTTCCTTTTTTAAAAATTCATTTCGTACATCGCGAATGTCGGGATATGCTCAAAACGGCGCAAATTCTTTTCGCCCGCGAACGAAAACCCCATACCTTCATAAAGCCTTCTCGCCGGATAATTCTCCGGCACAACGTCAAGCCGGAGCGCCTTATATCCGCGCCGTTTTGCTTCGTTTACGCAAAATCCGACCATTTCCCGCGCCGTACCCTTACGGTATTGCTCAAAGTCAGTCGCGAGCGCGTGAATTACAAGGAACTCGCCCAAATCCAGCTTCACGCTCCACTCTCCAAGCTCGTAAGCGCCCTGCGGGTCGTCGTTTAGGACAAACGCTCCGATTATTTTTCCGCCGTCAACGCACGCGTACTGAGCGCCGGACTTTATCGCGTCCTCCGCGCTTTTGCGGCTCGGATAATCGCCGTTTATCCAGCGCGGATAGTTAATATTTTCCTCGAGGTGTTTTGTGACCTTATCGTAGAACAGTCCGAGCGCGTCGAGCCGCTCCGGTGTGCATTTTATAATTTTCACGATTAATAGTTTTCCGCCTTTATCATAAAGTAGCTCCGCGGGTGCGCGCATACGGGACAAACCTCGGGCGCTTTTTTCCCGATATGGATATGTCCGCAGTTGGAGCATTCCCAAATAACGTCGCCGTCCTTGGAGAATACCGCGTCGCCCTTTACGTTCGCGATAAGCTTTCTGTAACGGTCCTCGTGCATTTTTTCGATATTGCCGACCATCTCAAAGAGCCTTGCTATATCGTCAAAGCCCTCCTCCTTCGCTTCCTTGGCAAAGCCGGCGTACATATCGGTCCACTCAAAGTTTTCGCCCGCCGCCGCGTCCTCGAGATTGGCGAGCGTGTCGGGCACAGCTCCGCCCTTTAAAAGCTTGAACCATATTTTGGCATGCTCCTTTTCGTTTCCCGCGGTTTCTTCAAAAATCTTCGCTATTTGGACATAGCCGTCCTTTTTTGCCTTTGAAGCATAGTAGGCGTACTTGTTTGTCGCCTGCGACTCGCCGGCAAACGCCGCCATTAAATTCGCTTCTGTTCTTGTTCCCTTCAGTTCCATTTTATATTCCTCCTTACTGATTTTATTATATCATTTAGTATAATATAAATCAAGAAAAAAATACCTATCCCGCGCGCAAACATTATTGCCGAAGCGATAAATATTTAACGGACAAACGGAATTTCAGATAAAAAAAGCGCCCGAACCGCGTAATTACCGCAGTTCGGACACAATTTATTGG
>CAYVUD010000064.1:0-8873 GCA_964454725.1 uncultured Lachnospiraceae bacterium
TTTTGGTGAATATTCAAGACATTACATATCGTAATATTTATAGCTTTGCTCCCGTAAAGCATATTTCCATTATATTGTACCACTCCCTCAAAAAAATTTCAAATATGTATGCTTTGCACAGTTGTTAAAAATCTTTTTCCGGGATTGAAATTCGACGTTGACGTAAAACGTCCGCCGCGAGATGATAACTGGGAATGTTCGCTGAAATTTGACGCTGTTTTATTCTCTGCAGGCTCCGTATGTAAATCCGCAGACGTTAGAGTCCGATGCGGGCGGACAAAACCGCGGCATAGGTCAGGTTCTGCCGTTCGGTATGCAGGTGGACGGCGGTGATGTTGAAACGATCTATCTTGATTCCACGATTACATGGAGTTATCGCAGACATTATAATAAGGACATTTATTTGACAGCAGGTGAGCATACGATAACCTTCACGCATATAAACGGCGACGAGAGTAACAAAGGTAATTTAGAGCTTTCCGCGACGGTTGATAAGATTGACCTCGATTTAGTTAATGCGGACACGCGTTACGATTTTGAAATAGACTTAACGGAAATGAAGTCATTCAAAAACGGCAATACGTATGAGGTTACGGATGTCGCGCCTGCGGCGGGATATTACAACGTAACTGGCGACGGTGAATTTACTCTTACTCGTCAGAGCGTAGATTACGCGGCGGACGCTGAGTCGTATTCGCTGGTTTCTACATATGATGTGCCTGTTGCAAAAACGGTGTATCTTTCGCGGGGCGCGAACACAATCGGTGTGACGGGAAGCGCGACGGTTCTTAATTTCGATTATGACGCGGATAAGACAAAACAGAGCGTCGCAACAATACAAGCGGAAGATATTGCCATACACGGCACAAACGCGTACTACAAGGAACAGAAGTATGCGTCGAGCGGAGCGGTTATAACGGAGCTTGGCATAGGTCAGAACGCTGACGAGGACGACAAGGGCGAGGATAATTATATAGAGCTTAACGTAAACGTAGAGGACGCGGGTGTATACAATATCGCAATCAGCTACGCAAACGACGAACCCGCGCCCGTTATGCTCAAGTCTGACGGAAGCACATATGTGCATCCGTACAATATCGACCTTGTAGAGCGTTACGCTCAGATTAAGGTAGACGGCAACGAGCCGGAAACGGTGTATTTCAGACATACAATGAGCTGGGAGACATTCAGAACGGTTGACGTGCAGGCGGAGTTGAACGCGGGCGATAATACGATAAAGATTTACAATGATAATTCGTATCAGTTCAGCTCGCTTGTAAATTCGACGGCGCCGGAGATTGATACGATAACCATAGTAAAGCAAAGCTATGACGGTAAGGAAATAACGATTACCTCTGACGGGGACGATGTTGACACAACCAAGCTTGACGAGGCAATCTCGGCACACCGTCAAATTCATACGACGGCAACACGTCCACCGTATGGACAGCATCAAGAAACGAGTCACCGTATGTGGCGTATGAAGTGTTCTACGCGGGCGACGACAAAGCGTTTGACCTGACGGAAAAGAAGCATATAACAATAACACCGAGCGCAGACGCTGTATATGCGGATTACACAATCAGTAACGAAGCAGGCGAGTTATATGCGTATTTTGCGAAATATGAAGCCGGCAAGCTTGTCGAAGTAAAATCAAGCGCGGTTACGGCGGATTCGTTAAGGCTTACTATCCCTGTGACTGACGGCAGGTATACTTACAAGGCATTCCTGTGGAATGAAAAGCAAAAACCGATATGCGATTTTTTGGAGTATGAATAATACCCGCACAAAAAATCTAAATATTACATATAAAACCTTGACAAACTATAAAAAAAGTGATAATCTAATTATATATGGATATTTGTACCCTTTTTGGCTTTATGTGAAAAACAGGGCGCTTTTTAATCTTTATAACAAAAATTCATTTCAAAAAATGAAATTTTGAAAAATTTTTGCGGAGGGGAGGGGTTGTATGTCAAGAAACACCGTAGGTATGCGGATTGCGGCTCTTTGGTTAGCAATTTGTACGCTTATGTCATCGTTTTGCGCGGTGACGGCGGAGAGCGAGGAAACAGATAGATTTCCCGACGCGCAGCTTGTCTTTTCGGGATTTACGCTACAGTACGGTCAAGACGGAAAAATACAGGGTTTTGTTGACGTAAGCGTGGAATACATCAACGCGGTCGGCGTGTATTTTGAATTGCAATACGACCCCAAAATAATAATTCCTTCCAATCACAATACAAACGCGGCTCTGAGAGATACGCAGCCCTTAGAGGATCAGGAAATGTTCGATCAGAACACAGCCGTTTTCCCGATAGGCTATGACGAGGAGGGACAGACTAAAAACTACCTCGGCTTTAACGACTCAGCTATAAACCCAGAAGGTTCTTTGTTCACTGAGGTGATTGACAACGAGTCAAAGCTTACTATGGCGCTGTTTCCGAGTCCGGACATTCCGGCAAGCGAATACATAACGACAGAAACAAGTGTAGGCTCTGTTGAGCGTAAGGTTGTTAATGCCGCCGAACGCAGGGTTTCGCTCGGGCGGATAAGCTTCCAAGTCGTTGACCCTCAAGCGCTATGCAGCTCCGATACGGATCTGTCAAAGGTTCTCTATATGTCGGAGAACACTGACGGACCGTATATTATGTATATTGACTCCGAAGGTATTCTTCAATTTAATGAGATTGCCGACTATGAATGGAATGTCGAAAACACGCTTTTAGAGGTCGTTCCCGCAGTCGAAAGCAGAGCTGTTACGGCATATTCTCTTTACACAAACGGAACAACCGCGGATATAGTCGATTATCTTAACGGCAATATGAACGCGGTTATACAGAAATATTCCAACGGCGAGCAGTTTATCGACTATATAGTTTGGGACAGCGAGAGCGACGGCTTTACGATTACGTCCGAAAACAATCCCGTAACCGATGAGAACTACGATCCGCGCGGCGGCGTTACATATACGATAAGCCAAAATTACGGCGACAAGGTAATAACCGTCAATCTTACAGTTACGAAGGTAATAATAACGGGCTTTGACTATGAGCGAAGGATTCTTACCTTCCCCGAGACCGACAGACCTGAAACGTGGGAAGATTTGAAAATGCCGGACACGATAACTCCGATTATGAGCGGAACAGATGATTTATATGTTCCGCCGACGGACAATCCAACGTCTGCCGAGGATTGGAAACCGAGCGATTTGGGAGCCTTGGCGACTGCGGAGCCGCGAGTAACTCAAACGTACACGCACGAGTACGATCGGACGCTGTTTTCACCCGAACCTCAGTGGCTTACGGTTCCGGACGGCTTTAGCTGGACGGTTGACGCGATAAGAAGCGTCGCGGCGACCAACGATCCAAGCGATCCCGTTTCGGGAGATACGGACATTACGGCTTCTGTCGGAAGGACGGACGGCGTTTTGACGATTAAAGTTGACGAATGGGCAGGGGATAGCGTCGCGAACGATACGGGCTTTATCATTTGGCTGCCGGACGGAACGTCAATAAGCAGTGATGATGACAGCGATATTGTAACAGTGGCGATTACAGACGGAAAGGCTGCTATAACCGTTGACACGTGTAGCGGTACGACAAAGACAGAAGATGAGCTTAAGGCGATACAGAGCCTTATAAACCTCGGAAGCGACGGCGGCTTTAAGCTGAGCTCTGTTCTTCCCGATAACAGTAACGGCGAAGCTCTTACAAGCGCCGCCGTGCCTTTTAGGTTTGACGCGAGAGAGAACTATTATCTCGGCGAGGACGGCAACAATTACGTTCTTAAGGATTATTCCGAGGGACGGCAGACGATGTTCCCCGTTACGGCGGGACAAAGCCTTGCGGATATAGCGACTTACATAAAATTCCCCGATTATTCCACAATTCCGATAGCTTATCACGGAATGACGGGCGAACAGCCTTCCGAATATGATGCCGCTAAAGTCGAATCGTGGAGCATTGAGGAATATAGCGGCGCGGTTGCGCTTCCGTCAACGGCGGGAGAGACCGTGACGCTTGTTGGAAAGCTTGCAGATTACAGCTATACCAATTTCGGAATGGTACAAAACCCCGATAACGTATATCTGAAAATCAAGGTAACGGTTGCAGAGGCTCCGGCTCCGAGTACCGCTCCGTCGCCCGGTCCCGAGGAAACCTCCGATCCCGCCGCGACTCCGACTCCCGTTCCGGGAGAGGCAGTTAAAATCACTACGGTGACGGGAAGCGGAGTGGCGGTTGAGCTTAACGAAAAAACGTTTGAATATGACACGCAAACGGTCGGATATGCGGCTAATCTCGTTCAGGAGCAGACATACACAATTGAAAATATCGGCGCCGACGACATCGTGGGCTTGTCCTTAAGGATTGCCGACGTTGAAAACGACAGCAACAGCAACCCGTCGAAATACGTTCTGAGCGACGCGCTTTCGGTCGCGGCTCTGAGCGTCGGCGAAACGACGGAGTTCGCGATACGAACGATGCACGGGTTGCCGGTCGGGGAATATACCGCTCTGGTAAGCGTCGGTTCGTTTAAAAACGCGGATCTGGGAAGCTTTACCATATCGTTTGAGGTAACAGATAAGCCCGTTTATCGAGTATCGTTTGCGCCCGCAAACCCCGGAGAGGACGCTACAATCGGCTACGGCTACCTCAGAAACAGCGATGGAACGGTTATCCGCTCCAACACGTATGTCGCGGACGAAACGGTTGAAATTTACCTTGAATTGCTTGATAACAGCTACAACTTCGCGGGGTGGACAAGCAACCCGACCGTAACCTTTGACAACATAGAAGCCGCAACGACTAATTTCTTGATGCCCGCTGCCGATGTTGTCATAACGCCAACCTTTACTCCGGAAACGGCGGCGCAGATAAGGCTTTCGCTTCTGGAGGACTACAACACGAGCGACAACAGCCAAAACACGCTGCGAACCGACGTCGCGCCGTATCCTGCGACGACGTTTACGGAAAACGTATATAATTACCGCGTAATAGTCGAGAGTGGCGAGGCGCAAAACTACGTTAAATTTGCGCTTAAAACCGGCGCTCCCGCCGGGACGGCAGCCGCTGTCACGGCTAACGACACTGCTATTGCGTTTACCGCCGATTCGACGGGAACCTACACAACCGACAGCTTTAACCTCGATTACGGACGAAACACAGTGGTAATCACCACAAGCTATACCGACGGCGACGGCAACGAATATACGCAAACCTATACGCTTATAATCCTGCGCAAGGGCGGTGTTGACGTGACAATGCGTCCCGGCAACTCGCCGTTCGGCATAATCGACGCGTCGTTTAACGATGAGACAGAGCGTCAAACCCTGAAGGAGTATTTCAGGCAACACCGATCATACGATTTAGGCGCCCCGGCGCACATTCCAAAATACGCGGCGTCCACCTACGCGACGTACTACTCCGCGGACGCGTGGACGGGCGCCGACTGTGACTGCGACGCGACGGCGCTGTTTATCTACAACGACGCGCCGTTCGTCGACCCGGGCTTTACCGATTTGAAGGATTCCGACGGCAACGCCGTGAATCCCGACTCGGTAACGCGGACGATAGAGGCAGTCGTTATGACGAGCGTCGGAACAGACGTGCTTGAAAATATAAAAAGCACAAACCTCAGCACGGCGACGATAACGCCGGGCGGCGGCGAAAAGTGCGTCATAGACCTGACATCGTACAAAATACGACCAGGAATATATAAAATCGAGTACGCGTTCACCGATTCGGACGGCTCAACGCAAACATTCTCGCGTCCGCTCGCGGTTCTCGCCAAAAAGGGCGACGTGAACCTGAACGGCACGGTCAACGCGGACGATTATGACACGCTCTATGAGCGTATGAACAACAAATTTTACGAGACGATCCTGCAAAGCGGCGACGACTGGGCGGCGCTTTACGTCTACCGCGTCTGCGACGTGACGGAGGACAGAAACGTCAACTCCATAGACGCGAACGCGGTTAAAAACAAAACCGATATAGTACGCTCGCCGTACTACGAGCCGCTTCCGACGACGCTCGACGGGGAACTAACAAATTTCGACCCGTCCACGGCGACGGCTCGCCCGATTGCGACTCCGCCGCCCGAAAAGGCGGTGCTGACGCTCGACTATATGGGCGAAAACACGCCGCAAAACACAGCGCGAACGCCCAACTTAGACGCGTCGAAAGTCGACACGGTGATATGGATCGGTGTGGGCGTGAAAAACCACAACGTCCTGACGTATTTCATCGAGCGCGGACTTTACAGCCTCGATTTTGCCATAGACTACGATCCGGCGATACTCGAACCGTATTACAGTGGCACAACGACGCGGGAAAAGCTGATTGAAGCGCTTAACGATTTTAACTTTAACGGGGATCTCGCGGCGAGCGAGGTTTTAAGTCCGGTTTACTGGTCGAACGCCGTCCTCAACGAGAGCGCGTTCGCTTACGATAAGGAGTTTGACGCGTCCGGACGGTACAAAACGGAGTTTATAAGCATACAGTCCAAGGACGGCACTAACCTCAGAATGGCGGGCATAGACTCCGACACAACCCTCACGGAGACGACAATATACCTGCTGCGCGTACCGTTTAAGCTAAATGCCTATCCGGACGGCAGCTACACCGGAAAGGCTGTGGATTTCCGCCTGACCGCGGACACGTTTGTCCTCGGATCGGGCGCAACGGGAACAGAAGCCTCCGCCGCTTACGAGGGCGAGGGCAAAACACGCACAACGGAGGTCAACAACCTTTACAACCACTTTGACCTCGCCGCCGTCGACCTGTTCGACACGGACGGCAAATACACCGTCAAGGGCAAACTGACGGCTTGGAACCGCAAGCTGCCGGTGTTCGTCGAGTTCTACAAAACCGAAACCGCCGCCGACGGCACGGTTTCGACGCCCGAACCCTCGGCTTCGCCCGAATACGTTTTCAGGTGGGACGAAACGGCGGACGCGGGCGGACTCGCCTACGGTGATATAACTACGGACGAACTCGGCTTCTGCGAATGGAATTTCGCTCTGCCGGTTTCCAACCGTTTCAGCTACGAAATGGTTGTAAAAAAAGCGTCGCACGTGACCTACGGCGCGACCGCGATAGACAAGGACGCTGTCGCAAACGACGAGCTGACGCTCGGCGCGGACATAAACCTAATCGCGGGCGACATAAACGGCGACGGGCTCGTCAAGCTCCCCGACAGGGCGGAGCTGATGCGGTTCCTAAACCGCCAGAAGCCGTGGGATCTCGACAACGCGCGGTTCGACCGCGCCGACCTCAACGGCGACGGCTTGGTCAATATGTTTGACCTTGAATATATACTAAAACAAAACTACGAAAAGCTTTACGGCGGGACGGACACCGACCCGCCTGAGGAAGGGGGCGGATAGTAATGAATAAGCTGATTGCGATACTCACGGCTGCGGCGATAACCGCGCCGACCGCGGCTTATGGTCTTGCGTCCGTCCCCGTGGGACTGACCGCCGCTCTCGCGGCGGCGGCGGAACCGGAACTTACCGTCGTAGGCAAACGGATAACGGGCGACGACACATATTTCGAGATAAGCCTCGAGGTGAACGGCGACCACCGCGAATACTCGTCCGTGGGCGTCGTACTCGAGTACGACCCGACGCTGCTCGTACCTGCCGCGTCGTGGAACGACGGCGCAACTGAAGCGGATATGACCGGCTGCGAAAGCTGGGCGACACGTCGCGCACTCCCGACGCTCGGACTGCCGTCGTGGACGACTCACACGGCTCTGACGTATTTCGACCCCGACGAACCGACCAAGGCATACCTATACCTCGGCGCGGAATACCCGGGCGAAACACCGAACTACGCCGCCGACCCCGAAGCCTCCGCCGCGCCCGCGACGCTTACGCCCGCGACCCCCGCGCCGACCGCCGACCCCGACGACCCGCACAACCAACCGGTTGTCGCGGCGCGGTTTATGTACAAAGCCGCTGAGGGCGGCACGACGGCTATAACCAAACAGAAAATCGTGGACACGTGGGCTACAGACCCCGTTTTGCGCGTCGCGGACGAGACGATTGCGCTCGAATCGCCGGCGGAATACCCCTTCGCGGTCTACCGCGCCGACTTTACTATGGGCGCGTACTGCCCGACGGCGACGACAAGCCCCTTAGGAGCCTCAGGAACGCTTTTAAACCCCTCGGACATAGAAATCATTACCTGCGAGGGAAAAAGCGCGAAATCGGGCGGTCTGAGCCTCTCAGATATATACGTCACGATGTTCTACGATTGGGACGACACGCTTCTCGGCTCGCTCACCTGCGGCGCGGGCACGGACTCCTCCGCCGACGTCAACTCATACGTCCGCGAGAAGCTCGTACACCCCGACCTGCGCTCTAACGCAAACTACACGAGCGCGGCGCGCACGGACAACTACCGCGGCGAGTACCCCTATTCGGGACCCAACGCCACGGATCCGACGACCCCGGGCGGCACAGGCTGCTACCCCGACGGCACGACACAGACCGTCGACGGCGTGAGCGTCGAGTACTCCGGCTCGTCCTATCCGCTCACCAACAAGCTCGAGTACTGCTTCGCGGGGCGCGGCTTGAACACGGACGCGGACAATACCCCCCTGCCCTATACGGGCGGCTGGACGCTCGTCTCGGCGGCGGATATGGAGGACGTTTGGACGGCTCTCTCCGCGGACGATAATTTCGCCCAAACCGTTGACAACGACGGCGACGGGGAGCCGGATATGAACGCGGCGAGAACCGCCTATGTTGACGCGGACGGAGCGGACATAGACCTCGTTTCCTATAATTTCGCCGATACCGATCGAGTCGCGGCGGACGTCGAAGGCGGCGTTTTGTCCGTTAAGGCGGTTTATACCCCGGGAGA
>CAYVUD010000065.1:0-8396 GCA_964454725.1 uncultured Lachnospiraceae bacterium
GCAGTCGGCGAGCTGTGCGAAAGAATGGTTAAGAGAGGTCATACCGTTCACGCGTATAACCGCGGAGGTCATCACGTCGCCGGAAAGGAAAACGACATAGGGCGCGTTAAGGAATACGCGGGCGTGCGTATTATAACAATTCCGACTTTTAACGGAAAAAAGCTCAACGCCATAGTTTACTCCGTTCTCGCGACGCTCAGGGCGGTTTTCGGACGCTACGACGTTATACATTATCACGCGGAGGGACCGTGTTCGACATTGTGGCTGCCGCATATTCTCGGCATACGCACGGTCGCGACAATTCACGGTCTTGACTGGCAGCGCTCCAAGTGGGGCGGCTTTGCGACAAGGTTTCTGCGCTTTGGCGAGAAAACCGCGGCGAAATACGCCGACGAGGTAATCGTGCTTTCAAAGGATACGCGGGACTATTTCAAAAAAACGTATAACAGAGATACGCGCTGTATCCCGAACGGAGTTGAAATACCCCAAATACGCGGCGCGGATATAATCGGGAGGAAATACGGTCTGGAACGGGACGGATACATACTGTTTCTCGGTCGTCTTGTCCCCGAAAAGGGCGTTCATTATCTGATTAACGCCTTTAAGGAAATTGATACCGATAAAAAGCTTGTTATCGCCGGAAGCGCGAGCCACAGCGGTGAATACGAGCGCGAAATAACGGAGCTTGCCAAAACCGACAGCCGTATAATTATGACCGGCTTTGTGCAGGGCGAGGAGCTTGCGGAGCTTTTTTCAAACTGCTTTTTATACGTTCTTCCGAGCGACGTCGAGGGAATGCCGATAAGCCTGTTGGAGGCGATGAGCTTCGGCAGACCGTGCCTGACGAGCGACATCGGAGAAAACACTCAGGTCACGGGCGAGTTCGGATATACGTTTAAAAAGGGCGATACCGCGGATTTGCGCGATAAGATAGAAGAGCTTATCGAAAACGGCGTTAAAACCGACGCGGCGGCGATGCGCGGTTATCTGGAGAAAAACTACAGCTGGGATAGCGTTACGGACGCTACTCTTGAGCTGTATAAGAAGGAATAAAATTCCGGTATTACCGCTTTACGGAGCTTGAAACGCACCGACGCGGCGCTCCTTAAATCGAAAATCCGAAGTTTTGTGAAAGGAATTAATTGTCATAAACAATGAAAAAAAGATTAAAGCTGTATATAAGGTGTTTTTTTAATATTTTACATATCGCGTTTGTGAAGCTGTTTAATTTTAAAAGCTTTCACGCGGGCATTTTACAGGATTTTTCATTGGGAACGCGGATAGCCGTCGGGAAAAAATCCGATATGCGTATCGGGAAAAAAATCCATACTATGGGAAACGTCCTGATGGAAACTATGGACGGCGGTAAGCTTGAAATAGGCGACGGCTGTATTTTTAACCGCGGTGTTATGATAGTGAGCGGAGCGGAAATCACGATAGGCGAAAAAACCGGTCTCGCGCCGAATGTTATGGTTTATGACCACGACCACGACGTTGAAAGAAGCGAGGAAAACGAGGATAGCTATAAATTCTCGCCGGTAAGGATAGGCAGCCGCGTCTGGGTGGGCGCAAATTCGGTCATACTGCGCGGCTCGGTCATAGGCGACGGCTGCGTTATAGGCGCGGGAAGCGTTATAAAGGGAACGTATCCGCCCAATACCGTTATAGTACAGAAGCGAAACACACAGATAAGAGAAACGCCGGTTAGGGCGGAAATGAAAGGCGGGGAAGCTGTTGGGAGCGATAGAGGAGAAGAGGAGCATACTCGACTCGAAGGGCTGGCGCGTATTCCTTGAGGTGGTATTTTCGCTCTGCATAATGCTGGGAGCCGTGGGCGACGGAAGAACAACGCCCTCAAGCCTAAAGGTAATAAGCCTCGCGGCTATTGCCGTAGGCTTTCTCGTTATATTCATAACCGGCGACTTTAAGCGTATGGGCAAGGTCGCGGGATTTTTCGGGGTTTACGGCTTTATATTGCTGGGAATTATAGTCTGGTCGGTATTTCTTTGGATAATACATATGGAGAGCGTAAGCTTTATTATACGAGGCGTTGTGAAGTTCGGGTATCAGTTTTTGGTGCTGCTTATAGTATCGGCGGGCGTGTATATGCTCGGCGAACGGGCGATTTTCGCGACATTCTACGGTCTCGCGGGGGCGAATATAATAATAGCGGTTATCGGCGTAATCAACCACGGTCCCGCCGAAACCTTAAGCTCTATTGTGTATTTCTTTGAAACATTTGGCGAGCAGACGGGATTTATGCGTGAAATGGAGATACACGATATAACCTTTACCTATGGCTTCTTTCTGATATATTTCATATTTTTCGCGAAACGGAACAAAGAGAGAATTGTAGATACGGTTATAGCCGCGGTGCTTTTTATTCTCGGCTGGAAGCGAATTGCCGCGGGCGCGCTTGCGCTCGTTATCGTTTTTGGCTGGCTGCTGGGCTTTGTAAAGCATAAGCCGCGTATTATCATAATGAACGCGATATGTATTGTCGCTATCCTTCTTGGCTTCGGCTATGTGCTTTTCATACGCTACGATATGTTCAACACCGTTATGCAGCTTTTTAATATAGATACTATGGGGCGCGACCAAATTTATGATTTTATACAGCCCTACTATGACATAAGCATAGCCTACCTCGGCTACGGATTTGAGTATACATCGGTGCTTTTGAATAATATTGTAAATAATTCCCCCGAGCTTAAAATAGGCGTTCTGGCGCTGCACAACAACATTCTTACCGAGTACATAGAGCTTGGCTTTATAGGCTTCTGGGCGTGGCTTTTTTACACTTGGCTTGTGCAGTACAGATGGCTTATAAACCATCAGGGCGAGATGGTTTCGATGCTGTTTATAATGTGCGAAGCATATATTTTTATAACGTATATGACCGATAACACGCTATATTATTATTGGACCAGTATGGTTCTCAGACTTATGCCTATGGCGTACTCGCTGCATAAGCCGGAGCATACGGACCAATTCCACTGGCCGTGGATAAGAGTAAAGAAAGTGTAGAAACGGACGCGTTTGCAAAAAAGTGCGGAAACGGACGTATTCCGCTTGCAATTTTAAAGCCGTTGTGATATACTGTTGTAAATGATATGTAATATAAATGTAAAACGGAGGGTTGAGATTGAAAAAGAAAAAGCAACCTAATAAGTTAGTAAAGAGATTTCTCGGATTTTTCAGCGGAAAACAGAAAAATCTGGGCGAGATGAAGCTCGAGGATATGAATCCCGTAAAACGCGCGTTTTTTATAGCTTGGAGCAACAAGAGAAATTTGGGAATACTTGTGGTTATCTTTATAGTAGCCGCCGTTGTTGTTTTCGCGTTCTCGAAACAGGAAAGCGTGCGCGTTACGCTGTCGCTGAACTACGAGGAGGCGTCAAAGGGACAAAATCCGAACCGCACGCGCTACAATGTATACGAATTTAAGTCCGACGAGGTAATGGAGCGCGCGATAGAATACGCGGGGCTTGAAGATGTAATAACTCCGGAGGAGCTGGCGTCCGATATTGACATTACCGAAAATAACACGAAAGCCATAGACCCTCAGGACGAAACGTCCTACTATATTTCGTCAAACTATCAGATAAAATATACGCAGAACAGAAAAATAAAAGATGTTTCGACAGAGGATATGATGCGTCTTATCTGCAAGGCGTACAACGAGTATTTTCACGACAAATATGTGGGCAACAAGTCGGTTCTTAAATACCAGCTCGGCGATATTGACAATATGGAATATATAGAAATCGGCAAGCTTTTTACGCAAAAATCAGACGAGATGATGCGCTACATCAGTCAGCGTATAGAGGAAAACGCGACATTCAGCTCCGAAACGACCGGCGAGACATTCCAAACGATAAAGAAAATGCTTCAGAATGTCCAGAACTACAGTATAAAGAAATACAGCTCGTTCGTTCTGGAGTCGGGCATAACGCGAAATCTTAACCATTACAACCGCACTCTTACATACACAAACGAAATATTGGATATAAAATACCGCAAGTATATGATCGACTATGACGTTCGCAAGCAGGGCGTTTCGGACTATGACGCGGGAATGATTGGAACCGTAATGGTACCGTCGATAAACAGCAGGAACCAGTATTATATGTCGAGGACGAATACCGGTACCGACTATATGACGCTTGACGCGGATTATTATCTTAATATGGGCAACGACATACAACGCGATATAATCGAAAATGATGAAATAATGACCAAAATAGGCGAGTCGTCGCCGTCAGCCGAGGATTACGATAAGGTCAACGAGCTTATTAAGTCGGTGGACGACGAGCTTAAAAAAGTCGCGGCAATCGCGAATACGACCGACAGAGATTATCTGAAATACAGCACCAAGGACTATCTCAGCTTTAAGGTTACGGGAAACACGGAGCTGAGCGCGATTCTTTTCCAGGACGTGCTCGTAGCCGCTCTGATATTTATATTCGTGCTGTGTATTCTCGGTTATCTGGTTGACAGCTATATCAGGAACAGGGAGGTAATGAACGGTGAAGAACTTTGAGATACTCCGCTATCTTAACAGATGGAAGCATATGATTTTTATATTTTCCGTTCTTGGCGCAATCCTTGTTTACAAATACGCTATGTATAATCAGGAATATACGGCGCAGACGATCATAAGCTATACTAATCAGACCGCGTCGAGGGGCGAAACGCCGAACGGAAGTCCCATAGACGTGACCGAGATTTATTCCTCGACCGTTATAACGAATGTTTTGGAGGATATAGACGCCGATATAAGCGCGGATACTATTCGTTCAAAATGCAAGGTTGAGGGAATAACCCCCGAGGACGAGGAAACAAAAAAGGCGGCTCTTCTGGAGAAGGGCGAGGAATATACGTATTTCCCGACCGATTACGTCGTTTCGTACTCCGTTTCGAGCGATTACACCAAGGAGTTTGCCAGAACCGTTCTCGATTCGATTATAAAGAATTACTTTACAATCTACGGCGAGAAATACATAAATCAGCAGACGCTTCCCA
Source organism: uncultured Lachnospiraceae bacterium (assembly GCA_964454725.1). Classification (GTDB taxonomy): domain Bacteria; phylum Bacillota; class Clostridia; order UBA1381; family UBA1381; genus JALEPO01. The sequence goes on from CAYVUD010000065.1 coordinate 5,026, forward strand.
ACAACAAGGTAAGCGACGCGGACAGTCAGTACGATTACATAGAGCGCGCGGAAATCCTTGAAACCTGGGTCAATAATATTTCCGATTACCTCGCCGCCAAAAAGGACGCCAATCCCGATTACCGCTCCGCGGGAACGGGATACTCGTTTACGGATTTGTACGAGATTTATAACTCTATCGAGGAATACGACATTCCCGAAATTTACTCGCTTATTCTCGAGCAGACCGTATCCGCCGACCGCGAAACGCTTATAAAGAAATATAAAAACGATATAGACACCTATCAGCTCGACCTTGAGAACCTCAATTCCAAAATTTCCGATTTGCAGTCTCTTATAAACGAGTACAGCGCCAAAAACAAAGAGGGAGTCGAGTATCATTACGGCTCGCAGGGCGAAGAGGGCAACGAGGCCAGCGACTACATACTGAAAAACGTATATGAGGAATGGAACGACGTTCAGATGAACACCGAAACCACCTACGATACGCTTATAAACGAATATATTCAGCTCGAAAGCGATAAGCAGAAGCTCGAGGTTGATATAGAGCATAAAAACAGAATGCTCGACGTGTTCACTCAGGCAGAGGCCGCCGGCGCTTCGGATATGAGCAACAAGAGCGCGATAGAAACGGCTATAAACGACGTTTCCGACCGGCTCGACGAGGTGTACGGCATTGTTTCCGATACGGTTGACGAGTACAATCAGTTCGCCGGCGCGTATAATATTTCAACGCTGTCGAGCATATACACCTCGGAGAAAATAAATGTTCAGATTTACATAGTGCTTGCCCTTTTGGTATTCTTCTTAGGCGGCTGTATAGGCGCGATAATTCTGGGACGCTCCAAGGATTTTCTCGAATACCTTATGTATACGGACAGAAAGACAGGCGTCGCGAACCGTGCGCGCTGCGACCTTGTTATAGAGGAATACAGCCAGACGAAGCTCAAGGACTCCTTCTGCTTCCTGCTTATACGAATTGACAACCTTAAAAACGTCAACACCAAAGGCGGCAGAGAGGCGGGCGACGAGCTTCTTAAGGCGTTCGGCAAGATATTGCGCCGCGCCGCGTCAAGCTACGGATTTGTGGGCTATAACGGAAGCGATCAGTTCTTCGCGATGTTTGAGGACTGCACGCTTCAGCGCGGTAAGGACTTTATATCCTACCTTAAGGAATTTGTCGAATACCATAACAGCCAGAACCCCGAAAATCGTATTGAGGTTTCGGCGGCTATTTCCGAAACGTCAACCGAGAATATTTACAATATCAGAGCGCTGATGGGTCTGACGTTCCGTAAGCCTATGGAATAATCAGCGGGAGGACAATATGGATAAGTTTAAAAAAGCGATAGATCAATTAAACAAGCCTGTTGACGGGAAAAATAAAGACGCGAAATCGGATTTTGCGCCGTTAAAGCGCGCGGACGCGCAGGCGGAAAATCCGCCGGAGAAGTCCGAGCCCGAGAAAAAGCTTGAAGAGCTTAATACCGCGGACCCGAAGGAGTCCGCGGCGAAATCGGAAATAAACGAACCGTCGGCGGCGAAATCCGTTCCCGAACCGGAGGGCGAAACGGCGGCTGAGCCTGTAACTGAGGCGGAACGCCTTGCGCCGGAGGGCGAAATGAGCGAGTACGAAAAGGAACTGGAAAGACAGTACTACGCCGCGCGCCCCGAGAGCAAGCCGAACGACGGGAAGAAAGCCAAAAAAGCCAAAAAAATCAAAAAAGAAAAGCAAGAAAAGAAAGAGAAAAAGGAACTCCCCAAAAAAAGCGCGGAGAAAAAAGACGACGTAAAAGAGGAAAGCAAGTCCGCGCCGGATAAGCCGGAGAAGCCCGAAAAAAAGAGCCATGGGATAAGAACGCTTGTGATTATTGCGGTTATCGCGCTCGCGGTTATAGGCTGCTTCGCGAATTACCGTCTGAATAATCAGCTAAAGCCCGTATTTTATCAGGTGCGCTCAAATAGGGTCGTAGATAATGTGCGCGTTGTGGCGATTTCCGATATGCATTTGAAGGAGTTCGGTCAAAACAACGAAAAGCTTGTGGACAAAATAAAATCATATCACCCCGATATTATAGCTATAGTCGGCGATATGAACATTGACAAAAATCCCGATTACAGCAAGGTAATAAATCTTTGCGCGCGCCTTAACGAAGTCGCGCCGCTCTACTACGCGCTCGGCAACCACGAGTTTGAGGCGATGCTGTTTGAGGACTCGCAGATTTATTACGATTTGGAAGCGGCGGGAATCAATGTGCTTAATAATGAGACCGAAACCTTGGAGGTCGGACTTTCCGAGGTTGACGTAATAGGACTTACTCAGTCTCCAAGCAGCTTTACCTCCGAAGAGCGGAAATTCTTTGAGAACGCGATGGAGGGCGATAATTTCAAGCTCGTGCTGACGCATTATCCGGAGTATTTCCAAAACGGACTGGAGGAATATCCGATAGATTTGGCGATTTGCGGACACGCGCACGGCGGACAGGTAAGACTTCCCTTTATCGGCGGACTTTATTCGTCAGATCAGGGCTTTTTCCCGAAGCTTTGCGACGGTTATCACGAGATTGAAAACAGCAAGGTCGTAATAACCAAGGGACTGGGCAGATCCGGAGTTGTTCCGAGAATAAACAACCCTCCGGAAATAACTATTGTGGATATAAATTGGTATTAAACGGCAGGGGGTGTAATTATGCTGCTCGCGGAGAAACACGCTGAGGACATTTCACGCGAAAGAATTATGATTAATTATACCCCCAAGCCGTTTTATGATTTTGTTAAACGCGTGTTTGACGTTGTTTGCTCGTCCCTCGCGCTCGCGGTTTTGTCGCCGCTGTTTCTGGTGACGGCGCTGCTTGTAAAAAGCGACGGCGGTCCGGCGTTTTACTCGCAGCTTCGCGTGGGCAAGGGCGGACGGCTGTTTCGTATGTATAAGTTCCGCAGTATGGTCGTAAACGCCGACGCTATGCTTGACGAGCTTTTAAAGGACAACGACTATACAAGCGGACCGGTGTTTAAAATGAAGGACGATCCGCGCGTGACGAAAATAGGGCGTTTTATAAGGAAATACAGTATTGACGAGCTTCCGCAGCTTATAAATATCATAAAGGGCGATATGAGCATCGTCGGACCGCGCCCGCCGCTTCCGAGAGAAGCCGTGCAGTACGACGAGTATCAGTCGCAGCGGCTCTACGTGACGCCGGGGCTTACGTGCTACTGGCAGACATACGGCCGCAGCGGACTCCCGTTTGACGACTGGATGATTATGGATATACACTACATACAGCGGAGAGGCTTTATTCTCGACCTGCATCTGATTTTAAAAACCTTTAAGGCCGTGCTTTTTACAAAAGGCGCGTACTGACAGCAAAAGCC
>CAYVUD010000066.1:0-8338 GCA_964454725.1 uncultured Lachnospiraceae bacterium
AATTTTATTTATTTTTCTCCTGTTCCTGAAGGCTCTTTACAGTATAGAGCATATCGCTTACCGCCGCGATTATATTTTTGACCTCGCCCTTCAGTTTAATATTGACGGTCGGCTTCTCGGCGGCGATAAGCTTTATGCGCCTCGGATATTTTTTATCGAGTCCCATTACGAGCTGAGCCGACACATAGTCCTCGTGAAATTTAAGCTGAATTATATCGCCCTTCTGCGCTATCTCGTAAACCCCCGCCTCGCGCGCGGGAATTTTAAGCTCGGCTATATTTATTATATTCCGAACCGGAGCGGGTATATCGCCGTAGCGGTCGATAAGCTCGTCCTCAAGCTCAAATTTGTCGTCCTCGCTCTCGATTGCCGCAATCCGCTTGTATATGTCAATGCGCTGATTGTGATTTTCGATATATGTTTCCGGCAGATACGCGTCAACGTCCAAATCGACCGCGACGCTCGTCTGCTCCTTCGGCTTAACGCCCTGCGCCTCGTCAATGCTTTCCTTCAAGATCCGGCAGTACATATCATAGCCAACGCTGTCCATATGACCGTGCTGCTCGGGTCCGAGAATATTGCCCGCGCCGCGTATCTCCAAATCGCGCATAGCGATTTTAAAGCCCGAACCGAACTCCGTAAACTCCTTCACCGCGCGCAGACGTTTTGAAGCGACGTCCGATAAAATACTGTCGCGCCTGTAGGTGAGGTACGCGTATGCCAGACGGTTGGAGCGCCCGACGCGCCCTCTTAGCTGATAGAGCTGCGCCAGACCCATTTTATCGGCGTTCTCGACTATGATCGTGTTGGCGTTTGGAATGTCAAGCCCCGTTTCGATAATGGTCGTGCAGACAAGCACGTCGGTTTTGCCGTTTAACATATCGTACATTATGTCCTCTAATTCGTCCTCCTTCATCTTGCCGTGACCTACCGCGACGCTGATGTCGGGGAACTTCGACTTTATCCACTCCGCCTTGCGGTAAATACCCGAAACGCGGTTATAGAGGTAAAACACCTGCCCGCCGCGCGAAAGCTCGTTTCGTATCGCGTCGAGGATTACGCTTTCGTTATCCTCCAAGACATACGTCCGGACGGGATAGCGGTTTTCGGGCGGCTCGGTAAGAACGCTCATATCTCTGACGCTCGTCATCGCCATATGAAGCGTCCTCGGTATGGGCGTGGCGGTCATAGTAAGAACGTCAACGTCCTTTTTCATTTCCTTTAGCCGTTCCTTATGTCCCACTCCGAAACGCTGTTCCTCGTCTATAATTAAAAGTCCCAAATCCTTAAATTCTATGTCCTTCGATAACAGTCTGTGCGTCCCGATAACTATGTCTATCTCGCCGGTTTTGAGCTTTTTTAAAATTTTCTTCTGCTGAGCCGCCGTACGGAAACGGGAGAGCATTTCCACCTTCACGGGGAAGTTTTCCATACGCTTTAAAAACGTTTCGTAATGCTGCATAGCAAGAATTGTCGTCGGACACAGATACGCGACCTGCTTGGAGTCGTTTACCGCCTTAAACGCCGCGCGAAGCGCAACCTCGGTCTTGCCGAAGCCAACATCGCCGCAAAGAAGCCTATCCATAGGCTTATCGCTCTCCATATCCGCCTTTACCTCTTCTATCGAGCGGAGCTGATCCTCGGTTTCGGTAAACTCAAACGTATCCTCAAAATCACGCTGCCAAACCGTATCGGGGCTGAACGCGTACCCCTTCGTCTTGTTGCGTTGGGCGTAAAGCTGTATAAGCTTTCCCGCCAATTCCGCCGTGGACGCTTTGACCCGCTGTTTTGTCCTGTTCCACTCGTTTCCGCCAAGCTTGTTTAATTTTATCTCCCTGTCGGTACTGCCGACGTATTTGTAGAGCATATTAAGCTGGTCGATGGGAACATAAAGCGAGTCGGTACCGCGATACCGGATTTTAAGATAATCCTTTGTAACGCCGTTCACGGTCATTTTCCGCGTGCCGACGTATTTTCCGATACCGTGTGTCTGATGCACGACGTAATCGCCCGCGCTTATGTCGTTATATGACTTTATGCGGTTGGCGTTGTCCCGCTTGCGCTTTGCGCGGCGTTTCTTGCTCTCGAAAATCTCCCTGTCGGATACAAGCACAAAATTAATCTCCGGATACTCAAAGCCCTTGCTTAAATTTCCGCGCACGATTACCGTTTCGCCCGCGTTGAACTCCGCCGTCCCCGAAGCGGACTCGTCCGGAACGAACCGCGCCTTTAAGCCGCGGTCGGTAAGCACGCCCTCAAGGTTCTCGCCCCTGCCGCGGCTTGACGCGAGAATAACGACCGTTTCCTTCTTTTCCTGCCACGACTTTAAGTCCTCGTAGAGATAATCTATCTTGCCGTGGAACGAAATCGTCGTTTTGGTAGTGAATGTTTCAAGACGCTTGTAGAGAAAATCGGTGCGCGTATGCGAGAGAACGTCGATTGAAATTTCCTTCTTCTCGGTTATCTTCCCTATCGCCTCGCCGTAGGAAAGGAAAAATTTCTTTTTCGACCGCGCCGGAATAATGCCTTTCTCCATAAGCTCGGCTGTAATTTCGTCCTTTTCCCGCTCAAATGTTTTGCCGCGCTCCGCTATACGCTTCGGGTCAATTATAAATACCAAATCGTTTTCGGAAAAATAGTCGAGAACAGTCGGTATCTCGCCGTAAATATCCGACGCGTACTTGTCGATTGACGGGAAATAGCGGCGCTCGTTAAAGCTCTCGATATCCGCCTCGAGCGTTTTTATAAACTCCTCGTTATCACCCTTGCGTTTTTTCGCGCGGCGCGCCTCGTCCTGAAGCGCCGCGACTATCTCCGCTTTCTTCTCCCGCGTCAAAATCGCCTCGACGACGGGAATTATCCGCGCGCTCTCAACTTTTTCGAGCGAACGCTGAGTATAGCTGTCAAACATTCTTATAGAGTCAGTCTCGTCGTCAAAAAATTCAATTCTTATCGGGTTCTCATAGTTCGGCGAAAAAATATCGACTATTCCGCCTCTTACCGAAAACTGTCCCTCGCCCTCGACTATATCCTCGCGGCAATAGCCCATTTCAACCAGATTTTCGATAAGCTTTTCCAAATCAAACCGTTTCCCCAACGCAAATTCTATTACCCGTCCGCAAAATTCCGACCGCTTCGCGGTATACTGCAAAATCGCGTCAACGCTCGTTACAACAATGCTGTTTTTACCGTTTGTAAGCGCGTCAAGCACAGCCAGACGGCTGTGCTCGCTTCGGTGACCCGTAGTTTCGATGTTGTAGAAAACATATTCCTTCGACGGAAAATAGAGCGTATTGTCGGTATAGAGCGTCAAATCGTCGTGCAGCGCGCGCGCCTCCATATCGCTGTAGGTCACGACAAGCGCGGCGGATTTGTTTTCGCCCGTGAGCGCGTAAATGAGCTGTCCCTGCGCGCTCTCGACCACTCCCGCTATCGAAATCGGAGTATTGTTCAGATTTTTCACCACGTTCCTATACGGCGCGTAGTTCTCTAAAATATTTGAAAAATTCATACTTACCTCGAATTGTATTTATTCATCGCGGATTGAACATCGTGCGTTATTATCTCCTCGACCGCTTTTTTGGCGCGTATTATCGCGTCCTCCATAACGGGTATCTCGTCCTTCGTAAAGCGCCCGAGAACATAGTCCGCCAAATCATAGTCCGCGTGTTCGGGCGAACCGACGCCCATTTTCACGCGCGGAAACTCATCGCTCTGTAATTGGTATATAATCGACTTAAGTCCGTTATGACCGCCCGCGCTGCCCTTCGGACGCACGCGTATACGTCCGGCGTCGAGCGACACGTCGTCGTTTATCACGATAATGTTTTCGGGTGGAACCTTATAAAACCGCGAAAACTCGACTACGCTCTCGCCGCTCAGGTTCATAAACGTCTGCGGCTTAATAAGGTATACCTTTTCCCCGCCTATAGACGTTTCGCCGCAGAGCGCCTTAAATTTGAGCTTATTGACCTTGACCCTGTACTCATCGGCTATATAATCTATTGTGTGAAACCCGATGTTATGACGGGTCATTTCGTATTGCTTGCCCGGGTTCCCGAGTCCTATCACAAGATACATATTTTTTCTCCTCGTCCAAAAAGGGCAGATTTTATATCTGCCCCATATATTGCTATTTTCTTTTCCAATCCTCTTTATTGACTTGCCGCGCTCTGGCGATGGATAAGCTGTTTTCGGGTATATCCTCTGTTATGGTTGAGCCGGCGGCTATGTACGCGCCGTCGCCGACGTTAATGGGCGAAACAAAGTTGGTGTTGCAGCCGACGAAGCAGTCGCTGCCGATGACGGTTCTGTACTTGTTCTTGCCGTCATAGTTGCAGGTAACCGTTCCGCAGCCGAAATTGACGCGCTTGCCGACGTCGCTGTCGCCGATATACGTCAGATGCGAAATCTTCGTTCCGTCGTCTATATTTGAATTTTTAAGCTCTACAAAATCGCCGACCTTAACGTCCTTACCGACGCGGCAGTTCGGGCGTATATACGCGAACGGCCCCACGCGCGTTCCCTCGTCCACCTCGGAGCTTAGTATAACCGAGCTTAAAATATCGACGTTATCGTGAATAACCGCCCTGTCCAAAACGCTGCCCTGACCTATAACGCAGTCCGCGCCGATTTTCGTACCGCCCTTAATCGTGACGTTCGGCTCGATTACCGTGTCGTTTCCTATTTCGACGTCCGCCTCGATGTAAACGCTTTGAGGGTCGGTCATCGTCACGCCGTTTCTCATATGCGCTTCGTTTATTTTTCCGCGCATAATCGCCTCCGCCTCGGAAAGCTGAACTCTGTCGTTTATGCCGCGTATTTCGTCGTTATCTTCAATCGCGTATGCGCCGACCTTTTTGCCGGCTTTTAAGAGGATTTCCAAGGTATCGGTAAGATAATATTCGCCCTGCGCGTTGTTTGGCTTAATCTCGCCGAGCGCGTAAGACAGCGACTTTGCGTCAAAAACATACATTCCCGAATTAACCTCGTTTATTTTCTTTTCCTCCTCGGAAGCGTCCTTTTGCTCGACTATTTTTAAAACCGAGCCGTCCGCGCCGCGCACTATTCTGCCGTAGCCCGCCGCGTCGGGAAGTATCGCGGTTATAACGGTTGCCATCTCGCCGCGCTCACGGCTGTACGCGACCGCTTTTTTTATAGTTTCCGGATTAATAAGAGGAGTGTCGCCGTTTAAAATTACAACGCGGTCCGATTTTTCAATAAACTCCTTCGCCTGCATTACCGCGTGACCCGTACCCTTCTGCTCCGGCTGCGTGACAAACTCCGTAGCATCGCCTATCGTTTCGCGCACCGTATCCGCGCCGTGACCGATAACCGTTACGACCCTGTCCGCGCCCGCCGCCTTTGAGGCGGCTATGACCCAGCCGCACAGCGGTTTACCGCAAACCCTGTGCAAAACCTTCGGAGTTTTCGATTTCATTCTCGTACCCATTCCCGCGGCTAAGATAATACTTGTAAACATAGCTTTTACCTCCTATAACGTCATTTTTCCGACTGCTTCTATATCCGAATTGATCTGTTTCCCGAGCGCGTCAGCGCTCTCGAATTTCACGTCGTCTCTCATTCGCTTGGCAAACGAAACGCGTATATATTTGCCGTAAATGTCCTCGTCGAAATCGAGTATATGGCTCTCTATCGTAAGCCTTTTGGCGTTAAACGTCGGGTTCTTGCCGACGTTTATTACGCACTTTAAGCGTCTGCCGTCAACGTAGGTAATACCCGCGTAAACTCCCGTTTTGGGCAGCGCCATATTCTCGTCATAGGCGACGTTCGCGGTCGGAATACCCATTTTCGTACCGTTTCTGAGTCCCTCGACGACGTTTCCCTCAACGCAGAAACGGCGGCCGAGAAACCGTTCCGCCTTTTCCATATCGCCCTCTTTTATCATCTCGCGTATCGCAGTGCTTGAAACTATCTCGCCGTCGATTTTTATAACGTCGGTCACAAAGACCTCGAAGCCGTACTCCTCGCCGAATTTTCTGAGCGCCGCGACGTCGCCCCGCGCCTTATAGCCGAAGCTGTAGTCGTAACCGACGCAGACCGCCTTTATGTTAAGATTTTTAATCAGGAGCCGCACAAACTCCTCGGGCGATTTTTGCATAAACTCACGCGTAAATTTGCGGATATACACAAAATCCGGCTTCTCTCGCGAGAGCAGTTCAAGCTTTGCCTCATTGGGCGTTATAAGCTCGATTTTCTTGCCGCCGGTAATGTTTTTTGAATTTTCCTCGAACAGCAAAACACCTGACTTCAGCCCGTTTTCGCGCGCGTAGCGTATGCCGTTTCTTATAATCGCCGTATGCGCGACGTGAAGTCCGTCAAAGTTACCCAGAGCGACAACCGTGCCGCTGTAATCAAGTACCGTTTCCGCGTGAAAAACCTCCAAGTTGCCGCCTCCTTACGCGCTTTAATTCCAAAATGATTTTTCAAGTACAAGTCTGCCTTCTACGCATTTTGAAACGCACAGAAATTTTTTATTTTCGTCGTAGAGTCTGTAGCTCTGACCCTCCGCGCCTTTATATGACATTCTTATGCCGTTTGTAACGCTTCTCGTCTGCTTTTCGTTAAGCACTATTCGCGGATAGTCCGAAAACAGCGCGTCGGTGGGAATAAACGCCTCCTCGAGCGTTCCCGCCTCTTTCATTTTCGTCAGCTCCTCAACCGTATAGCTCTCGGAAAGCTCAAACGGTCCCGTTTTCGTCCGTTCAAGCGCGTTCATATACGCGCCTGTGCCGAGCTTCTGACCTATATCGTGGCAAAGCGTTCTGATATACGTTCCCTTTGAGCAGGAAACGTCTATTTTGACGCTGTTATTTTCAATATTTATTTCCTCAATATTAATTTCGTAAATCGTGATTTCGCGTTTTTTCCGCTCGACCTCGATACCCGCTCTCGCAAGCTCATAGAGCTTTTTGCCGTTTTGCTTTATCGCCGAGTACATCGGCGGAATCTGCTCAATCACGCCCTCAAAGCTTTTTACCGCCCGTATTATTTCCTCTTCGCTCACGTCTACAGCGCACTCCGTTAAGACCTCGCCCGACGCGTCCTGAGTGTCGGTGGTTTTACCGAGCACCAATTCGGCTATGTAGCGTTTATCGGATAACGCGAGCATATCCGCGGCCTTTGTCGCGCTGCCTACGCACACGGGCAAAACGCCCGTCGCGTCGGGGTCAAGCGTACCGGTGTGACCGATTTTTTTAACTCCCGTGAGCCGCCGCGCGAAATAAACCATATCGTGCGACGTCCTGCCCTTCGGCTTGTTTATGACTATAATACCGTTCATACAAATCACAATGCCTTAATACATTCCTCAACAATCAGTTTTTCGGCTTCATCAAGCGTTTCCGCCTCAACGCTGCAGCCCGCCGCTTTCGTGTGGCCGCCGCCTCCGAACTTTGTCGAAACCTCCGAAACGTCCGCCTTTCCGTTTGAACGCATACTTACGCGTATACTTCCGTTCAGGCGCTTTACGCATACCGCTATCTCGGTTCCCGCGACGCGGCGCGGAATATCGACAATGTTTGGCGCTTCTTTCGCCTCAACACCGTACTTGGCAAATATCGAATCGTCAGCCGTAACCACGTTTATTCTGCCGCCGGCGTAAGAATGGATATTCTGCATTAATTCGGATTTCAGCTTAACGACATTTAGCGCGTATGTGTCAAAGAGAAGCCGCGCGATTTCCGCGTGGTCAAAGTCAAATTCCAGCAAATCCGCCGCTGTACGCATCGTTTTCGGGCTTACGTTACTGTATTTGAAGCAGCCCGTATCCGAGCATATGGCTATGTACAGATACCTCGCGGTTTTGTCCGTAAGCTTAACGTCCATTTCCTTAAACAGAGAACAGAGTATTTCGCCCGTCGCCGAAGCGTCGCCGTCAACATAGTTTATGTCGGCAAAATTAGTGTTAGTCCTGTGGTGGTCAATATTTACCGAGCTGCCTATCTCGTTAAACAGCTTCACTCTCTCGGAAAGACGCTCCATATCGCCGCAATCGAGACAAACGGCGAGGTCGTGATCATATGTCCTTGTCTTATCGTAAATCTCGTACTCTCCGCCTATGAACTCAAGGTGCTTTTCAATCGGCTCGCCCGTATAGCACACCGCCGTCTTGCCCATAGCGCGTAAAACCTCGCAGAAAGCAAAGCACGAGCAAAGCGCGTCGGGGTCCTCGTCTGTATGCGGGAACACCGCGACCGAATTTGCCTTTTCTATTTTCTCTATTACTTTTTTCATAATTTACTCCATAATATAAATTATCGTTTATAGGCGCGCGCGTCCGCGCGCCGTCTGAAATCTTCGATTTCAGCCAATCTCA
>CAYVUD010000067.1:0-8118 GCA_964454725.1 uncultured Lachnospiraceae bacterium
GTTTTTGCTTCTTTTTGCCGCAAAAAGAAGATTATTGGTTTACCGTTTGCTCAAATGAATACATTCCAGAACATATTGCTCCAGCGCCGTCCAGTCGTCCGTCCTGCCTTCTTTGACGGCAAGGTCTATCTCGCTTACGCGCATAACCATATTCTCGAGCGCTTCTTCGGAAAAGCCGCGCGCGCTCTCGATATACTTGCCCGCGATAAACGGCGCGACGCCTATTTCCGCCGCGACCTCGTTTCTCGACGCGCCCGCCATAAGCTTTGTATGGTACATTTTATCGAAATTTGAAAACAGCAGATACAATATCGTAAACGCGTTTTCCTTAACCGTCTTTAAATCCGAGAGAACCGAAAGCGCCTTTTCCGTTTTCCCCGCCATAATCGCGTCGGAAAGCTCGAATGTTATCACCTGCAGCGACTTCGCGACGACGCGTTCAATATCGCTTTTGTAAATCTCCTCATCGCAGTAGCTGAGAAGCTTATCCAGCTCGTTTTTGATATTGTTGATTCCCGGGTCGCACCGCGTCACGAGGTAGAGGGCGTTGTCCTTCGATATTTTCTTCTTCGCGTCAAGGCACTGCTTTATCACCCACGTTACCAAGTCCGCCTCGCTCAGATACGCAAATTCCACCGCCGCGCCGGATTTGGACAGCGCCTTAAAAAGCGCGCTCCGCTTATCGACCGACGACTCGTCGAATATTACAACCGTATCGTCCGAAACGCGTTTGAATTTCTCCGTCCAGAACTCCTTCGACTCGTCGGCGGAATGTATATCGTCCTTGCCCTTACGCAGCTTAAATATACCGCTGTCCTTAATTAAAATAAGCTTTCTGTCCGTCATCATCGGAAAGCTCTCCCACGCGTCGTCGTACTCGCTAAACGGCACCTCCGGACCTTCAAGCCGTATATGGTTAAACTCCGGCATACCGCCGTCGGGTATCTGAGCGGCTATTCTTGACGTGTATAGCTCCTTTAAGTATGACTCCTCGCCGTAAAACAGATAGAGCGGTTTTAAATTTTTTTCCTTTATCTGCCGCTTTAATTCCAAAAGCGCGTCATTTTTCTTAGCCATATCTATCTCCTATAACTTTTTACTTCTTTTATGCCGTTTTTATCGCCGATTATTGTAATATCGCCGTTTTCGTCGGTTCTTAAAACCTCCGTCCCCTCGAGTCTGTCAAGAACCTCGTTTGAGGGCAGACCGTAGCCGTTGTTCTCGCCTACGCTTATAACGGCGTATTCGGGCTTGAGCGCGTCAAGCCATTCCTTCGAGGTAGATGTGTTTGAACCGTGGTGCGCGACCTTGAGAACGTCGCAGTCAAACGCCTTGCCCCCGTTTACGAGATTTCTCTCCGCGAACGCCGACATATCGCCCGTAAAAGCGCAGCTAAAGCCGCCGTATTCCACATTGTACACGAGCGACGTATCGTTTTCGTCCTCGCTTATAAGCTTGGTTTTCGCGGTCGGAACAATCGCGCTTACAGTCAGACCGTTATCGAAAACAATTTCGGAGTCCTCGCTTATGTAATGAATTTTTGTGTTATGCTCCCTTGCCGCCGCTTCTATTTCAAGCCGTATCGGACTGTCCGGCATTACGTCGGGCATAAACACGTTTTTGACGCGCAGATTTTCAATCGCGGCGATTATTCCCTCCGCGTGATCCTTGTGGTAATGGCTCACAAACGCGGCTTCAATACGGGTTATGCCCTCCGTTTCGAGATACGGCAGAAAAACCTTTTCACCGACGTTGTAGTCGGAATATTCCGTTCCGCCTCCGCCGTCTACAAGCACAACGCCGCGGTACGGCGTATGCACAATCGCGCCGTCGCCCTGTCCGACGTTGACAAACGTCACCTCGACCGTTCCAAGGCGTCCCGCCTGAGATACGGCAAACGAACAGAAGAGCGCGGCGCTCACCAATGCCGCCCATTTCGCGCGCGGCTTGTTCTCGTGTACGTAATATCCCGCCGCGATTACCGCCGCCGCGTAAGCCAGAATAAATACGACCGTCGGGCGCGGCAATATTATATAGGAATCAATCAGTTTATCCATAAGCCGCGGCACGTACATTATAATATATGTCATAGCCGTCATAAACCCGCTCACCAAAGGCGCGGAGCCGAAAAGCGAGGTCAAAACATACACAGCCGGAAACGACAGTATTATCCCCGCCACGGGCGGTATGAAAATCAGCATAGAAATCACCGAGTACAGCGACACGCCGCCGAAAAAGTACGCGCTCAGGGGCAGCGCCCCGACCATACATATAACTCCGACCGTGAGTCCGCCGCGCACGTATCGGCTTCCGACAAACTTAAACCTTCCGTATACGTAAGGGAAAAAGCAGCGTACCAGTATAACCGCGCATACGGACATAATAAATCCGCTGTCGAAAAGTATGAGCGGATTGAAAATTCCCACCGCCATAACCATAAGCGCGAGCATTTCCCGAAAGTCCGCGTAGCCGTATTTTTTCTGCCATATAATGCACGCCGCCGCGAATACCGATACCCTCAGACTTACCGGACGGCTTGAGTTTACCGCCGCGTAGGCGAGCAGCAGCAACAGCAGCATTATATCCCGCCGTTTCCTCGGCACAAAGCCTGCCGTAAGACCCGCAAGCATAGTTATCAGTGTAACGTGCAGATGCGCGGGATACAGACATCGGCTTGTCGCGGTGCGTCTTAAAACCTTGTAGAAGTCGTCGGAAAGCTCATTTTTGTTGCCGGTCAGCACAGCCTTCAAAACCGCGGCTTTATCGCCTTGGTTATATTTGTCAATAAATCGGGAAATACTGTTTTTAAAACCGTTAGCGAGAGCGTACACGGAATGATCCTTAATCCGCTCGTTCGGGAGCGACATATCCTCGGAATACATCTTGAAAAATATATCCTTGGATTTATAATACATTATCATATCAAAGCCGTTCTCGTTGAGCTTTTCGGGAAACAGCTTTAAAAAGCCCGTTGTCTGTACAGTATCGCCGTACTCAAAGGCTTTATCCGAGGTCACGAGGATACGCTCCTTAACATCACGCGTACTGCCGTTATGACAAAGAGCGCGAACGTCCAAAACATAGCGCGTATTGCCGTCATCGGTCTTTACCGGCAGCTCGCAGACGCGCCCCGTAAGCGTTACGTAACGGTTTACGTAAGTATCGCAATCGCGCATACCCGTATCGGTATTGACGGCGCATAATATCGCGCCGAGCGCAAACATCGCCGTACAAGCGAGCGGAGAAATATTGCATTTGCGGCTTATAAGCGTATGAATTATCCATATTAATAGGTAGAAAAGCAAACAGAGCAGCAGAAAATCAATGCTGAATTTATCCGATAAATACACACCCGAAACAAAGCATATCGCCATCGGCACAAGATTTATCAGCACTGACCTTTCCTCCCCCGTTACCGTTTCTATCTGTTATTATAGCAAAACGAGCGCTTTTTCGCAACACGCTTGTAACTTTTGTAATCTGTTTGTAATATAACGGTCAAAGAAACCGGCGCTTGCGCTTGCCGCCTTGTAATATTGCTGTAATTTATCCGAAATTCGGGGTTTTTGAAAAAAATTAATTTTGTTGAAATTGCATAGTTTATGAGGTTTAAATTTGTAGTGTATGCACATATCAAGCAAAAAAACGCCTATTTTTGTTAAAAAACAGTTACAAATATTACAATTTCGTTACAGTTTGATGTCTGTTTGATTAAAAAAGGGCTTGACAAATCAAATTTTGTGATGTATAATGCTTTTTGTAATGTTTTGGTAACATACCGGAAAACATAATGTAATATTTGTCACAGAACAGAAAAGAATATTACATAAAATTAGGAGGTTATACTTTATGAAGAACTTTAAGCATTCAATCGTTGCTATTATAGCCGTTGCAATGATAAGTTCCCTGGCGGCGGCACAAGCCGCGGATATGAAAAACGAGAAATCGGAAAGAGAAATGAAAATAAACGCTTCGGCTCCTTCCGATAGCATTACGCTTGCCGAGAAAGAGGTTACGGACGCTGTTAAGGGAGTTGCTCTCGAAACTACGGCTGACGATATAGCGGAGGGTTCCCCATCTCCTGCCGAAGCTCCGGTTGACGAGTCGCTTCTTGCGGCAAAGAGCTTTTATCAGATAGGCTACGTTTCTCTTACAAACGGTACGTTAAATGTAAGACAGAACCCGTCGGACGAGTCTGAGGTCGTTGACACGCTCGGTCCCTGTGATGAGGTCGAGGTCCTTGAAAGCTCGGACGGCTGGTTCAAAATAACCTACGACGGCGGCAAAAGCGGTTATGTCACGGCTGATTCGGTAACCGACGATAAGTCGGAGGCGGAATATGCCGCGATGCAGTATGACAATTACAAGCTCGCGACGGTCGATACTCCGGGAACATCGCTTCGCGTAAGAAGCGAGGCTTCAACCGATTCGGACACGCTCGACGTGCTTGACGACTCGACTCAGGTTACGGTTCTCTGGGGCGAGGACAACTGGATAAGAATTTGCTATGGCGATGAGTATAAGGAAGGCTATGTTATAAACACCGGTCTTGAGCTTACCGGAGATTGGGTAGAAAAAGATTATATAAGCTCCAAGCAGCAGGAGGTCGCGGAAAAGAAGGCGGCTGAGGAAAGGGCGGAAAGAATAGCTCAGGAGAACGCGAAGGTTCTCGGCGCTTCCTCGGAAGCGGCTTCGGCGGCTCCGGAGGCTTCGTCGAAAGGACAGGCTATAGTAAATACGGCTTTGCAGTATCTCGGAGTTCCCTACGTTTGGGGCGGCACTTCCCCGTCGGGCTTTGACTGCTCGGGTCTTGTACAGTATGTATGCGCCAAGAACGGAATAAGCGTAAGCCGTGTGGCCGCCGACCAGAGAAACTGCGGCACATATGTGAGCCGTGATAACCTGCAGCCCGGAGATTTGGTATTCTTCTCCAACGGCAGCGGTATTCACCACGTAGGTATCTACGTCGGCGACGGAAATATGATTCACGCGCCGCAGACAGGCGACGTTGTAAAGATTTCGTCAATTAATACAAGCTACAGAATTTCCCAGTACGCGGGAGCGGTCAGAGTATATTAATTACCTGCTTTTCTAAGCTGTGTATAGGAAACGGAAGCGGAGGCATTGCCTCCGCTTCCGTTTTTGTGTGCTGATAAATAATTGTAAATGTATTATCGGCGAGATGATTAAAAATCTACCTCCGTACCGTAATAAGTACATTCAAACAGCTTTTTCATCTGCTCGGGAGTGATTGAGCGCGGATTTGAGCCTGTGCAGGCGTCGCCCACCGCAAGCTCGGCAATATTCGCAATCTTCTCCTTAAATTCGTCCTCGTTCACACCAAATTCCTTAAGGGTCTTGGGAATATTCATCGCTCTGTTGAACTCCTCAATCTTCGCGATAAGCGCGTTGACCTGAGACTTTTCAGACGTTCCGCCAAGTCCGACGCGTCTTGCGATGTCGGCGTAGCGTCTCATAGCCTCCGGCTCGTGAGCGTTATATTTTATAACATACGGCAGATAAATCGCGTTCGCGCAGCCGTGCGGAATATGACCCGTTGAGAATGCCGCGCCCGTCTTATGCGCCATTGAGTGAACTATTCCCAAAAGCGCGTTTGAGAACGCCTGACCTGCCAGACATTGAGCGTAATGCATCTGCTCTCTCGCGTCCATATCGCCCAGATACGACTGCGGCAGATAATCAAACACCATTTCTATAGCCTTAATCGCGAGCGGGTCTGTAAACGGCGAATTGAGCGTTGAAACATACGCCTCTATAGCGTGCGTAAGAGCGTCCATACCTGTATACGCGACCTGTTTTACGGGCAGCGAGGCTACAAGCGCGGGGTCAACTATAGCTATGTCGGGAGTTATCTCAAAATCCGCGAGCGGATACTTAACGCCCTTCGCGTAGTCGGTAATAACCGAAAAAGCCGTTACCTCGGTAGCCGTACCCGATGTTGACGGGATAGCGCAGAAACGCGCCTTTGTGCGAAGCTTGGGGAAATTGAACGGCGTGCATAGCGACTCAAATGTCGTGTCGGGATATTCGTAGAACGCCCACATAGCCTTTGCCGCGTCGATAGGCGAGCCGCCGCCTATCGCGACAATCCAGTCCGGCTCAAATTCCGTCATTGCCGCCGCGCCCTTCATAACCGTTTCAACCGACGGGTCGGGCTCGACTCCCTCGAAGAATTTAACCTCCATTCCGGCTTCCTTCAGGTACGCTTCGGTCTTGTCAAGAAAACCGCCCTTTCTCATCGAGCTTCCGCCCGAAACGACGATTGCCTTTTTGCCCGAAAGCGTTTTCAGGTTCTCGAGCGCGCCCTTTCCGTAATATAAGTCTCTCGGTAATGTAAACCTTGCCATTTGTATGACCTCCTTATAATTTTTTAAAGCTTTTGGCTTATAATTTATACTTTGTTATTTTTTTAACAAGGTATGATTATATTATACCACCGACGCGTATGTTTTTCAAGTGCTTTTTCGTATTTTTACATATATTTCACAGAAAATTTACTTTTGTGCTTGCGAAGGCGGTTCCCCGCCGACGTTAAGAGCAAAGAGAGAAATATCTCACGAAAATTTGAGCTGTAACATATAATAAGATACATAAACAGAAATCGGGAGGTAAAAATTATGTGCGGAATATGCGGATTTATAAATTTCAGAAATAATTACATAAAAAACGAGGAGGAAAACAAGGCGACAGCGCGGCGTATGGCGGAGAAGCTCCGACACCGCGGTCCCGATTCGCGGGGCGAATGGGCGGGCGAACACGCGGTTCTGGCGCACAGCCGTCTGGCGGTAATTGACGTCGAGCGCGGTCAGCAGCCGATGAAACGCACCGTTGAGGGACACGAGTTCGCCATAGCCTACAACGGCGAGCTTTACAATACCGATGACCTCAGAAACGATTTGAAAAGCTACGGCTACGCCTTTTCAACCGCGTCCGACACCGAGGTTCTGCTGTACGCCTATATTCACTACGGCGAAAAGTGCGCCGAAAAGCTTAACGGCATATTCGCGTTCGCGATATGGGACTCTATGCGTCAGCGCGTATTCCTGTGCCGCGACCGTTTCGGCGTAAAGCCGCTTTTCTATACGCGTATCGGCGACGACATAGTTTTCGCGTCGGAGCTTAAGGCGCTGTTTGAATACCCGAGTATTAAGCCGAAGCTTGACAAAACCGGTCTTTGCGAGCTTTTCGCGATGAGTCCGGCGCGCACTCAGGGCGAGGGCGTCTTTAAGGACGTAAAGGAGCTGCGTCCGGCTCACTATATGACGATTGACCGCAGGAAAATCGAAATAAAGCGTTACTGGGCGCTTGAAAGCCGCGAGCATACCGACAGCTATGAGGATACGATCGAGCGCGTGCGCGCTCTCGTACTGGACGCGGTAAAGCGTCAGCTTGTATCCGACGTTCCGATAGCCGCCTTTCTCTCGGGCGGACTCGATTCGAGCGTCATAACCGCGATAGGCGCGCGCGAAATGGCAAAGCGGGGGAAAACGCTTTCAACTTATTCGTTCGATTACGAGGACAACGCGAAATATTTCAAGGCTTCGCGTTTTCAGCCCGACAGCGACACGAAATGGGTTCCGCGTATGGTTGAGGAGTTCAAAACCGACCACACGTATCTCGTATGCCCCAACGAAGCGCTTACGGCGCTTCTTGAGGAGGCGCTTCTCGCGAAGGACTTACCCGGTATGGCGGACTGCGACTCGTCGCTTCTCTATTTCTGCCGCGAGGTCAAGAAAAAGCACACGGTTGCGCTCTCGGGCGAATGTTCGGACGAAATATTCGGCGGGTATCCGTGGTTTCGCGAAAAGAAGGCGTTTGAAACACCGGCGTTTCCGTGGTGCTACGATTTAAGCCTCAGAAAGAGCGTTTTAATCGACAGCGTAAGAGAAACGCTCGATTTGGACGGCTATTCGCGTATGCGCTACGAGGAGTCTTTAAGAGAGGTTCCCGTCTTTGACGGCGACTCGCCCGAGGAAAAGCGCCGCCGCGAAATATCGTATCTCAATATAAATTGGTTTATGACGAACCTTCTCGACCGCAAGGACAGAATGAGTATGGCGTCGGGACTTGAGGTGCGCGTGCCGTTCTGCGACCACA
>CAYVUD010000068.1:0-5161 GCA_964454725.1 uncultured Lachnospiraceae bacterium
CAGATTTTCCAGATGAATCAGCATAAGGACGATATGGACGTAATAATGGACGAGCTTCTTGCGGCTATTCCCGAGTGCGAGGACAACCTCGGCTATATCCGGTCGGTTATAGACGGAGTCGGGGAACACGAGGAGGAGCTTGTGGAAATAATCTCGGCAAACTTAAAAAAGGGCTGGACGTATGACCGGCTCTCAAAGCCCGCTCAGTGCATATTAAAGCTCGCGGTTTATGAGATGAAATACGTTGACGACGTACCCGCGAAGGCGGCGATAAACGAGGCGGTGGAGCTTGCCAAAAGGTACGGCGGCGACAACGACCCCGTGTTTATAAACGGACTTCTGGGAAGCGTGTATAAATCGCTATGATATATCTGGGAATAGACGCCAGCAACTACACCGCCTCCGTCGCCGCGCTTGACGGAGGAAGGCTTATTTCAAAACGGCGGCTTTTGCCCGTTAAGGCGGGCGAGCGCGGCATACGTCAGAGCGACGGAGTGTTTCACCATATGAAAATCCTGCCCGAGCTTTTTTCCGAGCTTGCGGGCGAAACGGACACAAAGAATATTGCCGCGGTCGGCGTGAGTACGCGCCCAAGAAACGTCGAAGGCTCGTATATGCCCGTGTTTCTCGCGGGCGAGGGCTACGCGAGGGTCATAGCCGACACGCTCCGCGTGCCGCTTTACCGTTTTTCTCATCAGGACGGACATATTATGGCGGGAATATATTCGTGCGGATTTTACGGACTTTTGGACGAGGAATTTTTGTCGGTCCACCTCTCGGGCGGAACGACGGAAATTCTCAAAAGCCGTTTTAACGGCGCGAATTTTGAAAACGAAATAATCGGCGGCACGAAGGACATAAGCGCGGGACAGTTTATAGACCGCGTAGGAGTGCGGCTCGGACTGCCGTTTCCCGCGGGCAAGCCGCTTGAGGAACTCGCGAAATCGGCAAAACGAGCGGTTAAGCTCCCCGTGAGCGTTGACGGGGCGTATATGAGCTTTTCGGGAATTGAAACGAAAGCGTCGCGTATGGCGGACGACTGCGACGGAGCCGAGCTTGCGCTGGGAGTTTTGACGGCGGTCGGGGACACGCTTGTAAAAGCGCTCAATAACGCCGCCGCCGATACGGGGTTAAAAAAGGCTTTGCTTGTCGGCGGCGTCGCCTCGAACGGACTTATACGCGACAGTCTGACAAACGGCTTTGGAGGCGAGGCGTTTTTCGCGTCGAGAGAGCTTTCGACGGACAATGCCGCGGGAATCGCGAAATTAACTGAAATAAACGGGAGGACAAATGGAAGCGAGAATAGCGACGGTATCGCAGATTAACGGATACGTTAAAAACATACTTGACCACAACAAAATACTTAACAACGTCTGGGTAAAGGGAGAAATATCCAATTTCAAAAACCATTACTCGGGACATATGTACCTCACGCTAAAGGACGAGGGCGGAGTGCTGAAATCCGTGATGTTTAAAAGCGCGGCGAGAACGCTCAGCTTTATGCCGCAAGACGGTATGAAGGTAATGGCGCGCGGCAGAGTAAGCGTTTACGAGGCGGGCGGCGCGTATCAGCTCTATATCGAGGAAATGATACCCGATGGCGTGGGCGATTTGTATGTCGCCTACGAGCAGCTCAAAAAAAAGCTCGGAGATGAAGGGCTGTTCGACGAGGGACACAAAAAACCGATACCGCGTTTTCCGGAGCGCGTCGGCGTGGTGACGGCGGCGACGGGCGCGGCGGTAAGGGATATTATAAACGTAATAACCCGCCGTTATCCGCCGGCGGAGATTATAATTTACCCCGCTCAGGTTCAGGGCAGCGGCGCGGCGGAGAGCGTCGCGAAGGCGATTGAGTATTTTAACGCCCGAAATATGGTAGATACGATAATCGCGGGTCGCGGCGGCGGCTCGATAGAGGACTTGTGGGCGTTTAACGAGGAGATAGTCGCGCGGGCGATATATAATTCAAAAATACCGGTCATATCCGCCGTCGGACACGAAACCGATTTTACCATAGCCGATTTTGTCGCTGATTTGCGCGCGCCGACTCCGTCGGCGGCGGCGGAGATAGCCGTGCCTTCGGTCGTGGAGCTTAGGGCGGCGATAGGCGCGTACCGCGCGAGAAGCGCCAACGCGGTTATGAAGCAGATTGAAAGCCGGCGGCTTATATTGAAGAGGTTTCGGCTAAAGACCCCGAAGGAGCGCATAGACGACGAAAATCTGCGGCTCGACAATCTTATGCGCCGTATGGAGCAGAGCTTTAAGCTAAAGCTCGCCCAAAGCCGCAAAACGCTCGGCGAGGCGGCGGGCAAGCTTGACGCGCTGAGTCCGCTGCAAACGCTCTCGAGAGGCTACGCTATCCCCGTAAAAGAGGACGGCACGGTCATACGAAGCGCGAAAAAAATGAAATCGGGAGACGAGTTTACGCTAAAGCTGAGAGACGGCGACGCGGACTGCGTTGTGAAATAGAAAGAATCGGTGTGAAAAATCACACTGATTGAATTTAATTGCCGGCGCGAGCATTTTCTCGCGTAGCTCGAAAATCGCATATGGGCAAAATTTCCGATTAACGCCTTATCTGCCCACGATAAAGCGTTAAGATTTTTAATTACTGTTTGTGGGCAGAAAGGTTATGGGAATTATTATGGCTGAAAAATTTGAGGACTCCATAGGAAAGCTGGAGGAAATAGTAAATAAGCTTGAAACGGGCGACGTTACGCTTGACGAGTCGCTTTCGCTTTTTGAGATGGGAACAAAGCTTTCAAAAAGCTGTCAGAAAATGCTTGACAGCGCCGAGAAGAAGGTCAGCGCGCTTATGGCGAACGACGACGGCGAAATGGAAAAACAGGCTTTTGACGCGGAGTAGAAAATGAAAAACGAATTAAAGGACAGAATAAAGGTAATAGACGAGGCGCTTGAGAGGTATCTGCCCGAAAAGGATAATCCGCAGAGCGTGATTTACAAAGCGATGCGCTACAGCGTATTTGCCGGCGGAAAACGCCTTCGCCCGATTTTAATGACCGAGGTGTGCCGTATGTGCGGCGGCGATATTGAGAATGTTATGCCGTTCGCGTGCGCGATGGAGATGATACACACCTATTCGCTTATCCACGACGACCTGCCCGCTATGGACAATGACGAGCTGAGGCGCGGTCTGCCGACAAGCCATATAAAATTCGGCGAGGCGACCGCAATTCTGGCGGGAGACGCGCTTCTTAACAAGGCGTTTGAAACAGTTTCCGAATACGGCGCTTTTGCGCCGAACGCGATGCGCGCTATAGCCGTTATGGCAGAATCCTCGGGAACAGAGGGTATGATAGGCGGACAAATTGTCGATATTGAGAGTGAGGGCAAGGATATTGACGCGGAGCGCCTGAGATATATCCACCTTTTAAAAACGGGCGCGATTATCCGTTCCTCGTGCGTTATAGGAGCGATTATAGGCGGCGCGGACGAGGACGAAATAAGCGCGGCTGACCGATTCGCGTCAAATCTGGGCGTGGCGTTTCAGATACGCGACGATATTCTTGACGTAACAGGCAGCGCGGAGTCGCTGGGAAAACCGACAGGAAGCGACGAACGGTCGGAAAAGAATACATACGTTAAGCTTTTCGGACTTAAAAGGGCGGAGGAAATGGTTAAAGAATACTCGAAAAAAGCTCTTGACGCGCTCGAGGTGTTTGGCGGCAGAGCCGAATTTTTAATAAGACTCACAAATTATCTTGTAGAGAGAAACGCGTAAGGAAGGGAATTTTTAAGTGAAGGTTGTACAAGAAATTTTGGCAAATTCGACGCTGTGGACGGCGATTTTTGCGTGGTTCGCGGCGCAGGTAATAAAGTTTATGACGGTTTTGATAACGACGAAAACAATAGATTTCAGACGGCTTACGGGTTCGGGCGGAATGCCAAGCTCCCATTCGGCGATTGTCTGCGCGCTCGCCGTCGCGGTAGGGCTTCGGGACGGCTTCGACTCCGCGGGCTTTGCGATATGCGCCATTTTCGCGTTCGTCGTTATGTACGACGCTTCGGGAGTACGCCGCGCCGCGGGACAGCACGCGAAAATTCTAAACGACCTTATACGCGGAACGAGCAATTTCTCATCGGGCGGCAAGCTCTTAAAGGAGCTTTTGGGACATTCGCCGCTCGAGGTTGTCGCGGGAGCGGCTCTGGGAATAGCGGCGGCGGTTGTAATGTATTACCTGAAATAATCGGGTATAAATGTTTCGCGCATATCTATATAGCCCATAAAATCCTTTACCGTTTCGCCGTCTACGGTAAAGCGCACGGTTTTAATTCCGTCTATTTCGGTGAGCGAATTTACAATGGAATAAACGGTCAGAAGTTCATTCTCGCGTCCGTCGGGGTGTTCTTCCGCCATTTTTTTTGTCAGATTTACGTATGCCGTCGAGCCGTTGACCTTAACGCTCATACAGCCCTTGATTTTCGGTATGGTGCGGCGTATTTTATTATTGTCGTCGCGCCCCTGTATTAATTCGTCTATGACCTTTTCGGCTTTTTTCTGCGGGTTGGAGTCGGCTATAAATACCTGTACCGGCAAAAGCCGCATCATCTGCGAGTCGATAAAGTATATTTTGACGCCGACCATAGACGGGGTGTTGTTTACGGTGGCAAAGATTATCGAAAAGCCCGTTACAAGAATAAGCGCGAAAACGACAATACGCGCCTTAAAGCGCGGCGATTTTTCAAAATTTTGAGTAACTCTGCGCTGCAATAAAAAAACCTCCCATAATATAATCACTATATTATATGGGAGTTTTTTACATTTTATTCCGAAAATTACGACTGCGCCTTGGCAAGCTCCAAAGCTCTCGCGAGCTGATCCGGACACGACGTTCCGCGCCCGTTGCAGTTTGTACCCTTAAGGCGCGATATGACCTCATCGACATTCATACCCTCGACAAGCGCGCTTATGCCCTGCGTGTTGCCGTTGCAGCCGCGCGTGAACCGCACGTTTTTTACCGTACCCGAGTCAAGCTCAAACTCTATAAGCGACGAGCATACGCCCCGCGGCTCATATGAAAATTTTGCCATTTTTTACCCTCCTCCTTAAATTCAGCCTTCGTATATCTGTATTATACATTAAATATTCGCGAAATTCAAGCTATTCAAAAAAATATCGCCGCCGCTCGCGAAATAAGCG
>CAYVUD010000068.1:5261-8110 GCA_964454725.1 uncultured Lachnospiraceae bacterium
GCGCCCGTGACACCCGAAACTCCTTCGTCGCCGTTTACGGCTCCTTCGGACACGAATCCGACAACCTTCTGATTACGTAAAAATTAAAATTGCCTGACGGCAAAAGTCTTTTTGACTTAATTATTCGCAAAGAGATAAAGGAGCGCTGAAAATGAGCAAAGAGGTCAGACTGCACTGGCTTGACGGCAGAAGCAAGGGCGGATATGTCACTTTTGGAGCGCCGTGGAAAATGGGCGAGGTGCGGCCCGATAAATGCGTGTTTAACGCCATCGACGGCGAAAACGTCAAGCCGACGCAGACAAAGCCTATCGCGTACTGGCCGGACGGAAGCGTTAAATGGACGTCGCACACGGCAAGGCTTGACAGCTCCGGCGTTTTGATAAAGCCTGCCGGCGGCGCTTGCGAAAACGGCAACAAAACAGCCGAAACCGCGGACGAAATCACGGTCGATAACGGCTTGTTCAAGGCGGTTTTCGCGAAAAAGGGAAGAGTTCTGATGAAAACGCCCTACGCGGACGCGTCGCTGAGGCTTATTAAGGAAGAAAGAAGCGTTGAGGACGGAGCGGAGGTCAGGCGGGAGATACCTTACTCGGGCGAGATAAAATCGGCTGAAATCGAGGAAAACGGCGCTCTTAAAACCGTTATAAAGCTTACCGGAACGCACGTTTCGGGCGAAAACGAGCTTTTGCGGTTTATCGTGCGGTTTACCGTCTTTAACGGCGAGCCGTCGGTTAAAATAACGCACACATTCTTTTTTGACGGCGACGAGAAAAAGGACTTTATAAAGGGCATAGGCGTGGAGTTTACGCGCAATATGAACGGAGAGCTTTATAACCGCCGCGTGAAAATCACCGGCGATTACGGCGTAATGCACGAGGCGGTTCAGATACTTAATCTGTGGCGGCCCAGACTCGGACCGTCGATCGGCAATCAGCCCGTACACACGCGCCAGCTCGCGGGCGAAACGATAACGCTTGACGGGCTGACCGATTTGCGAAACGGCAACCCCGTTACGGCTGAGGAGATAGAAAATGTTACAAAATGGGACGCGTACCGCCTGCAGCAGACGAGTCCCGACAGCTTTACGGTAAAAAAACGCACCGCGTCCGACGAATGTACGTTTATAAAATCAAATTGGGGCAGACGCTCGAAGGGACTTATGTACATAGCGGACGAAAACAGCGGAATTGCCGTCTGTATGCGAAATTTTTGGCAAAAATACCCCTCGTCGCTCTACGCGGAGGGACTGAGCGGTAACAGAGCCTCGCTTACGGCGTGGATTTACCCGCCGGACGCGGAAACAATGGATATGCGCCACTATGACACGGTCGCGCACGACCAGACCTATTACGAGGGCTTTCCCGAGATAGGCGCGTCGGCATACGGCATAGCGAACACAAACGAAATGACCGTGTTTATGTTCGATTACGTCCCCGAGGACGGCGAGCTTATGAGGCTTGCCGACGCGGTTCAAAAACCCGCGGTTCTCGTGTGCGAGCCGGAGTATTACCATAATGTAAGGGTAATGGGCGAGTGGAGCCTTCCCGACAGAAGCACACCGCTAAAAAAATGGCTCGAGGACGAAATGGACAAGGTCTTTGACTTTTATAAAAACGAAATCGAGCAGCGCCGCTGGTACGGGTTGTGGGATTACGGCGACATAATGCACACCTACGACGCGCAGCGTCACTGCTGGAAATACGACTTGGGCGGTTACGCGTGGCAAAACACCGAGCTTGTACCGACATTGTGGCTGTGGTACGCGTTTCTCAGAACCGGCAGAGAGGATATATTTACCGTCGCCGAGGCGATGAGCCGCCACGCGGCGGACGTGGACGTATACCATTTCGGACCCCTAAAGGGTCTTGGCAGCCGCCACAACGTCGTGCATTGGGGCGACTCCTGCAAGGAGCCGCGCGTCGCGATGGCGGGACACCACAGAGCGCTCTATTTCCTCACGGGAGGGGATTTGCGTATACGCGACGTGTTCGACGACGTTAAGGACGCGGACTACGCCACGGTCAATATGGATCCCCTGCGCTATTTCTACAAGGAAAGCGTTATGCCGACTCACGCCAGAAGCGGCCCCGACTGGTCAACCTATTGCTCGAACTGGTACACGCAGTGGGAGCTGACGGGGGACACTAAATACAGAGATAAGATAATGACCGGCATAAACGACCTGAAAAAAGCGCCGTTAAGGCTTATTTCAGGCTCCAATTTCGAGTACGACCCCGAAACCGGTCACCTCGGCTATATCGGCGAGAACGCGGCGGGCGGCTCGCACCTCGCGATTTGTATGGGCGGACCGCAGACGTGGTTTGAGCTTGCCGAGCTTCTGGGCGATAGCGAGTTTAAGGAAATGCTTATAGAGTACGGCGCGTTTTATTTCCTCACCCCCGAGGAAAAGCGCAAGGCGGCGAATAACCTGATAGACGGCGAGGGCTTTGAATACCCGTATATGGCGGCGGCTATCGTTTCCTACGCGGCGAAATACGGCGGTAAGCCCGAACTTGCGCGCAAGGTTTGGCAGGTGCTTATTCACTCGCTCGCGGGGAAGGACAAAAAGGAAAATTTTGATTTAAACTACGTTGATAACTATTTCAATAATGAGCGTTTGGGCGAAATGTTCTGGATTTCAACCAATTTCGCCGCGCAATGGTGCTTGAATGTTATTTTCGCGCTCGAGCTTGCCAAGGACGGTATGAGCGCGGATATAGATGATTATGAGTGGGAGGATTGGATTAAATAAAGGAGGGAATTATGAAAAACGGGAACAAACGGCTTTTGAGCCTTGCAACCGCGCTTACGCTTTGCCTGTCGTCCTTTTCGGGAACGGCTGTTTTTGC
>CAYVUD010000069.1:0-7948 GCA_964454725.1 uncultured Lachnospiraceae bacterium
TTCCGCCCTTATTTTTTGCTCTCAAGTATTATCGTCACCGGTCCGTCGTTTGTAAGCGACGCTTTCATATCCGCGCCGAAAACGCCCGTTTCGGTATGTATTCCCCGCTCCCTGACGTACGCGGTAAATTTCTCGTACATCGCGTTCGCGCCCTCCGGCTCCATAGCCTCGCCGAAAAACGGACGGCGCCCGCGCGAGCAGTCGCCGTAAAGCGTAAACTGCGATATTACGAGCATACTGCCGCCGACGTCCTCAAGGCTCAAATTCATTTTGCCGTTTTCGTCGCCGAAAATTCTAAGCTTTATTATTTTATCGGCGATATATTTCATATCCTCCTCGGTATCGCCCCCGCCGACTCCGAGAAGTACCATAAGACCGTTTCCTATGCTACCCTTAACCTCGCCGTCAACTCTTACCGCCGCCTCCGTAACTCTTTGCACTACCGCTCTCATATCTCATACCCGCTTTCTTCAACAGCCGTCTGCAATTCCTCCCACTTGCTCATCAATTCCTCAAGCCGCGCGTTAAGGCTGTCCATTTCCTCCGTAATTTCCGCCGCCCTGACATAATCCGTCGCGATTTCGGGCTTTTGAAGCTCCGTTTCCTTCCCTCTAATCTCTTCCTCGGTCTCGGTTATTGCGTCCTCGGTTTTTTTCAGGTCGTTTAGCGCTTTGCGCTTCCGCGCCTCAAGCCTTTTTTGCTCCTTGTAATCCAAGCTTTTGTCAACCGCTTTCTCCGCCGCGGGAGCGGCGTTTTCACGCCTTGCGAGAAAATCGTCGTAATTGCCGCTTACGCTTACTATACCGTTTTCGGTAAGATAGAGTATCCTGTCGGCAAGCTTATTTATAAAATAACGGTCGTGCGACACCATAAGCATAGTTCCGTCGTAGCCGTCAAGCGCCGATTCAAGCGCCTCGCGCGACTCTATGTCGAGATGGTTTGTCGGCTCGTCCATAATAAGGAAATTAACGCTTTTGAGCATCAGCTTCGCAAGCTCCACGCGCGCCCTCTCGCCGCCCGAGAGCGACGCTATCTCCTTAAATACGTCCTCGCCGCGAAACAGAAACACCGCGAGCGCGTTTCGTATCTCGGTCTGAGTAAGATTTGGGTACGCGTCGTAAACCTCGTCGAAAACAGTCTTTTCGGGACTGAGGTTTTCCTGAGCCTGGTCGTAATAGCCGATATGGATATTCGCGCCTATTCTCGCGTTTCCGCCCGCGGGCGTAAGCATACCGAGAACGATTTTCAAAAGCGTCGTTTTACCGCAGCCGTTCGGTCCCAAGAGAAACACCTTCTCGCCTTTTTTTATAAGCATATCGACGTTTTTAAACAGCGGTTTATCGCCAAACGCCATTGAAAGCTTCTCGGTCGTAAGCACGTCCTGTCCGCCGCCGGCGCACGCGCGGAACTTAAAATACATCTCCTCGCGGCTCGCCGCGGGAATTACCAAATCCTTTTCAAGCCGTTCAATTACCTTTTCCTTGCTTTGCGCTCTTTTAATATTTCTCTCCCTGCCCCATCTGCGCTGCTGCTCGGCAACGCTCTCGAGGCGGTGAATTTCCTTCATTGTATTTTCGTAGCTGCGCTCCTCGGTCTTTTTGTCAAGCTCCTTCTGAGCCGTATAGAAGCTGTAATTTCCGTTGTAGCTTTTAAGACGCTTGTTTTCAAGCTCGAAGGTTTTATCGGTTACCTTGTCGAGAAAATAGCGGTCGTGCGAAATTACGATAAACGCGCCCTTGTAGTTTTTCAAAAATTCCTCGAGCCACTCAACAGAGCCGATGTCAAGGTGATTTGTAGGCTCGTCGAGAAGCAGTAAATTCGCGTCCGACAAAAGAATTTTCGCGAGCGCGGCGCGCGTGCGCTGTCCGCCCGAAAGCTTGGATACGGCGAGCTTAAATTCCTCCTCCGAAAAGCCGAGTCCCGTAAGCGCGCTTTTGATTTTCGATTTATAATACGCCCCGTCAAGCTCCAAAAACCGTTCCTGCAAGCTCGTCTGACGCGATACGAGAGCGTCGATGTCGCCGTTCTTATTCTCAATGTCAAAGCGTATGTCCTCAAGCTCGCGTTCTATCGAAATTACCTCGTCAAAAGCCGTAAGCATTTCCTCCTCGACGGTTTTATCGCTGTCCGCGCGGGAATATTGCTCCAGATAACCGATTTTGGCGGACTTGTTTTTAAAAATTTCGCCGCTGTCGCAGTCCGTTTCGCCGGCAAGTATTTTAAAAAGCGTCGTCTTGCCCGCGCCGTTCGCGCCGACAAAACCGATTTTATCGCCGCTGTCAACATTGAAGGACACGCCCTCAAAGAGCGTTTCGTCAAGGAACATCTTTTTTATGCCGCTGCCGTTAAGTAATATCATTTGTATTTCCTCACAGTTAATATTCCGCCATTTTCATTACGTAGTCCTTTAGAATACTGTAGCCGTAATACAGATCGGGACACCACCTGCCGCCGAGCGCCTCAAGGTTTTTAACGGTGCCTGCCCAGTCTAAGCTTTTTACAACGTAATATCTGTCGTGCGGCTCGCCCACAGGCTCGCCGCCGGTATACGCGAGCATATGGTTAAAATGCGCCCGCACTCCGTCGTCGGGAGTCGCGAAGGTTTCGTGATCCTCCGTATTGTCGCCGGACGGATTTTTAATCTTTATCCCCGCCCAGTTGTTCATCTCGGGCTTTACCGCGCCGCCGTAACGACCGAAGCCCGTTTCCTTCGCCGCCTGCGCGTAAAGTATCTCGGGGCGCAGTCCGGTAAGCTCTCCGTATTTCCAATACGTCGGCGCGATATTTATAAATATCTCCTCCGCGCCGCTCTCTCTCGCCCACTCCTGCGCCGCCTCAACCGTCACCCGCGCCTCGCCCTCAAGCGGCGTGTATGACTCCTTAACTCCCAAATCCGCCCACGTGAGCGTTATATTGCCGTTAAGCGTTTCGGCGACCCTGTAGAGAAGCGTGCATATCTCCGCGCGGGTCATAAGCGACTTGGGGTAAAGGTATTGATCCGAGCCGTTTATAAACGCGCGCTCGGCGGCGACGGCGAACAGCTTCTTGTAGCCGGAGCCAACCTTGTCCGCGTCATAAAAATTAGCGTCGAGAAAGTTCGGATTCCTGAGACTTCCCTCGGTAAGACCCGCGGCAAGCATCATCGTCGCCGTAAACTCCTCGCGCGTTACTGCCGTACTTCCGCCAAACGAAGAGCGATTACCCTTGATACAGTCCTGAATTGCCAAAACGTATTTATACGACCAGTGGTTCTCGTCAACGTCGTCAAATCTCATCTCATTCTTTGGTTCAAGACCGAACGTATTAACGAGAAGCTTCGCCATCTGCTCTCTTGTCAGGTTGTCGCCAAGCATCAGGTTCCCGTTTTCGTCGCCTTCCATAATATCGTTTGACAAACAGTAGCTTACGCCTTCGACCGCCCACGGATAGTCGTTTTGCCAATCGGCGGCGCACGGAATCGCATACGCGGCAGCGGCGGAAACAGCCGTCAGCGCCGCAATAATTTTCCTAAGCATTTTTATAACCATTCCTTTCCCAAAGCTAAAGGCCAAAAAAATTGTTCGGAGCGCTGTTTTTAGGCACGTGGTCGTACGCGGATACTTCAAGTGCCGAAAAATAGCGTATGAGCCAATTTTATTCTGACTTTTCCTCCGGATTTTCGTTTTGCTTTAATTATACAACAATTTTACCGTAATTTCAAGTACGGAAAAGGCTCGGACGCAAAATGTGTCCGAACCTTTTATATTCTATTCCGTTTTACCGTACAGCACGGTTTTAAGAAAATCCGTAATTATCCCGCCTATTCCCTTTTTTTCTATATCCTCCGCCGCGACAATCGGCGCTTCGCCTACCGTTTCGCCGTTTAGCGCAAACCTTATCCGTCCTATCTCCTGCCCCTTTGTCACGGGCGCGGTCAGCTCCTCGTCAATCGTGATTTCCCGCGTAATTTCTCCGTCCTTCGCCTTTTCGCTCAAATACGAGCAGTCGCCTCCCGCCGCCGCGCTCACCGTGTCTTTAACGCCTTTTTTAACCGCCGCGCTCGAGAGCGTTTCGCCCTCGCTCACAAGCTTTTTCACCCCGTAACGCGAAAAACCGTAGTCGAGCATAGTCCTTGCCGCCGCGAAGCGTTCCGCCGAGGTCGGCGCGCCCAGAACTACGGCTATAAGCTGCATATCGTCCCTCTTAGCCGTCGCGCTCAGGCAGCAGAGAGCTTGTGACGTAGAGCCGGTTTTAAGACCGTTCGCGCCGCTGTAGAAGCGCACAAGCTTATTGGTGTTGGCAAGCTGGAACTTGCCGCCGCGAAGCTCGTCTGTCCAGATAGTAGTGTAGTCGAAAATTTTTTTATGCTTTAAAAGCTCTCTCGACATTATCGCCACGTCGCGCGCGCTCGAGTAATGTCCCTCCTCGTCAAGACCGTTGGTATTCATAAAATGGGTATTCTCCATTCCCAATTCCTTCGCCTTCGCGTTCATCATATCCACAAACGCGCTCTCGCTTCCCGCGATATGCTCCGCCATCGCCGCGCAGCCGTCGTTTGCCGACGCCACTGCTATGCCCTTTAGCATATCGTTTACGCTAAGCTGCTCGCCCGTTTCAAGAAACATCGTGCTGCCGCCGTAGCTCATCGCGTTCTCGCTTACGCTTACCATATCGTCGAGCGCGAGCCGTCCGCCGTCTATTTCCTCCATAATCAAAAGAAGCGTCATAATTTTTGTAACGCTCGCTATCGGCAGCCGCTCGTCGCACGCGTTTTCATAAAGCACCCTTCCTGTAGATTCTTCCATTAAGAGCGCGGATTTCGCGTTGACGGCAAGCTCCGTTTCCCCCTCCGCGAACGCGCATATTCCGCTCATAGACATAATTGCCGCAACAAAAAAGCATATTATTTTTTTCATATCAATTTCCTCCGTAGATTGATTTTGGTAATATTTTGTCCGATATGAAATTATAATATGCTTTTTTGGGTATTTTATTCGTTATTCGTTTTTAACGCCCTCCGCGAAGGCTTTGAGAGTTTCGTCGTTTTCGTCGAGCCAGTACGGTCTCGAAACAACCGTTTCCTTGGGGTAATCGGGGTCCCAGTCGGCGCTGTTGAACCAGAACGCCATTTTAATATTCTCATACTTGGGCAGAACCTCGAACATATTTTTTATCCACTGCACCTTGTCGCCGCCTATAGAGCTTGAGGCGAACTCCGTTATTATCCACGGGAATTTTCCGTAATTGGTTTGAAACAGACTTACGCACTCGTCGTATAGCTCCTCGAACTCACGCCACTTCTCACCGTTCTGCTCGGCGTAATATGTTCCGGTGTTATAGCCCGTAACGCCGAAAACGTGAACGTAGCCGTTTCCCGGGTAATACGCCATAGGGTCGTTGTAGCCGCAGGGCGGGAAGGTGACATTGTTGGGATTAAATACCCATATCGCGTTATCGACGCCCTCCTCCTTGAATATATCGTAGAACCTGCGCCAAATCATCGTGTAAAGCTCCGGATCGTCCATCATACACGAGCTTGAGTAGCTTACCCAATCGGAGTTCATCTCGTTATTGAGCCTAAAAAGGAACGGGTGTCCGAACTCCTTCGCCTGACGCGCGAACTCGCGTATCTGGCTGTCCTTATGCCCGTCGAGAATATCAAACGCGGGCGTGTAGCCGTCAAGGTTCTCGTTCATAATCGTCGAGGTCTGGAGCGTCAGCTCCGTCACCTTGCCATGCTCCCACGCGTTCTCCATACCCTCCACAGGCACGTCCTCGCCCTCCACGTCAAAGTAGAGATACTCGATCATTCCCTCGAATTTATAATCTATCGCGCTCTCGATTTTGTCAACCTCCTCAAAGCGCTTATCTCTCACGCCCTGAGGAACGAATATGCCCCACTTTATCTTGTCGCTATTGCATAAATCGTCGTAAAACGCTTTTGTTTCCTTATTCCAGTCGGGGTCGGGCACAGGCTCGTAGTTTGTGTAATTCTGCGATATACCCTCGATTGGTACGTCGAGAGTAAAGGAATAGAGCATCTTATAAACCGTGTCAAGAAACTCGTCGTCATAGCTTTCGCCCTTAATCATCACCCTATAATAGCGCTGCTCCTCATCATAGATATAGCAGTAGGCGTAGGTGTTCTGCTTTATCGGACTGTTGGGTATCGGTGTGCGCGAAACGCATACCACCTGTACCCAAAAATCATTTATTTTCTCGACCGCGTCCTTGTGCAGAGTTATTTTGTTCTGCTCCATATACCGCTCGTTTAAAAGGTACTTGTGCAGATAGTCCTTAATATACGCGCGGGTATTGTCATACGGGCAAAATTCCTTGGATACAACGATTGAATACTTATCGTTTTTCGCCTTTATGAACTCGTTTCCCGCCGTGAGGTCAAACTCCGTTCCCTCCGGAAACTCAATCGCGAAGCCGCGCGAATGGTTTATCATATACACGCGGTTGCCGCCGACTTGTATCTCCTTTACGTCCTTTTCGGCAAGGTCGTTTTCTTCGAGCTTGTCCTGCACGTTATTATTCACTATATAATACGTATAATTAGAGTTGAGCCGATGGCTCACGCGCCGGACTATCTCGCTCCGTTCCTTAAAGACAAAACCTCCGCACGCGACAATAACAGCCAGTACCGCTATCCAGAATTTTTTTGAACTGACTGTTGATTTTAAAATATCCGCAAAGCTTTTTTTCATAGCCGTGACCATTAAGTCCTTTCACAAATTTAAGCGCGGGGGTGTGCCTTAGCGTAAACGTCCTTTATTCTGCTGCTCATAAGCTTTGAATAAACCTGCGTCGAGGATATATCCGCGTGTCCCATCATTTCCTGAATGGAGCGAAGATCCGCGCCGTTTTCGAGAAGATGCGCCGCGAACGAATGGCGGAGAGTATGAGGAGTTATCTCCTTCTCTATTCCCGCTCTGAGCCGGTACTGCTTTATTATTTTCCAGAATCCCTGCCTTGACAGCCGCTCGCCGCCGCAATTTACAAATAATGCCTTCTCCGTATCCGATTTTACCATAACGGGACGGGTCTTGTCAATATATACCGTAAGCGCTTCAAGCGCTTTATTGCCCATTGGTATGACGCGCTCTTTTTTAAGACCGCCGCAGTGAATAAAGCTCATCGCCAAATTTACGTCGGTAATGTTTAGATTTATAAGCTCGGAAACGCGTATTCCCGTCGCGTAGAGAAGCTCAAGCATCGCCTTGTCGCGCCGTCCCTTCTTGTCGGAGAGGTCGGGCTGCTCCATCAAAAGCTCCACCTCGGCGCTCGTGAGTATCTGAGGCGGCTTTTTCTCGACGTGAGGCGCTTCAAGATTTGTGGTCGGGTCGGTTTTTACCGTTCCGTTCTGAAGCATAAATACGTAAAACGAGCGCAGCGACGCAAGCGTTCTCGAAACCGTAGAGGACGCGCGGCCTTCCTTTTGAAGCTCCAAAAGATATGAAAGCACCGTCGTTTTCGTCGTCGCCGATAAATCCTTTACCCCCGAATTGTCCAGATACGCTATGTATTGCTTTACATCTCGCTTATATGACTCAATCGTATTTTCGGCTTTATGACGCACGTTCGTCATAAAGCTTGCATACTCGTCCACATACGCCTGCATCTGTTTTTCCCCTTCCGTGTCGCAATTTTACATTTATATTTCAATTATATTTCATCAAATAAGTCAACATAATATACATTATAGCATATAATTTTAATTTGTCAATAACCCGTTCACCTCAGCGCCAATGCCGTTTTGTGAGTTTTTACCATCGCGTTGAAATCGGCTATTTTGTGTATTGTATTATGTTTACCGAAGCTTGAAATGCTACATATTGTGTTCTTGTGTAACATAAATATTACAAATATTACATTTTCCTTCGCATTTTTTGTTGAAAATTATACTTAAATTATTTGGATTATGCCCCGTTTTGGAAAAATCAAACATAAAAATACCGCCCTT
>CAYVUD010000070.1:0-7816 GCA_964454725.1 uncultured Lachnospiraceae bacterium
TAAATTAGAGTTTATATTGTTATTGTTCCGTCGAACACAAACGCCGCGGGGCCTGTCATATAAATATTATTTTCTTTTTTATCCCAGCGGATATGCAGTGTTCCGCCCAAAAGTACCAAATCCGCCTCGTCGCCGACAAAATCCGACAAATTCGCCGCGACCATAGCCGCGCACGCGCCCGTTCCGCAGGCAAGCGTTTCGCCCGCGCCGCGCTCCCACACGCGCATTTTAATCGTTTTCCTGTCAACAATCCGCGCGAACTCGGTATTGATTTTCCTCGGGAAAAGCTTATGCGTTTCAAATTTCGGTCCGATTTTTTCTATTTCAAGGCTTTCCGTATCGTCAATAAACGTGACCGCGTGGGGATTGCCCATTGAAACGCCCGTTACAAGGTATTCCCTGCCGTCAACCGTGACCGGCTGCCGGATAAATCTGTCCAAATCCGAGTCTATCGGGATATTTTTCGGCTTCAGCTCCGGACTTCCCATATTTACCTCAACGGTCCCGACCTCGCCCTTATCGTTTAAATTGAGCTTTAAAAGCTTAATTCCGGCGAGGGTTTCAAGCGTTATTTCCGTCTTATCGGTCAGACCCTTGTCGTGAACGTATTTTCCGACGCAGCGCGTCGCGTTGCCGCACATCTCCGCCTGAGAGCCGTCGCTGTTATACATATCCATACGGAAATCAGCCTTGTCCGAAGGGCAGATAAGCACAAGTCCGTCCGAACCGATACCGAAATGGCGGTCGCTGACCTTCCTCGCGGTTTCGTTTATATCCGTAAGCTTCTCCTTGAAGCAGTTTACGTAAATATAGTCGTTGCCCGCGCCTTGCATTTTTGTAAACTCAAATGTCTGCATAATTTATTCTCCTGTTTTTCATATTCGCTAAATGCCGAGTATCGCTCTTGCCGTATCTATGAACCGCGCGCCGGTGTCCATACTGCGTTTCTGTATAAACCGGTGCGCCGCCTCCTCCGTCATATGGTAGTTCTCCATAAGCAAAAGCTTCGCGTCCGTTACAATTTTCTCCTCCTCCGGAGTGCGTTTGCTCCTGTGCTTTACGCGCTCTATCGCGCCCCAGAGCGTTTCTATTGCCGATATAAGCCTTTGGCGGCTTATCGGGAGCGTTACGACGAGTATATCGTCGTTTTCGATAAGCTCGCGCCGTTCAAACCTCGTCAGCGAAATGAGCTTTTGCCTTTCGCTCAAATCCTCGGCAACCTCGTCAACAACCGCGTCGGGGAGCTTGTAGCCCATAATAATCAGTACCTCGTCTATATCCGCTATCGCTCTTACAATCTCCGCCCGAGAGTGACATACGGCGATTACGTCGTGTCCGCTTCCGTCGAGCATACGTCTGATTTTCTCGTTTGTTTCGTCCTTTGAAAAGGCAAGTACGATTTTCCCCACCGCGGTACCCCCTTTCTGCTGAGTTTAGTGAAAAAATCACTGCGCGAGCGCTCTCTAATATTGAATAAGATACTTTTCTATCTCCCACTGGTTTATAGTCATTCGGTACTCGTCGTATTCCTCCGCCTTCGCCTCAAGGTACATCGCGGCGAGCTTATCGCCCAGAAGCTCCCTGAAAAATTCCGATTTGCGCGCTATTCTTACCGCCTCGTTAAGGCTTATCGGCAGCTTCTTGACTCCTATCGCCTCGCGCTCCTTGTCGGTGAGCGCGTACAGATTTACGTCAATGCTCGAGGGGAGCGGAAGGTTATCCTTTATACCTCTGAGTCCCGCCTTTAAGCACGCCGCTATCGCGAGATAGGGGTTCGCCGTCGGGTCGGGCGAACGCAGTTCGACAGCCGCGCGGTCGGCGTCCTTGACGGACTGCACCCTTACGAGAAGGCTTCTGTTTTTAGCCGACCACGAAATGTAACACGGAGCGTCGTAGCCCGGAGTAAAGCGTTTATACGAATTTACTATCGGGTTCGTAAGACACGCCATATCGGGGGTGTATTTGAGAAGTCCCGCGGTAAAGCGGCGAGCCTCGTTTGAGAGCTGCTCCGGATCGCTTTCGTTATAAAAGACGTTTTTGCCGTTCTTTTTTAAGGACATAATAAGGTGCATACCGCTTCCGCACTGTCCCTCTATCGGCTTTGGCATAAATGTCGCGTGGAGTCCGTGGCGCTTGGCGATAGTCTTTACAACCGTGCGGAAGGTTACTATTCTGTCCGCGGTCGTAAGCGCGTCGCCGCACTTAAAGACTATCTCATGCTGGCCGCCGGCGCTCTCGTGGTGCGACGCCTGAATATTATAGCCCATTTCCTCGAGCGTCAGGCATATATCGCGGCGGCAGTTCTCGCCGTTATCTATCGGCGCGAGGTCAAAATATCCCGCCTCGTCGTGCGGCTCGGTTGTCGGATTGCCGCGTTCGTCGGTATTAAACAGGAAGAACTCGCACTCGGGTCCCACGTAAAATTCATAGCCCAGCTTTTCGGCTTCGGCAACCGCGTCCTTCAATACCTTTCTCGGGTCGCACTCAATTCCCGTTCCGTCCGGCTTATAAACATCGCAGATAAGTCTGGCGACTTTGCCCTGATGCGGACGCCACGGAAAAATCGTAAACGTGTCAAGGTCGGGGCGAAGCAGCAGGTCGCTGTCCTCAATATCGGCAAATCCCTTAATCCCCGAGCCGTCGATTACGCATTTGTTGTCGAGCGCCTCCTCGATATTCGCCGTCGTTACGGCGATGTTTCGCATATGACCGAGTATATCGGTAAATTGCAGACGTATAAAACGCACGTCCTCCTCCTCGATCAAATTGAGAATATCCTGTTTTGTTGTCATATCTGTTCCCTCCTGATAGACTTAAAAAAGGCGCTCGTTCCCCGCGAACGAACACCTTTGCTCATACAAAAATAATACCACACAG
Organism: uncultured Lachnospiraceae bacterium; assembly: GCA_964454725.1. Classification (GTDB taxonomy): domain Bacteria; phylum Bacillota; class Clostridia; order UBA1381; family UBA1381; genus JALEPO01. Next base: position 2,878 of record CAYVUD010000070.1, read on the forward strand.
TAAAAAGTTTGTCAAGGGTAATTTTTTATTTATCGCGTTTTTCGTAAAAAAATACGGCGGTCAGCAAAAACCGCCGTATTTTACAATTAATTTTCCTCCGCCATTCTTCTCTTTTCCTTCTCGAGCTTCTGCCTGTAATATTCGCGCTTCACGTTATACATCATCGTATCGGCGCGCTGCATAGTATTTGAGAAGTTTCGGTCGATGCTCTTTTCAAACATCGCGTGACCCACGGACATTGAAAGCTGTATAGAGCCTCCCGTTTCGTTCGCCTTCGCGACGTTCGCGTTTATGTTTTCAACAACCTTGTTGATGTCGGCGTATGACGCGTTCTGCATTATAATAACGAACTCGTCGCCGCCGACTCTGTAAACGACTTGGTTCTTGTTGAGTACCGACTTTTTAAGGACTGCCGCGCTGTCCTGAATATATTTATCGCCTATCTGGTGTCCGCGAGTGTCGTTTATCGTCTTTAAGCCGTTGAGGTCAACGACAACAACGCTGTATTTCTCCTGATGTCCCTGATTTTCGATATTATGGAAATGCACCGTAAACGAATTTTTATTCTTTAAGCCTGTAAGCGAATCGGTATTTGAAACGTCCTGATAAATCGGATTTGATATTTTCTTAAATACCTTATTTGAAAACAGTACGCAGATAATTATGCATATCACGATAAGTATTATCGTAAGAACCATTATAAGCACCGTACTCGTCCTAAGCGGCTTCGCGTTTAAGCCTATGCAAACAACAGCGTCTATAGCCGACGATTCCTCGCTTCTTACGGGATACGCTCTTATGTACTCCCAGCCGCTCTCTAAATTGTAAAACGCGCCGGTCGCGGAATTTCTGCTTGAAAACGCTTTTATAACGTCGTTCGCCAAGGAAGAGGAAATTTCGGAATTCGGAACGTGGCTTTCCTCATAGGATTTGCGGACGTCCATCACATAAACCGGAATACGGTTTTCGTTGAGCTTCGCCAAAAAGATATTATCAACCTCATAGTTGTCCTTGACCATATCCAGATAGTTTCTGACCGAATTGTACGTTTCCGTCTGCATCGACCACTCATCGGTAAAGCTGTTATAAACCTTCGAGTCGAGATGAGGTTCTATCAGATTGTAGATAATGTCGGTCTTTGCTCTGTACGCCTTTTCGGTAAGCTTCATAAAAGCGGAGCGCGTAACCGCAAAAATAAACAAGCAAGAAAGAGCTATTATAACTCCGGAAAACAGCGAGACTTGAACATTGACCTTTCCCAACTGCTCTTTTATATAATTAATCGGTTTCTTTGCCACAGGTTTACCCTCCTTAAATTTTTTCTGTTTATGTAAGTATATCATATAATTTTTTTATTATCAAGTATTTTTTATAACTTTTATACAATTTTTTTATTGAAATATAATTTTTTTGTGATATAATTAACATTATCGAGGAAAAATTATACATTTTGGAGGTAAAATATGGAAATTTACGTTATTATCGCGCTTCTCGCCGTTCTCGCCGCCGCGGTCGCGGTTTTATGCGTAATAACGCTCAGAAATTCCGGCGGCGCGTCAAAGCTCGAACGAAGCATTAACGAGTCAACGCAGCGCTCGGTATCGCTTCTGGGCGAGCTTTTATCGAAAAATCAGCAGACCATAGGCACGGCGCAGACGGCGAAGTTTACGGAGATGAGTTCCGATTTGGGCGAAATGCGCCGCACTCTTAACGAGCGGCTGTCGGACCTTTACAAAAGCGTCGGTCAGATGCAGTCCCTCGCTTCGGGGGTAAACGACCTTCGGAAGGTGCTTTCCAACGTAAAAACGCGCGGAATACTCGGCGAGATACAGCTCGGCGCGATACTTGAGGAAATTATGCCGCCGGAGCTGTTTGACAGAAACGTGGCGACCGTCCCGAACAGCCGCAACGTAGTCGAGTTCGCCGTAAAGCTGCCCGGGAACGGCGACGGCTTTGTTTACCTGCCCATTGACTCAAAGTTTCCCGCCGACGCGTATTCCGAGCTTCAGGACGCATACGACAGCGGCAGTCCCGAGCTTATCGCGTCAGCCGCGAAGGAGCTGACAAGGCGCGTAAAGCTGTTCGCGAAGGACATACACACCAAATATGTCGAGCCGCCCTACACAACGGATTTCGCGATAATGTTCCTGCCGTTCGAGGGACTGTACGCCGAGGTCGTAAACCGCGGTCTTGTCGAAACGCTCCAGCGCGAGTACAAGGTCAATATCGCCGGTCCCAGCACTATGGCGGCTATGCTCAACGCCCTGCAGTCCGGTTTTAAAACGCTTGCGATAGAGAAGCGGTCGGGAGAAATATTGGAGCTTCTCGGCGCGGTAAAAACCGAGTTTGAAAAGTTCGGCGCGGCGCTCGAGAGCGCGCGCGGAAAAATAGCGTCCGCCGACGCGGATCTTGAAAAGCTCGTCGGCGCGCGGACGCGGGCGATAGAAAGAAAGCTCAGGGACGTGGAAAAAATGCCGTCGGAAAATTTGTTCGAGGATTAAAAAATGGCAGGCGGCGCCTGTCATTTTTTTCGTCCCGTAACCACGCGGTCGTTGCCGCAGAGGTCTTTTATTATTTTTATGTTTTTAAAATCCTTTTTCATCAGCTCCGGCACCGCTTTTCCCTGATCATACCCTATCTCAAACGCCAAAAGCCCGTTTGGGGTAAGCAGAGGCGGCGCGATACTTACTATGCGCCGGTAAAACTTCAGTCCGTCCTCGCCGCCGTCGAGCGCCAAGCGCGGCTCGCGGTCCTTTACCTCTCTTTGCAGCGTTTTTATAACCTCGGTTTCGATATACGGCGGGTTTGATACGATTACGTCAAACTTGCCGTCGGGAATCTCGTTTAAAATATCGATTTCCAGAAAATCCGCCGCCACGTTATTTAAGAGAGCGTTTCGTTTCGCGGTTTCGAGCGCGTCGCGGCTTATGTCCGAAAGCGTTACGTCCGCGCCGCAGTAACGCGCTATGCTTATGCCCACGCAGCCCGTACCCGCGCCTATATCCAAAAGCTTCGCTTTTTTTTCGCCGATTTGGGCGATGACCGTTTCGGCAAGCGTTTCGGTGTCGGCGCGCGGAATGAGTGTGGAGGGATTGACCTCGAACTCGAGCGACATAAATTCAGCCGAACCGAGAATATATTGCAGCGGCTCGCCGTTTCGACGGCGGTCAAGCATACGCTTTACCGCCTTTACCGCTTCGTCCGCGGCTTCTTCGCCGCCGCGGGTTATCAGCTCCGTTTCGTTTATGTCAAGAGCGCGCGTAACTATCCGGCGCGCCTCAAGCGCGGCGTTGTCGCTAAGCTCCCCGCGCGCGTATCGCAAAAGCTCGGAAATTACCATTTGTCGTCCTCTTTATTTTCGGGTATGCACGGCTCCATTGACGCTATCGCGACCTCTATCTGCGACGCGTCCGGCTCGCGCGTCGTAAGACGCTGCAGCCACAGTCCCGGCTTCGAGAGCCAGCCGACGCACTTGTTTTTGCTCCGTCCCGCGAGCTTTATTACCTCGTATGAAATTCCCGCGACGATCGGCAGCAGCAAAAGCCTCGTTCCCATTCGCAAAAGCACGCTTAAAATTCTTATATAGCCGTCAAAGCGCGGCAAAAACGCGAACAGAATTATACTTATAATCATAACGAAAAGCAGAAAGCTCGTTCCGCATCTGGGGTGGAAACGCGTGTATTTTTTGACGTTTTCGACCGTCAGCTCCTCGCCCGCCTCGTAGCAGGCTATTGTTTTATGCTCCGCGCCGTGGTACTCAAACACGCGCTTTATTTCCTTCATCTGCGACACAAGCGCCATATAGCCCAAAAATATCGCCATTCGGATTATGCCCTCGAACACGCTCGTAAACGTCTGAGTTGACGTAAAGCTCTTGAGCCACGAAACGTGATTGCCCAAGCCCTCGATAAGGCTTGTTAAAAACGTCGGCAGCAGCATAAACAGCACGACGCTGAAAACAAGCGCGATCGCTACCGAAAAGTAAATTACAACGTCCTTTATCTTATCGCCCAGTTTATCCTCGAGCCACTTGTCGAACTTGCTTTCCTCCTCGTCCTCGTCGCCCTCTATATCCACGAACTCCGCGCTCCACATCAGGGATTTCATACCGATTACAAGGCTGTCAACAAAGTTTACGCAGCCGCGTATTATCGGCAGTCTGAAAAATTTGCTTCTTGTTTTTACTCCGTTTTCGTCTATTTTCCGCTCAATTTCGCCGTCGGGCTTTCTCACGGCGGTCGCCGTTTTATACGGTCCTCTCATCATTACGCCTTCCATAACCGCCTGACCGCCTATCGAGGTTATATGCAGCTCTTCTTTCGCCATCTTTTTTTCTCCTTAAATTTATCATATAGATTAATTATAACTCTAACGAAATTTAATTTCAACCATATTCCGATATTTTTGCGAAAATTTATTTTTTGTTCACAAATAATGTATATACCCGCCCGTTTTAACGAAAACTAACAAAAATTCGCACGAAGGGAATGAATACATTGAAAAATCAAATGACCAGCGAGCAGTACAACGAATACGTCAAGCAAAAAACTCCCAATTCCAAAATCTTCACAAACTGTGTAAAGGCGTTTTTAATAGGCGGACTTATATGCGTTATCGGTCAGGTTATAAGCGATTTCTTTGGGAAGAAGGCGGGAATGGACGAGGAGGCGGCAGGTACGGCGACGTCAATCGTAATGGTGTTTCTGGGCGCGCTTCTTACCGGTCTTAACATCTACCCCAAAATCGCCAAGCACGCGGGCGCGGGAACAATCGTGCCGATAACGGGCTTCGCCAACTCCGTCGTTTCGCCGGCATTGGAGGCGAAAACCGAGGGACTTGTTTTGGGTGTGGGCGCGAAAATATTTACGATAGCGGGACCCGTTATTTTATACGGCATACTCGCGTCGGTCGCCGCGGGAATTTGCTATTACTTTTTACC
>CAYVUD010000071.1:0-7478 GCA_964454725.1 uncultured Lachnospiraceae bacterium
GTTGTGGTAACCGATGTGCGGTTCGGCGACGGACTGGTGGAAATCGATTATTACAAGGACGGCTTTTGTCTGTATGATCCCGCGTTTCTGCTTCTCGACGCGGACGGAAACAACGCCGAGCCGGGCGGAAAGCTTGGTTGCGTGCGCTACACCGACGTGCATTACGACACAAATTCGTATACCGCGCGCTACGTCTACGACGCGCTTGACGACGAGGGCGACCCGATACCTATGGGCGACGACGTAAAAGCCGACGCGTTAAGAGAGAAAATTACGACGCTCGGCACCTTCGCGGACTCGTACTATACGCTCGATTTTGACAGCGCCGTTACGGTGGATTTGAAATAAACGCGAAAACAGAGGCTAAAGCCTCTGTTTTTTGCGTTTGTTAATAGCGATACGAGCCGAGAAATTTATAAAACGGTGTGCTTTGTCTGAGCTTGTCGAGCGCGAAATAAATCGTCGCGTCGTCGATATTGCCGTCAATGTCGATAAAGAACACGTATGTTCCAAGCTCCGTCTTGACCGGTCGCGACTCGATTTTTATCATATTTAGCTTGTAAGCGTCAAACAGCTCCAGCGCCCTGTAAAGACTGCCGGGCTTATTTTCGAGCGTGAACGCTATCGAGGATTTATCGTGTCCGCTTACGCTTAAATTCTGATTTTTCTCCACTATCACGAACCGCGTCGAGTTATTGCCCGCGTCGCCGCAGTCGGGAATGAGAATATCCAGACCGTAAATCTCAGCCAAATTCGGCGAGCCTATGCAGGCGACGCTCCCGTCGCTTTGAGCGGCGCGCTTCGCGGCGGCGGCGGTCGAGTCGGTAAATTCAATGGGTATATCTCCGAACTCGCGCGACAGCACGCGCGACGACTGCCCTACAGCCTGCGGGTGCGAGCATATGAGCTTTATATCCTCGATTTTGCCGCCCCGCTTAACCATTAGGTTTTGGCTTATGTGCAATATATACTCGCCCGTTATATATAAATTCACGTCGAACGCGAGGGTGTCGAGCGTCATATTGACGCTGCCCTCGATTGAGTTTTCAATCGGAACTATCGCGCGGTCAAGCTCGCCGTTTTCAACGGCGATAATCGCGGAATAAATTGTTGAAAATTCCTTCAGTTCCTCTTTGCCCCGCGACCATTCCATAGCCGCCTGATGAGAGAAGGTGCCGGTCGGACCTAAATAACCTAACATATAAAACCTCTCTTTAGGCTGATTAAAATCGCCCGACTCGGCGCTTTTTGCCGAGGGCGGTACATTCGCTCGCCGACAAGAAGGTCGGACGGCGAAGCCGGCTTTTGCGGAGCAAAAGTGGTGAGCAAGCCCGCGAAGCACTCTAATCCGAACGATTTTTCCCAAGCCTTATTTTATTTGCTTACAGCAGTGTTTTGCCGACCGCCTTCGCTATCGGGTCAAGCTCCTTCATAAGCTTGTCGAAGCGTTCGGGCGTGAGCGACTGCTCGCCGTCCGACGCGGCCTTTTCGGGGCAGTTGTGAACCTCTATCATAAGTCCGTCCGCGCCCGCCGCTATCGCGCCCTTGGCAACCGCCGGAACGTATTTATATGTTCCCGTAGCGTGGCTCGGGTCGGCTATTATCGGCAGATGCGAAAGCTCCTTTGAAACGGGTATGGCGCTTAAATCGAACGTGTTTCTGGTGGCTGTTTCATACGTTCTTATTCCGCGCTCGCAAAGTATTACGTTTTCGTTGCCCTCGGACATAATATATTCCGCCGCCATCAACCATTCCTCCATTGTGCAGGCGAGTCCGCGCTTTAACAAAATCGGCTTGTTGCACTTGCCGACCTCTCTTAAAAGCTTGAAATTCTGCATATTTCTCGCGCCTATCTGCATAATATCGGCATATTTCGCGACAAGCTCAACGTCGCGGGTGTCAAGCACCTCGGTGCATATGGGCATATTAAGCTCCTTGCCGCTGTTGTACATAATTTCAAGCCCTTCGCCCTCGAGTCCTTGGAACGAGTAGGGCGACGAACGGGGCTTGAACGCGCCGCCGCGGAGAATGTTCGCGCCCGACGCCTTTACCGCGCGGCTCACGGTCGTGAACTGCTCCTGCGACTCGATCGCGCACGGACCCGCGAAAACCGCGAGCGTTTCGCCGCCGACGGTAACGCCGTGACCTACGTCTATGATCGACTGCTCCTTTTGCAGCTCCTTTGAAGCGAGCTTGTAGGGCTTCATAATGGGAACGACATTCTCAACGCCGTTCATCATCAAGATTTGGTTCATACTTAAAACGCGCTTGTCGCCTATGGCGCCGATAACCGTCTTTTTCTCGCCGTATATGGGGTGGGTGCGGAAACCGTAATCCTCAAGCGTTTTCTCAACCGCGCTTATCTCCTTCGCGGAGGCGGAGTCCTTCATAATAATAATCATCGTTTTTCACTTTCCTTCTGTAGAATTAGTCACTGCTAATTATATCAAAATTCTTTATTTTTTGCAATAGCTTTGGGAAATGTTGGAACTATTTTTCAAAAATTTTTTTGCTCCGCTCCAATATTCCGTTCGCGTATGCCAGAACAACACCGTAATTCGTAATCGGAACGCCGCTTTCGCGGCAAAACGCTATACGGTTGTTCATCGAGCGCGAGTTTATCATACAGCCGCCGCAGTGGATAACGAGGGCGTAATCGGAGAGATTTTCGGGAAAGTCGTGGTGGACGCAGAAATCGAATTTTAAGTCCTTTCCCGTGTGTTCCCTGAGAAGCCGCGGAATCTTGACCCTGCCGATGTCCTCGTGCGAGGAGTTATGGGTGCAGGCCTCCGCCATAAGTACGCGGCTGCCGTCTTGAAGCTTTTCTATCGCGTCCGCTCCCTTTATAAGCTCGCGCAAATCGCCCTTCATCTTCGCCATCATCATTGAAAACGAGGTAAGCATAATATCCTCCGGCACAACCGAGTTTACAAACCCGAACGCCTGCGAGTCGGTTACGACAAGGTCGATTTTATTAAGCTCTTCAAGCGTCTGGCGAAGCTCGGAGTCGCGCGTTACGACGCACTTTATGCCGTGATCAAGACAGTCGCGCAAAAACCGGACCTGCGGTAAAATTATTCTGCCCTTGGGGGCTTCGGAGTCGATCGGAACGACCATAACGACTGTGCTTCCCGAGGGCAGCAGATCGCCTATCATTGTTTCCTCCTCGGGCGCGAGCTTTGAAAGCTCGGTTTGCAGACGGCTTTTTAAGCCGTCAAGGGAGGTATTGTCGCGAACCGACACAAAAACCGCGTCGGGGTATTTTTCCTTTAAATCACCGCAGCCCAAATCGCTTTTCGTAAATACGAGAAGGTGTCCGATTTTGCGCTTTTCAAACCATTCGCGCGTTTTTATGTAATCGGATTCCGAAAAATCGGAGCAGTCGGCGGCATAGAGCGCAAAATCCGTGCGCTCGAGTACCTTTTTCGTTTTGTCGGTACGCATTTTCCCTATGTCCGACGTGTCGCCGAGTCCGGCGGTGTCGGTAAGCGCGATAGGACCGTATGGGATAAGCTCCATAGCCTTTGTAACGGGGTCTGTGGTAGTGCCGCGTTTACCGGAAACGATAGCCATATCCTGACCGAGCAGAGCGTTAAAAAGCGCGGACTTTCCCGCGTTGGTGTTGCCGAAAACGGAAACGTGAGTACGAAATGCCAAAGGTGTTTTTTCCATAATTATTACCGGAGCCTTTCCGCCCGCGGGGATTGGTTAAAAAATCGTTCCTGCCCGCGGGCGGACAAGACGTTAAATAAAGAAAAACAGGGTCGTTCGGACGAACCACCCTGTTCATTAAGCTCGATGTGAAATTACTCCTCGGGCGTCGCTGTTCCGTTTACAACAACCGGAGTCGCGTCGATGTTAAGTTCGTTTCCGCCAAGCTCCTTAATCTCGCCGTTTGTTGAAAGACCGATGTAGGTGTCATACGTCGTGATTGAGTGATAAGCGTCCTTGATGGTAAACGCGCCTTCCTCGCCGGTAAGCGACTTAAAGGTAAATTTCATTACGTAACCGTCTGTATTGGCGGCTTTTTCCTCGTCGATAGTCACGGCGACGCTCTTTACCTCGTCAACTCTGTTTTCCGTGCTGCTTTCTACCATAGCGCCTTCGACAGGCGTTCCGTCAGCCTTGCATAAAGCCGAGCTTACGAACTCAAAGTTTGAGCTGTCGAAGCCGATTAAAGCCGACATTGTTGATACCCACGAATCGGGAGTGATATTCGCGAGGGTGATGTATACGTCAAACTCTTCGCCTGCTGCCGCCGTTTCCGGAGCGGCGAGCGAGAGAGTCGGCAGACCGTCCTTTGTGGCGGGCTTTTTCTTTGTTGTTATGTCTACTCTGTATTCCTCCTGATTCCACTCTACTTTAGTGTTTAACGCTTCGCTTATGGCGCGCAGAGGAACCATTGTTCTGTCGTTTAAAATCTGCGGAGCGACGTCGAGCGTAACCTCGGTCTTGTCGGCGTGAAGCACGCTTGTGAAGGTGTAAACCTCCATTACGGGGTCGTCGATTTTAAGAACTATATGTATGGTGTTGGTGTCGCTGTCAACCGTAACCGTTCTTGTATCTTCGTCCCAATCGACAGAAGCGTTCATAGCCTCAAAAACGCCTCTTGCCGGAACAAGAGTCCTGTCGTCTTTAATTACGGCGGACTGGTCGGAAAAAGCGATTCTCGTGTCGTCGATATAAACCGACGGATTATTGTCCGCCGCGAACGCCGATGAAGCCGCCAAAATCACCGTTGCCGAAGCCGCAATAAGGCTTAATATTTTTCTTTTCATATGTTTTTTTCTTCCTTTCTATTTACATAGGATACAACCATTGTAACACAAAATTAAAAAATATACAACAAAAAATTAAAAAAATTCTTAATAAATATATAGAAATATAAGAAAAATTATAGTATAATAAGCATATATGGCAAAAAAACGTCTGTTTCGCGTTTTGCGGAATAACGGGTTCGTTATATAAATTTTTTCGGAAAGGACAGAAATTATGAACGCGTTTTTGGATTATGCGCTCAAATATCTGCAGCTCCTGCGGATAAGCGATTTTATAGACATAGGAATTGTCGCCATAATCATTTATTATATAATAACGCTTTTGCGCGACACGCGCGCGATGCAGCTCGTAAAAGGTCTTATAATACTGTTCGCGGTATTTTTCATAAGCCGCTGGCTGCATTTTAACGCCCTCAACTACATACTCGGAGGGGCGATGCAGATAGGTCTTTTTGCCGTTGTGGTAATTTTTCAGCCGGAGTTTAGAAATATACTTGAGCGTATGGGACGCTTTAAGGTCGGGCGTATAATAGATTTTGCCGTTGACACGTCCGACGACGATATGTCAATGACTATCGAATCCGTTGTAAAGGCGGCGGCGGATATGTCCGCCGCCAAAATCGGCGCGCTGATTGTTCTGGAACGCGAAACGCGGCTGGGCGAGTTTATAACCACCGGCACAATGCTCGACGCCAACGTATCCTCAAGCCTTTTGGAAAATATTTTCGTGCCCAACACCCCGCTGCATGACGGCGCAGTTATAATACGCGGGAATAAGATACTTACCGCCGGCTGCGTGCTTCCGCTTACCGCCAACAACAATCTTTCGACGGAGCTTGGAACGCGTCACCGCGCGGCTCTGGGTCTGAGCGAGGCGACGGACGCGGTTATCGTTGTGGTAAGCGAGGAAACGGGAAAAATCTCTATCGCGAGAAACGGCTCGCTTACGAGAAATCTCTCGAAGGAGACCCTGACAAAGGCGCTCGAGCGCATATTCGCGCAGAATATAGAAACAACCGAAACGATAGACAAAATAAAGTTCTGGAGGTCGTCGAAATGAGCAAGAGCAAAAACGGCGCGCGCGCCGAAAAAGCTAAAATTATCGTTATATCTTTAATGCTCGCCGTTATCGCGTGGGCAGCCATTATGTGGGTTGACGATCCCGATATAACAACGACGCTCTCGGATTTGGACGTGCGCTTTATAGGCGAACCGCAGCTTCGCGAAAACGGTCTTGTCATAACCGGAAAGGATAAAATACCGCAGATGTCCGCGTCAATAAGGGGCAAACGCAGCGATTTGATGGATTATATGGAGAGCGTGCATATAGAGGTTGACGCGTCCGAGATAACGGAGGCGGGCGAATATACTCTTTCCGGCTCCTTGTCCCTGCCCAATTCTCTGCTGACGGTCGAGAAGGAGAAACACGGCGACGTTCCGATAACGGTCGAGAAGCTTGCCGAAAAGGAAATAGAGGTAAAAATAAAACAGACCGGCACGCTTAAAAATAAGCTTGTAAAATCGGAAATAATCGAGCCGAACATAGAAATATCGGGAGCGAAGAGCGAGATAGACAATGTTGCCTACGCTGTCGCGACAGTCGATATTTCCGACGTTCGCGATGACAGACCCGAGCCGTCCGGCTACGTGCTGGTGGACGCTGACGGAAATCTTATAACAAAAAACGAAACGATAGAAACAAATACGCTGTCTGTGGATATACGGCACACGGTTTATGATTTGGTAAATCTCCCCGTCGAGGCGGAGCTTAACGCCGAGCTTAAGACGCAGTACTCAATAAGCTCCGTTTCCGTCACTCCGTCGCGGATTGACGCGGGTACGCTCGAGGAAACGGAGAATACTTCCTTAAAAGCCGTTATAGACAAAATAAGCGGGGACGGTTCTATGGAGGGCGTAATCGAAACGCCCGACGGTATGTATATTCCGGAGGAGAACAGGACGGTCAAAATAAAGGCTGAGGTAAAGAAAATTGTCACGAAGCCGGTAGAACTCGACATAAAAGCCGAAAACGCGCCCGAGGGACGGCATATCTCAATAGAGCCGGTATCGGTAACGCTTTCGGGCGAGGAGGACAAGCTCACAAGCGAAAATGTCAGCGCGACTGTTGATTTAAGCGGAATGGGCGCGGGAGTACACAGCGTTTTGGTTAAAATAGAGGGCGAAGGCATTACCGCGCCCGACAACTGCTACGCGACAGTAACCATAGAATAGAAAGGATTTTGCAAATGGATAGTTTGGTAAGGGGAACAAGCGCGGACGGCGCTATACGCGTTCTCGCCGCGATAACGACGGATACCGTCAACAGGGCGCGGAGCATACATCATTCGTATCCCGTCGCTACCGCGGCTATGGGCAGACTTTTGACCGGCGCGGCGATAATGGGCGCCGCCGGACTGAAAAACGAGAGCGACTCAATAACCGTTCAGATAAAGGGCGACGGACCGCTCGGCGCTCTTGTGGCGGTCGCGGACAGCAAAGCGCGGGTCAAGAGCTATGTGGAAAACCCGTTCGCCGATTTGCCGCTTAACGCCAAGGGTAAGCTTGACGTGGGCGGCGCGGTCGGAAAGGGCTTTTTAAATGTCGTAAGAGATTTGGGAATGAAAGAACCGTATATCGGACAGGTTCCGCTCGTTTCGGGAGAGATAGCCGAGGATTTGACGTATTATTACTCGAAAAGCG
>CAYVUD010000072.1:0-7430 GCA_964454725.1 uncultured Lachnospiraceae bacterium
GCCGCACGGAGTTAAGGTATATAAAATAAATATAAGATAAAAAAAACGGTTTCCTCAGGGAAACCGTTTTTTCTTCGCTATTACGACAAGCCGTTCGTTTGAGGTGTTATAGGAGCAGGTGGAAAGCGTAAGGAGCTTGTCGCCGTAAACGGGAGTATTTTCCGTGTCCGCGTACAATGCCGCTTTGCCCGCCCGCGCGATAAACTCATCAAATTCCTCCGCGCCGTCCGCGTTTATAAATTCGCAATAGTTTATATATTCCTTCTTATCCGGCTTTGTACGCAGAACATACGCCAACTCATACTCGCCGCGCTCGTAAAGGGTGTCGAATATAATCGTCTTATGCTCGTTTAAAAAGTCCGTATCGGCATATTTCAAAAGCGCGGCGAACATACTGCCGTCCTTCATATTGTGCGCGTAAATTACAATGTTGTCGTCGGGCTTTTCAACGTCGCACTGGTAATCCGCAAACGGTATTCCGCAGTACTGATACTCCTTGTCGAAATTCTTGTGCAGATAAAACTCGTTATCCGCGCCCTTGACCACGGGATAATCTATCTTTGTGCCGTCAATTTTAATCCAGCCTACCATATCGCTGTTTTTTTGATAAAGCTCGTAATAGCCCGCAAGCATACCGTTTTCGGCTCTCGGTTCCTCCGACGCCTCCGGCAAGACCGCGGCAGCCTCCTCGGGCGAGACCGCGGCAACCTCCTCGCGCAGCTCCTCAAAGCCGCGGTCGGAGGCGTAGCTCGCGTAATAATACAGTCCGATACAGACCGCGCAGCATAAGAACACCGCTATCGCCGCAATCTGTATAACCGCCGCTGTTTTCTTTTTCATCGTAACACTCCGTTCATATACGATAAAAGCGTCCTTTTGGACGCTTTTATTTACGCTTAATTACCCTTCTTTTTCTTTATCTGCACCGCCGCCGCGACGCCAAGCGCGGCAAGCCCCAGAACCGCTAAGCCTGTAATCGGAACGGTATCGCCCGTCTTGGGATTTGGCTTGGGAGTAGCGGTCGGCTTCGGAGTGGCAGTCGCCTTGGGCGTAGAAGTTGCCTTTGGCGTAGGAGTAGCGCTCGCTTTCGGCGTGGACGTCGCTCTCACGCGCGGCGTAGGCGTTGTTCTTACCGCCGGCGTAGGCGTTGTTTCCGCCGCCGGCGCGGGAGTAACAGAAGGCTCTTCCCCCGAAATCGGAGTTATTGTCTTAAATTCCGCGTCGTCCGTCAGTGAAAACGTCTCGTCATTATTTAAGCTTACACCGTAAAATCCGTTCGTTTCCTTTGCGGTCGTCAAATTTACATTACTTGTCAAATTTCCGTCAGCGTCGTATGTCTTTAACATTCCGTCGCCGACTATGTAATATCTTCCCGCGTCAATATCCTTGCCTACGAGGTAATCGCCCGCCTTAAGCGTAATGCCGCCGTCCTGCGGCTTGGGAGTCGGCGTTGCCTCGGCTTGGGGCGTGGAATCCGCTTTCGGAGTCGCCGTAGCCTTCGGAGTCGCCGTAGCCTTCGGAGTCGCCGTAACCTTCGGAGTCGGAGTCGGGGAACCGTCAACCATATACGAAAGCTGCGTCGCGTCCACATACCATTTCCAAGCCGTCGGAGCCGCGAACTCCGTCACGTTGCTTTTTTCAAGCGAAGAGTTCGTCTTTAATGAAATCGTATATTTATCCTCGTCGGAAAAATTTTTGCTCGAAGTGCTGTCCTCTTCGACGCAGTTAAAGAGCCGCAGAGGAATTTCCAATTCCGTCGTGTCGGCGGGAATATCGTCAGCCGTAAATATTACCTCGTCGCCGTCCTTTACCGTAAGAGTATAATACTCAAACAGAGATATTTTGCCGTCGTCCTCCGCGTCGGCTTTCGGCTCGGTCTCTCCGACTATGTACTTAACCGTCTTTTCCGCGTTCGGATTTTTGACCCGCAGACGCATATCCACCGGAATATACGGGTGCTGTGTTCCGTCCTCGACGCGGCCGGCCTCGCTCGTAATAACGATATTCTTTTCCGAAACGCGGCTGCTGCTTACAGCCGTCCAAATAAAGAGCTTCGTTATATCGGCCTTTGCCGAGCCTTTTACGGTCGCCTTTTTGGTATTTGTGTCGCTGTTAATATCGCTTTCGATAAGCAGACTTCCTTTGCTCGAATACTGCGGCGCCGCCGACGCGCCCGTCAAAGCGCAAAACGCCATTACCGCGGCAAGCGTTCCCGCCACCATTTTTTTCATTACACTCTCTCCTTTTACATAAGCAGTAAAATTTATCGCAAATATACATAATGAATTATATCACAATTCTCTTATTTTGTCACTATTCTTTTTAATATTTTATATTTTTGGGCATTATGTATATTTTACCTCATTCTTTTTTGTAAAACTTTCACAAGGCGAAACATCTGTAAAATTCCTCTCGAATGTGATATAATTTACTAAAGCGAAAACAGCGAGGAAGTGAAATAAATTGAGTGATAAGCTTATATACGAGCAGCTTAGCGAAGAAATTCAGGAAAAAATCCGCGCGGCTTCGCCTGTTAAGGAGGATACCGCCATACGGCGCAGACCAAACCACGACAAGGCGAACCTATGGCGTCCCGCTTATGTGCGCGACGTCGAGAAAATTATGCACTGCCCTTACTACAACCGCTACGCGGACAAAACTCAGGTTTTTTCCTTCTACAAAAACGACGATATTTCCCACCGAGCCTACCATGTTCAGCTCGTTTCGAGAATCGCGAGAAATATAGGCAAAATGCTCGGTCTTGACCTTGACCTGATCGAAGCGATAGCGCTCGGTCACGACATCGGACATACGCCGTTCGGTCACGCCGGAGAACGGTTTTTAAACGAGCTTTATCACAAAAATACCGGCAGATATTTCAACCATAACGTACACAGCGTCCGTGTTTTGGACGGTATTTTAAACCTCAACATAACGCTCGATACGCTTGACGGAATACTTTGTCACAACGGCGAGTTTGAGTGCAAGGAATACCGCCCCGCCCCGCTTTCGGGCTTTGACGAATTTGACCGAATGGTTGAGCGGTGCTATACCGACAAAGACGCGGTAAAAAAGCTTGTGCCGTCTACACTCGAGGGCTGCGTCGTAAGAATATGCGACATTATCGCCTATGTCGGCAAGGACAGGCAGGACGCGGTAAAAACAAAAATCATAGACAGCGAGAATATTTTCGAGGAAAGTCCCATCGGCAGGCACAACGCCGCGATTATCAACAACCTGATCGTGAATATTGTCGAAAACAGCTACGGCAAGGACTATATAATGCTTGACGAGAAGCATTTTTCGGCTCTCTCCAAAAGCAAAAAGGACAATTACAAATACATCTACGCCAACGAGGAGCTAAGTAAAAAGTATGACGAAATAATAGCTCCGATGTTTGACGGAATGTATCAAAAGCTCCTCGATATGACAGTCAAAAAGGACGAAAGCTCTGTTTTATATAAGCACCATATAAATTTCATTAAAAACGCGACGCGCTACACGGTTCCCGCCGACTATGAAGCGACCGAGCCTAACCAAATGGTCGTTGATTTCATAGCGAGTATGACGGACGACTATTTTATAGACCTTTACGAATTTCTGTTTAATAAGGAAAATACCGTAAAATATATCTCGTATTTTAATGACATATATTAATTTTTCTTTACAAAACGCAGTTTTTTTAAAAAAATAATAAAAAACCCTTGAAAAATAAAAAAAGATGGTGTATAATATATTTAACATTGTTTGTAATGCAATGTTACGTTCATATATAACAGAGCCACCGAAATGCTAATTCGGTGGCTTTGTTGTTTCAAAAATAAATTTAAACGGGTGATAACGTGAGAAAAGAACAGCTTGCGCTCTACGCGGTAACCGACCGCTCGCGGCTTAACGGGAAAAGCCTTGCCCGCGCCGTCGGCGAGGCGCTCAAAGGCGGCGCGACAATGGTTCAGCTTCGTGAAAAGGGCGTGTCTGAGGACGCCCTGATACGGTCGGCGCTTGAAATAAAAGCGGTATGCGCCAAATACGGCGCGCCGCTTATAATAAACGACAATGTTTTTGCCGCGCTTAAAGCCGGCGCGGACGGCGTTCACCTCGGTCAGGGCGATATGCCGCTGTCTGAGGCGCGTAAGCTTCTGGGAAAAGATAAAATTATCGGCATAACCGCGAAAACCGTCGAGCAGGCAATAGACGCCGAAAAAGGCGGCGCGGATTACCTCGGTTCGGGCGCGGTGTTCGGTACGTCAACGAAATCGGACGCGAAAAAAATGGAGCTTGATACGCTCAGAGCCATAACCGCGGCGGTAAATATCCCCGTCGCCGCCATAGGCGGCATAACGGCGGACAATATCGCCGGTCTGCGCGGTACCGGAATAGCCGGCGCGGCGGTCGTTTCGGGAATTTTCGCGCAAAAGGACATTTGCGCCGCCGCGAAACGGCTTTTTGAGGAAATAAGCAAAATAACGGAGGAATAACGCCTTATCCGCCCACGGTAAGGCGCAAAATATTTTTCATTACTGTTTGTGGGCAGAAAGGCTATGGAGATTAATATGAAAACAGCACTTGCGATAGCCGGCTCCGACCCGAGCGGCGGCGCGGGAATACAAGCGGATTTAAAGACCTTTATCGCGAACGGAGTTTACGGAATGAGCGTTATAACGTCCGTAACGTCGCAGAACACGACCGGTGTTTACGGTATTTTCGACATACCGCCCGAAACGGTAACGTCGCAGCTTGACGCCGTTTTTACCGATATTTTCCCCGACGCGGTTAAAATAGGAATGGTATCCTCGGTAAAAATTATCGGCGCGATCTCGGACGCGCTGAAAAAATACCGTCCGCGAAACGTGGTCTTGGACCCCGTTATGGTTTCGACAAGCGGCTCGCGGCTTATAAGCGGGGACGCTGAAGCGGCTCTGATTGCCGAGCTGTTCCCTCTCGCCGATATTATAACGCCCAACCTCCCCGAAGCCGAGGCTTTGCTCGGCGCGGATATAGTTTCGGAGGACGATATGATTTTTGCGGCGCGGACCTTGGCGGCGAAATACAAAACGGGCGTGCTTGTAAAGGGCGGTCACCTTGAAAACGGAGCGTGCGATATTTTAGCCGCAAACGGCTCGGTGCGCCGCTACGCGAGCGAGCGTATCGATAACCCCGACACACACGGTACCGGCTGCACGCTCTCCTCGGCGATAGCCGCAAATATGGCGAAGGGCGCGGATATGGAAAAATCTGTTAAGCTCGCGAAGGAATACGTCACGGACGCGATACGCGCCGGACTGAATTTGGGGAAGGGGCGCGGTCCGCTCAACCACGCCTGCCGCGCGTCGGGAGACGGCTGACCGCTCTCCCGCGCCGGCGGTTAAATTCTTCCCTTTTACCCTTGTCTTGTCCGTGATATTACTCTGTAACCAATATATAAATCATACTTTAATCATCATAAACAGTAACATCTGCATATTTCATTGAATATAGGTTGTTTTTCAGTACGCCGTCACCGCCTAAATTATATATAGCCTCTAATCCATTACTTCCTTCTTTGTAGTCCGTTACATAACAAAGCGGAATAAAAAGAGACAGATCAAGCATTAGCATAGCGTTATGTCTGCTTATAGGAGTTTTTTGCTTGGCAGAATCCATTTCTATTAAGCCTTTTCGACTTCCTGTTGCGGTTTTAAAAAAGCCATCATAATACGCCAACGACATATATGCGTCGGGAAATCCGCCATACATATCCAATACAGGAGCATATCCAAGCATTTTAAACACTATTCCCGCCGCTTGTTCATATGTGATATTATCATCAGGACGAAAAGTTCCGTCTTTGAAACCGTTTACAAATCCCATTGATACAGCTTTTGCTATATCTTCATACGCCCAATAAGATGTATCCGTCATATCATAAAAGGATATATAATCGGCCTCAATGTTAGGATACGCAATAGAAGCGGCTCTCATAACAGAGGTCACAAATTCGGCGCGAGTAATAGGATTGTCAGGTCGAAAAGTGCCGTCCTCATACCCTGTCATAAGCCCTAAAATATCCGCAAACCGAGTATCTTGAGTTATTTTATAATCAGAATACTCCGTATATTCTGAATTTTCCGCCATTACTGTTGGAATAAAAAGATTTACACAAATAATAGATGATATAACAAACAGTAATACTTTTTTCATAAATTTTTCTCCTTATTATAATATTAAACATTATTCTGCTCAGTCAAATACTGATTAAAACTCCTTTAAAAAGTGTGATAATATTTTAATTAGAACCTGACAACTCAATAGTTCCAACTGCATTAGTATCCAAACCATTCACGGCTTCTATATATAGTGTATAACTGTTAATATTTTTTGCTGTAACAGCTGTTGTTGTACTACCGGGCGTTACAGTCACAATACGGCGATCGGGCGTTCCTTTCAAGAAAAGTGAAAAATCAACATTCTTGTCAAGATTCATACTTGGGTGTACCATCAACATTACACTTGTACTTGAACCATTTTGGAATAAAGATGAGGAATATCTCGTTGCCAACGGAGCTATATTAAAAGAGCCCAAAACAGATGATGCTTCAATCGAAAAATATGAGGATACGGGAACATTGGTACGGTTGATAGTAAAGTCATAACTTTCAGTAGCACTTCGATATAATGACATCTCATTATTTGAGACTTCCTCAACTTCAAAAACAATACCATTATAACCGACAACAGTGTTATTTCCATTATCAATGTCCTCCTGTGTAAGATATATTCTACTTACACCGTCAGCCGCCAAAAACGAAGCAACCGCGTCGTTATGATTTTCTTCTTCCGCGAACGCGCTCAAGCTCATAGCCGATACCGCCATAACAGCGGCAATACCCATTGTTACAATTTTTTTGAATAATTTTTTCATTTCTTGTCCTTCCTTCCTTTTCCGCGGAGCGTTTTCGCTCCGCTCACGTTTGACTTTTGTGTTCTCTGCTCCCTTTAGTACGTTACCATGTCGCTGTACTTTGTAAAGGACTCGGCAACATTTCCGCTGCTGTTGTACGCCTTATGCGTAACCTTTAGGCGGTAAGAGCCTCTCGCCACGGAATACGGCTGATTTACCGAGGCTTCTTCGCCTCCTCTCGCCGTCCATGTCATAATCGTACCCCAGCTTGTGGTGTACTTTTGAAGCTCTACCGCTACGCTCGCCGAATAACCCGACTGTACCCTGGTTGAACCCCTGCAGGTAAGATTTCCCGACGAGCCCGTAAGACTTCTGCTGCTGCCTGTTATTATCTCATTCTGCATAGACGCGGAATCGTCAATAACAGCCGCGCTCGCGGGAGAGGCGAAGCTTACCGCTCCCGCAGACAAACAGCAGATCGCGGACAGCATAGCAGCCGCGATTCGTATTTTGGACTTTCGCACTGCGTTTCCCTCCTTTCCGTTAAAAT
>CAYVUD010000073.1:0-7113 GCA_964454725.1 uncultured Lachnospiraceae bacterium
TTTGGCTTGCCGACTATCGCCGTTTTTATTCCGTCGCGGATAATCCTGCCGCTGTCGGCGGTTTTTAAAAGCCTGTCCGCTCTTTGGCGGCACTCGTCCGCGACAGCGCGGATACCGTCAACCGTTATGTCCTCCAAATCCTCGTCGGGGTAGTCTATCGTTACCTGCATCTGCGCCGCAAGCCGCACAAGCCTTTCGCGTATAGCCTTAATTTCCTTTGAGAGCGAGCCTTCGAGCTGCGAGAGCGCGTTATTTTTCGCAAGCGCGTTTTTCGCGTTTATTATATCTATGACCGCCTCCGCCTGCGACAGGTCTATTCTGCCGTTTAAGAACGCGCGCTTTGTAAACTCGCCCGGCTCCGCCGGATACGCGCCCGCGCGTATAAGGCAATCGAGTACCTCGCGCGACGCGGTCATTCCGCCGTGTGTGCTTATCTCAACCGTGTCCTCGCGCGTAAACGTGCGCGGCGCGCGCATAACTGTCGCGAGAACCTCGTCAACACGCTTGCCGTCCGCGTTTTTTATAAAGCCGTAATGCACGGTATGCGTAGGCGCGTCGCAAAGCTTATCCTTGCCGCAAAACACCTTGTCCGCTATCTCCGCCGCGCCCGCTCCGCTTACGCGTATCACGGCGATTCCGCCCGCGCCCGCGGGCGTTGAAATCGCAGCTATTGTTCTTTCCATATACATTCCTTTCACAAAACCAAGTACGGGCAATTTTATTCAACCGTCATTTTTTTAAGCCTTTCCAAATATTCATACGGCGCTCTTATGTCGCCGAGCTTTACCGAAGGTCTGTTCGCGCCGTGAAAATCACTGCCGCCCGTGGGGACTAAATCAAGCTCCCCGCACAGCTTAAGGCACAGCCTTGTGTATTCCTCGCTGTAACCGCTGTACAGGCTCTCCACCCCGTCAAGACCGAAGGATTTAAGCTCGGTCAAAAGAGAACGAAGCTCCGCTTCGTCCCTCGTTATATAAACGGGGTGCGCCAATACTGCCAGTCCGCCGGCGTTCTTTATAATTTTTACGCTTTCCTCCGGCGAATACGTTATACGCGCGACATATGCGGGCTTACCCTTAGTCAGGAACTTGGCGAACGCCTCGTCCTTATCCTTGACATAGCCCTTCCTAACCATCGCCTCAGCCATATGAGAGCGTCCGGTATTATTGAGCGTTCCGCCCTCCTTTTGGGAAACAATATCCTCCTCGGTTATGTCAAATCCAAGCTCCGCAAACCTTTCGAGCATCGCCCTATTCCTGACGCTTCTCGCGTTTTCAAGCGTTGAGAGCCTTTCCAAAAACTCTTTATTTTCCGCATCAACAAAAAGCCCCAAAATATGCATTTCGCATCTGAATTTGGCGCTTATCTCAACTCCCGAAACCGGCTCCACGCCGATTTCAAGGCACTTTTCCTTAAATTCTTTTACTCCCGCCACAGTGTCGTGGTCGGTAAGAGCCGCCGCGCGAAGTCCCGCGCGTCCGGCTTCCTCCGCGACCTCCGACGGCGTTAGGGAGCCGTCCGAGGCGGTAGAGTGCATATGCAAATCAATACTATTTAGCATCTATAAGTCCCTGAAGCTCCTCCATAAAGGTGTTAATATCGTCAAATTGCTTGTACACCGACGCGAAACGAACGTAAGCGACCTCGTCGAGATTTTTCAGCTTATCCATAACCTTTTCTCCGATCGTCGTGCTGTCTATCTCGCGCTCCATCGACTGATAAAGCTCGCTCTCAATATCGTCAACCACCTTTTCCATCTGCGCGAGAGAAATAGGACGCTTCTCGCAGGCGGTTATTATTCCCTTTAACACCTTGCCGCGCTCATATTGCTGGCGCGACTGATCCTTTTTTATTACGACAAGCGCGATCGACTCGAGCTTTTCGTATGTCGTAAACCGCTTGCCGCATTTCAAGCACTCGCGTCTGCGTCTTATCGAGCTGCTCTCATCTGTGGGGCGCGAGTCTATTACCTTGCTTTCAACAAAACCGCAATACGGACATTTCATTAGTATTCCCTCCTTATGATGTATTATACCTGGCTTAAATTATACACCAAAAAATACGCTTTTTCAACATTGTTAATCTTCCTGTAATCTGTTTGTAGCGGAATTGAAATGTAAACGTACCAGAATGAGGTCGTCGCCGACGACCTCGATCGCGCTCCACGGTATGATAAGCTCGCCGCCGCCGAAAATCCTGCGTAAAAACCAACCGCGCTTGGGCACGATAATGGCTTCGATATTTCCGGTTTTCTCGCTTATCTCGACGTCGCTTATAAATCCGAGCCGCTCTGCCGTTTCAATATCCGCAACCTCCTTTTGCCGCAAATGACAGCACCTGAACATAGAAATCTCCACAGCCTTTCCGCCCGCGAACAGCGATTAAAAATATTCAGCGTCTTACCGCGGGCGGATAAGGCGTTAAGCGGAGGTTACCGCCTAACGTGATTTTTCACGTTAATCACCTCTCATTTAAGATATGAGAGGTGATTTTGTCCTTATTCGCGTTATATATGTCATTCGTCAAGCGCCGGCGGCACCATACCGCTGTATACCGGCACGTCGTAGGAAAGCTCAAGCTGCGGGAACATACCGAAAATACGCTCGATATAAACCGCCTGCTTGACAGCCCAGCCGATGTCCGTCGCATACTGATGCGTCCCGGGATTTTCGGGGTTCCAGAGCATTTTGTAAAGCGTGTTCTGCGCCCCGTCGGGGTTATTTATGTAGTAGCGGCTTATCCATTCCGCGCCGCCGCGTATCGCCGCGTCAACCGACGTCCAGCCCATACTGTAGGCTTTGGCGGAACCGTAGCCGACCGCGTCGGCGTCGAACGCGCCGATACCGAACACGTTATACACTGTTTCGCCGTTATACTCGACTCCGTTCGCGAGCCGCGACGTGCCGTTTCCGGATTCAAGACACGCGTGCGCTATGAGATAGACCTCGCTTACTCCGTAAGCCTCCGCCGCCTCTAAAAACGCCTTGCCCTGACCTTTTAAAATTCCCTTGTCGGCGAGGAACTGATTAAGAATATCCTCGCTCAGACCGTTGGGCTGCGACAGGTTGAGGAACTGATACTTATAAGCGCCGGTATAGAACTCGTTGGGGTTCATATATTCGGTCGTTTCCGCTTCCGTCGCGTTTCTTGTTCCGCTGTTTTCCCATATCTGCGGAGCGGGACTAAGTCCCATTTGCAGCTTGACCATCGCCGGCAGCGTCGCGCTGTACGATGTGTATGTAACGCCTCCGCTGACTGTCGCGGAGGTATGTAAACGGCTTAAATCAAGAGCGTCAGCCGCGTCGGACGCCGTTACCGTAACCTCAAGCGAGCTCATTACCCCGTTTGTCGAGGAAACGGTTATGATTGCCGTTCCCTCCGACTGTCCCTTAACGCGTCCGCTCTGGCTCACCGACGCGATCATTTCGTCGCTGCTCTCCCATTTTAACGGAGTTCTGTTTTTCGCGTTCGCGGGCTTTGGAACGGCGGTGAGCTGGAGCGCCTCGCCCGCCTTAACGCTCGCGTTCTCCGTATTTTGTATCTCAATTTCCGAAACCTCTACGCTCGGCTCGCTTACGGTAACGTGGCATATGCGCTGATAGCCGCCGTCCTCGGTTTTCGCCGTTATAACCGCGCTTCCCTTTTTAAGAGGCTTTATCCTGCCCGTAGAGTCCACCGAAACTATTTCGGGGTGGTTCGACTCCCAGATTATATTTGCGTTTGACGCGTTCTCGGGGAAAACGACAGCCGAAAGGAGCCGTCCCGCGTCGGTCGTGACAAGCTTTACGTTCGTAACCGGCAGGAAAAGTCCCGTCACCGGCTGCAAGACCGTAAGCGACGCGTCAGCGGTTTTTCCGCTCGCCGCAAGCGTCGCGCGAAACGTCACGTCGCCCGGAGCGGTTGCGGTTATGTCGCCGTTTTCGTCAATAACGGCGACGTTCTCGTTGCTTGTCCGCCATTCTATTTCTTTGTTTTCGAGATTTATCGGGTAAATTGTCGCGTTCAGTCTCAGACGCGTCTCGCCGTCGGAAAGCTCGGCTATGCCGTTTGTCCAGTTAAGCCGCACCGCCGTGTGCGTATCGGACATATCAAAGTCCGTGTAGTGCTGCAAAACCATCGCGTAATCTCCGTCGTTTACCGTCAGGTCGTTTTCCGCCTTTTCCGTACCCTTCTGCGATGCCGCGAGAAACACGACGGTCGCGAGTACCAGAACGGCGGCGCCCGCGATTATCGGTTTTTTATCGCTTTTTTTCAGCTTCGTAAGCACTGTCCCGCGTATTACCTTAAGCTCCATTGAAATCTTCCCCTGTTATTTCATAAATCTGTTTACTATATACTCGTTCGCCGTATTTTCCAGCTCATCGTCCAACTCCGAAAGTCCCTCAAACTCAGGGTATCGGCGTTTTATGGCGTTAGTCAGCACATAATCGCACAGCCGCGGATTTTTCGGGAACAGCGGCCCGTGCAGATACGTCGCGACAACATTTTTGTAAACCACGCCCTCCGCGCCCGAATTTTCATCGTTGCCGAAGCCGTAAACGACCCTTCCCAAGGGCTTATGCGAACCGATATACGTTCTGCCGCCGTGGTTTTCAAAGCCGACGATTTTCCCGTCGAGAAAATCCGGCTCCAAAATAATATTCCCGATAAGGCGTTTTTCGCCCTGCTCGGTGTATATGTCGAGTATGTCAAGACCCTCTATCATCTCGTCCTCAAGCTTGTAATATTTCCCCAAAAGCTGATAACCGCCGCAAACCGCCGCAAGCGCGCCGTTATCCTCCACGTAGGACTTGAGCGCGTCCCTCTTCTCCAGAAGGCGGCGGCAAACTATTTTCTGCTCTCTGTCAGAGCCGCCGCCGATAAAAACTATATCCACGTCCGAAAGGTCAAAATCCGTATCGCCGCACTTATGCGCGACAACCTCCGCGTCAATGCCGCGCCACACCAGCCGTTTTCTCAGACACTCTATATTGCCCTTATCGCCGTACAGGTTCAGAAGGTCGGGATACATATGCAGGATTTTAATTTTCATCTCCGCGTCCCTCCTTCTTCAAAAGCTCGTTGAGAACCGCCTCCGCGGGATACAGCGCCGTGTAGTTCACAAGCACGTAAACAACCTCGCTGTCGGTGGAAAGCGCCTTTGTGACAGCCTCCGCCATATCCGGCGTTATTAAATCAACCGGAATGTCGGCGTATTTAAACCGCAGGCTTATATCCCACTTGCGTATGCCGGTAGTCGCGAGCGTGTTAAGGCGCTCGTCCTTTATCTTGTCAAAATCGACGTCCCAGAGCCACGAAACGTCGCGGCCGTCGTTTGCCTTGTCGTTTATGGCTATGATTACGTCCTTTTTCCGCTCGTCCGTATTAACCGTGGCGATCGCCTGATTAAAGCCGGCGGGGTTCTTGGAAAGACTCAGTATTACCGGCTTTTTAAACGCAAACTCCTGCATTCTGCCGATTTGCGGCTTGTAGTCCGTAAGAAGCTCCGCAAAGCCGTCGGCGCTCTCGCCTACAGCCGTAAGCGCGCCGTAAACGGCTATGAGATTATATATATTGTAAAAGCCCTTGTAGTTTATCTCCATCGGCTCGCCGTTAAGCGTAAATTTCATTGTGGGACTGAGCGACACGTCCTTTACCTCAAAGTCTATATCGGGACGTTTAAAGCCGCACTTGGGGCAGTAATAATCGCCGAGCTGACTGTAATGGTAATAGTTATACGACTGTTCCCCGCCGCATACGGGACAAAACCGTCCCTCCTTCGTATCGTCTATCTGAGGCAGCACCTGCTCGGATATTCCGTAATAATACGCCTTATGCCCTTCTCCGAACTGCGCGCACAGGGGGTCGTCGCCGTTCAGCACGAGCTTTAAATCCGGCGCCTTCGCGATAGCCCGCTTTAAAATGTCCGAGGTGATGTCTATTTCGCCGTAGCGGTCGAGCTGGTCGCGGAACAGGTTGGTTATAACCATAACGTCCGGTTTTATTTGGTCAAACACGATAGGCGTGTACGCCTCGTCTATTTCAAGGCAGGCGTAGTCGGCGCGGACTCTGCCGAAAAGGTCCGCCGCCTGAAGATACGCGGTCGCGATGCCGTTTAGCATATTCGCGCCCAAACGGTTGCAAAGAACCTTATAGCCCTTCGCCTCAAGAGCCGAACACATCAGATTATTTGTGGTGGTTTTTCCGTTCGTGCCGCAGGTCACGATAATACCTTTTTTTATACAGCCGTTGAGGTTTTTGACAAGGTTGGGGCATACGCGCAGCGCGTACTCGCCCGGGCTTGACGAGGACTTTTTCCCAATCAGTCTGCCCGCCAAGGTGAGCAGCTTGCCCAGCCATACGGCAATCATTCTTCTCATAAGTGTTAATTCCTTTCAAAACCATATGATTGCTCTAATTATATCACATTTTCCCCTTTTTTGCAACCTTACCGTTTTTCAGAAGCGTAAATTTTTTGTGAACAAATATTGAATAAACGCGTTTTTTATGTTAAACTTACCATTGAGGTGGAAATATGAAAACAAACTATCAGATAATTTTAAATAAAGAGCTTGAAAAAATCGAAAAATCCGAAAAAAAGCCGTCGTTGCTGCTGCACGCGTGCTGCGCGCCCTGCTCGAGCTACGTGCTGGAGTACCTGAACGGATTTTTCGACATAACTCTGTTTTACTATAACCCCAACATCTCTCCGGAAACCGAATATAAAAAGCGCGTTGCCGAGCTTTCGCGGCTTATCGGCGAAATGCCTTTAAAACGCGCCGTGAAGCTAACCGAGGGCGAGTACGCGCCCGAGCGTTTTGCCGAAATCGCGAAAGGACTCGAAAACATACCCGAGGGCGGCGAACGCTGCTTTAAATGCTACGAGCTGCGCCTGAGCCGCGCCGCGCAAGAAGCGAAAGCGGGCGGCTTCGACTATTTCACCACCACCCTCTCCGTAAGTCCGCACAAAAACGCGGAAAAGCTTAATTCCATAGGCGGCGCGCTTTCGGAGGAGTTCGGAGTCCCGTACCTGTTTTCGGACTTTAAAAAAAGGAACGGCTACAAGCGTTCCTGCGAGCTGTCCGCGCTCTACGGTCTGTACCGCCAAAATTACTGCGGCTGCGTTTATTCAAA
>CAYVUD010000074.1:0-3842 GCA_964454725.1 uncultured Lachnospiraceae bacterium
TGGGAAAAATAATTGATAAATATACATAAAAATATCAAAAAGACTTGATATTTCGGTAACTTTTTGGTATTATATTTGTATTATGAGAGAACGGAGGAACAGAGTATGAGCGCGGTGATTAACGGCTTGGTGAACGGCTTTATCTCCACATTTATCACGGACGACCGCTGGAGATGGTTTGTAAGCGGCTTGGGCTACACGCTTTTAATATCGCTTTTCGCGGTGCTTCTCGGACTTTTTCTCGGAGTTATGGCGGCGCTGGGAAAGCTTTCAAAATTTAAGGTTTTAAGAGCCGTAGCCGGAACTTATGTCGATATTATACGCGGCACGCCGACAATGGTGCAGCTCCTTATAATTTACTACATAATTTTCGCGTCGGTGCCGATTTCGCGGTGGGTAGTGGGCGTTATCGCCTTCGGAATAAACAGCGGCGCGTATATCGCCGAGATTGTACGAGGCGGAATACTTTCCGTAAATATCGGTCAGACCGAGGCGGGACGCTCGCTCGGTATGACAAAGTCGCAGACTATGATACATATTGTTATGCCGCAGGCGATGAAGAATATTCTTCCCGCGCTCGCGAACGAATTTATCGTTCTTATAAAGGAAACGGCGGTAATCGGTATGGTTTCCAACATCGACCTTGTCGGCGCGGCAAGAAAGGTGCAGAGTCAGACGTATGATTTCGCCTATCCGCTGATTTCGATTGCCGTAATTTATTACGTGGTTATAAAAATTCTCAGCATTATCCTCAATAAATTCGAGGCGCGTCTGAGAAAGTCCGATAAGAGATAGGGGTGATTGGGAAATGATAAAGGTAAGCGGACTCAAAAAGTCCTTCGGCGAGCTGGAGGTTTTAAAGGGAATCGATCAGCACGTTAAAAAGGGCGAGAAGGTTGTTATTATAGGTCCCTCGGGTTCGGGAAAATCAACATTTCTGCGCTGCTTAAACCTTTTGGAGACTCCGACGGAGGGCGAGATACTTATTGAGGGCGAGAGCATAACCCACCCGAAAACGGACGTAAACAAAATACGCGAGAAAATGGGTATGGTGTTTCAGCAGTTCAATCTGTTCCCGCACCTGAGCATAATGGAAAACATAACGCTCGCTCCCATTAAGGTCAAAAAAATGAGCAAGGCGGACGCGGAAAAACGCGGTATGGAGCTTTTAAAGCGCGTAGGGCTTGAGGATAAGGCGGGCGCGTACCCCGCGCAGCTCTCCGGCGGACAGCAGCAGCGAATCGCGATAGCGCGCGCTCTCGCGATGGATCCGGACATAATGCTTTTCGACGAGCCGACGTCGGCGCTCGATCCGGAAATGGTCGGCGAGGTCTTATCGGTTATGAAGGATCTGGCGGACGCGGGTATGACAATGGTTGTCGTGACGCACGAAATGGGCTTCGCCCGCGAGGTTGCCTCGCGCGTTCTGTTTATGGACGAGGGCGTCGTTATGGAGGAGGGAACTCCCGCGGAGCTGTTCGAGAACCCGCGAAACGAACGCGCGAAATCGTTTCTGAGCAAGGTGCTTTAGAATATAAAACCGCCGGCGCGGTTAATATATTAAAAAAATAATGGAGGATTTAGGAAATGAAAAAGAAATTGGTAAAAATCGTATCGCTTGCGGCGGCTGCCGTTATGGGACTCGCGGTTCTGTCGGGCTGCGGAGATAAGCAGGGCGGAGACCTTGTTATGGGTACAAACGCGGCGTTCCCGCCGTTCGAGTTCACGACGTCAAACGGTCTTGTAGGCGAGTTTGACGGTATTGACGTCGCTATCGCGAAGAAAATAGCCGAAAATCAGGGCAAAAACCTCGTTATCGAGGATATGGAGTTCGACGGACTTATCGCGGCTGTAAGCACGGGCAAGGTCGATATGGCGGTTGCCGGTATGACGGCTACTCCGGAAAGAGCGCAGAGCGTTGATTTCTCGGACACGTATTTTGTCGCGTCGCAGGTAATGCTTGTCGCTCCCGACAACACCGATATTACAAAGGCGGAGGACTTAAAGAACGGCAAGACTGTAGGCGTTGTTCTGGGCTACACGGGCGACGGTATCGTAACCGACGACTTAGGCGTTGCCGAGGACAAGATAACAAGAGCCAACAGAGCGATAGACATTGTTCAGGACGTAAAGAACGGCAAGCTTGACGCGGTAGTCGTTGACTCGGCTACGGGCAAGGCTCTCGCCGAGAAGAACGATTTGAAGGTCGTTGAGGACCCCGAGGCGTTTGATACCGAGGAATACGCCATAGCCGTTAAAAAGGGCAATACGGAGCTTCTTGAAGCAATCAACAAGACGCTTGAAGAAATGAAAGCAAACGGCGAAATTGACGCTTTGGCTGAGCAGTATAACTGATTACGCGAAAATCAATGCCCAAAACGGTCGAGAGCCGTTTTGGGTGTTTTTCGTTACAGATACGGAGGGCATAATGAGGCTTGACAGATTTATCGCGAACTGCGGTTTGGCGGGCAGGAAGGACGTAAAAAAGCTCATACGCGCCGGCGCGGTCACGGTGGACGGAGCGGCGGCAAGGAACGCGGATATGAGCGTTTCAAAAACCGCGCGTGTTTGCGTGAACGGCGAGGAGCTTCGCTACCGCGAGTTTGTGTATCTTATGCTCAATAAGCCCGCCGGCTACGTTTCGGCGACGGAGGATAAGAAATATCCGGTCGTTACCGAGCTTATCGGCGGGGAGTACGCCCGCTTTAACGTGTTTCCCGTGGGCAGGCTCGACATTGATACGGAGGGGCTTCTCATACTCACGAACGACGGCGCGCTTTCGCACGCGCTGACGTCGCCGAAGAAGAATGTTTATAAAAAATATTTCGCGCGGCTCGACAAGGACGCGGAGCGGTCGGATATAGAAGCGTTCGCCGCCGGTATGGAGTTTAAGGACTTTACCGCGAAGCCAGCCGTTTTGGAAATAACCGAAAACCCGCGCGAGGTGTATATACAAATTGCCGAGGGCAAGTTTCATCAGGTCAAGCGTATGTGCGGGCGCGTCGGGAAAAATGTTGAGTATTTAAAGCGTGTGTCGGTGGGCGCGCTCGAGCTTGACGCCGCGCTCGCTTCGGGCGGCTCGAGAGAGCTTACGGAGGAAGAGCTGAGACTTTTAAGAGGCTGAATTTTTCATTACTGCTTGCGGGCGGAAAGGCTATGGAGATTAATATGCGGACAATATACTGTGTAGAGGACGACGACGACATTCGTTCGCTCGTGACATACGCCGTTGCCTCGGCGGGGTATGAGGCGAAGGGGTTTGAGCGCGCGGATATTTTTGAGGCGGCGGTCGAGGAAAAAGCGCCGGACCTCATTCTTCTCGATATAATGCTCCCCGACAAGGGCGGAATCGATATATTGAAGAGCCTTAAGGACAGCGCGAAAACGGCGGACATTCCCGTTATAATGCTGACGGCGAAAAGCACGGAAACGGATAAGGTGCGCGGCTTCGACTTAGGCGCGGACGACTATGTTACAAAGCCGTTCAGCGTTCTGGAGCTGCTGTCGAGAATTAAGGCTGTCCTTAAACGCGCGGGAACGAATAGCGCGAAAGCGTTTGAATATAATGGTATAAGTCTTGATTTGGAAAGCCGTACCGTAAGGGTTGACGGCAAGGAAACGGCGCTCACCTATAAGGAGTTTGAGCTGCTCTCGGTCTTTATGGAAAACAGGGGCAGAGCCGTAAGCCGCGAAACGCTTCTGAACAAAATCTGGGGCTATCATTTCGAGGGCGAGAGCCGAACTCTTGACGTTCACGTCGGCAGTCTGCGCCACAAGCTCGGCGATAAGGGCAAGCTGATTGAAACGGTGAGGAGCGTGGGCTACAGACTGAAATAGGGGAG
>CAYVUD010000074.1:3942-7054 GCA_964454725.1 uncultured Lachnospiraceae bacterium
GGCGGCGGTTATTACCGCCGTTTCGGGCGCGGAGCATATATTTTTAAAGCTTATTCCGTCTGTTTTGATACTTTCGGGAATTACGGCGATAGCCGCCGATATAGTGTCCGGGCGCGTAACAAAAAAGATAGCGGACCCGATTAACGCGGTCGATTTGGCGCACGCGGCGGACGCCGACGTATGCGAGGAAATAAAGCCGTTTCTTCTGCGGATAGACGAGGAAAATCTGGGAAAGGCGGAAACGGAAAAAATGAGACGCGAATTTTCCGCGAACGTCTCGCACGAGCTGAAAACCCCGATTACGTCGATTTCGGGATATGCCGAAATGATTAATAACGGTATCGCCAAAAACGAGGATATTCTTACCTTTACGAAAAGAATCGAAAAAGAGGCTTCGCGTCTTGTTCTTTTGATTGACGATATTATAAAGCTCTCCAATCTTGACGAGCAGGACGAAACGATCGAAACCGAGCCGCTTGATTTGGCGGAAATCGCGCAGGAAACGATAGCGTCTTTGGAAAAGACGGCGAAGGATAAGGGCATAGGACTTTTCTACAGCGGCGAAAAGAAAATTATAAACGGCAGTCCGACTCTTATAGGCGAGCTGATGTCGAATATTATCGACAACGCCATTAAGTACAATAAAAACGGCGGCAACGTAACGGTGTTTGTCGGAGAGGGCGCGGAGGGCGCGGTTTTTTCCGTAAAGGATACGGGTATCGGAATACCCGAAAAGGACAGGGAACGTATATTTGAGCGGTTTTACCGCGTTGACAAGAGCCACTCCAAAACCGTCGGCGGCACAGGACTGGGACTGTCGATAGTAAAGCACGTCGCTATTTGTCATAACGCGAAAATAGAGGTGAAAAGCGAGGTCGGAACAGGGACGACGATTACCGTCGTGTTCCCGCACGAGCTACAGTAAAAAACTCCGGTTCGGTTTGTCCGTTCCGAAGCTTTTCCCTATCCATCAAAAAGGAGCTGTTTAAAAATGTTTTTTAAACAGCTTTTTTTGCGCGTTTTACAAAAAAATGTTTGACAAATGTATGTTCGTATGGTATAATATAAAGAGGTTAGGAGGCGGGAATATGGACGTTATGGAAAAGCTTCGGATTTTGACCGCCGCGGCGAAATATGACGCGTCGTGCTGTTCGTCCGGCTCGGAGCGCGAAAACACGCCGAACGGTATCGGAACGACCGCGTCCGCGGGCATATGCCACAGCTTTTCGGGCGACGGACGGTGTATCTCGCTTCTTAAAATTCTTCTTGGTAATTACTGCGTTTACGATTGCCAGTATTGCTTAAACCGCGTTTCAAACGACGTTGAGCGCGCCGCGTTTACGCCGCGCGAGATAGCGGATTTGACAATCGAGTTTTACAAGCGCAACTACATAGAGGGGCTG
The DNA here is from genome assembly GCA_964454725.1 of uncultured Lachnospiraceae bacterium. Lineage (GTDB taxonomy): Bacteria > Bacillota > Clostridia > UBA1381 > UBA1381 > JALEPO01. The sequence goes on from CAYVUD010000074.1 coordinate 5,346, forward strand.
TTTCTCTCGAGCGCCGTTATGAGAAACCCCGACTACACAATGGAGCGGATAATCGAGGCTGTTTCGATTCTGCGCTCCGAGTACCGCTTTAACGGCTACATTCACGCAAAGGCAATTCCGGGCGCGTCGCCGGAATTGGTGCGGCGGCTCGGCTTTCTCTCTGACAGAATGAGCGTGAATATCGAGCTGCCTTCCTCCGACTCGCTTAAGAGGTTTGCGCCGCAGAAAACAAAGGAAAATATAATCGCGCCGATGAAGCAGATAAAGGGCGCGATAAGCGAGTCAAAGCAGGAAATGACCGTGTATAAGCACGCGCCGTCGTTTGTGCCGGGCGGACAGAGCACACAGATGATTATTGGCGCGACGCCCGAAACCGACCGCAGTATTTTAACGCTCAGCGAAAATCTGTACAAGCGTTTTTCGCTCAAGCGCGTGTACTATTCGGCATACGTCCCGATAGGCAAAAATCCGCTTTTGCCGACAACCGCGCCGCCGCTTCTGCGCGAACACCGTCTGTATCAGGCGGACTGGCTTCTGCGCTATTACCGCTTTACCGCCGACGAGCTTTTAGACGAGGATAACCCCAATTTCAGCAATCTTCTCGACCCGAAATGCGAGTGGGCGCTGCGCCATATGGAGCATTTCCCCGTCGAGATAAATTCCGCGCCGTATGAGATGATACTGCGCGTGCCGGGGATAGGCGTGCGCTCGGCAATTAAGATAGTTAAGGCGAGACGGTACGGCAGACTGTCGTTTGGCGATTTGAAGAAAATGCGGATTTCGATGAAAAGGGCGAAATATTTTATTGTCGCGAACGGCAAAACCTACGATAATATCTGGCTTCGTCAGGAGCTTATAAAGCCCGTGATGCTCTCGGAGAGCGGCGCCGCGGGCTACGGTCAGATAAGCCTTTTTGACGAGCCGGCAAGGGAGGATACGGTTAAATGTCTGACGGGCGAGATGTAGTTTTTCTGTACGACGGCAGCTTTTACGGGCTTCTTACCGTTGTTTTCGAGTCGTATCGCGCGCGCGTTTTTCCGGCGGGCATCGAAACGGACGAAAATGTTCAGGAGAGGCTTTTTTGTGATTACGAGTATGTTGAAACGGACATAAAAAAGGCGCGCCGCGTAGAGGAGTCGATACGGAAAAATGTCTCCGCGCGGGCGCTGCGTAATATTTACTACGCCTATCTTTCAAACGAGCCGGATAAGGAGCTTGCGATTTTCAACTATATCCGCGCGGGCCGTAAATTCGGAAAATCGGTTGACTGCCGCCTTACGCTCGACTGTGTTGATTTTGTGCTGAGAGCCGCAAAAAATGTCGGGAACGAGGCGCATTTGTTTGAGGAGTTTATACGTTTTGCCGAGCTTGAGGGCGGCGTTTATTACGCCGCGATCGAACCGAAAAATAACGTGCTTCCCGTTATAGAGAATCATTTTGTAAGCCGCTATTCGTCAATGCCGTTTTTAATCCACGATACCGTCAGGGGCGAGTGCCTTGTCTATAACGGCAAGGGCGCGGTTATACGCGAGGCGAAGGGACTTCCGAGGCTTAATTTGTCGGAGGGTGAAAAAGAATACAGGGCGCTCTGGAAATGCTTTTTTGATACGGTTGAGATTAAAGAGCGTCACAATGAAGCGTGTCAGAATACGCATCTCCCGAAACGGTTCAGGAAAAATATGATTGAGTTTGGGATTAAATAAAAAAAG
>CAYVUD010000075.1:0-2697 GCA_964454725.1 uncultured Lachnospiraceae bacterium
TTTCATCACAAACCTCACCTGTTAAAAAAATAAAGGCCTTCGTCCCGCATAACAAGACGAAAGCCATTGTTTCGTTGTACCACTCGTCATACCAACATATGCCGTTCCCCGTTACGGTGGAAATCCGTCGCGGACTACTTGTTTTGCCGTTCGCCCGCGCTGCTCCCAAGTGATTTTCGTTCGGGTCTACTCGCCTCCGCGCTCACACCGTCCGCGGCTCGCTCTTCGCTTTTCTCCCGAATTACTCTCTTGTTCAACGCATTTAAAATTTTACAGTGATAATATATCACAAATATTTTATATTGTCAACCGGATTTTTACATATTATCCAGCGTTTTTATCATATTTTCGCACATTGTCTTAACTCTTGACTTATACGCCTCGACCTCGGACTTAACGCCGAGCATTTCCTGATGCTTCCTTATATGCTCCTCGTCTATCTGCTTGGCGAGCCGAGCCGCGTCAAGCTTTGCCTTGCTGATAATCGTCTGCGCCTCGATATTGGCGTTGTTTCTTATATCGTCCGCCGACTGCTTCGCGACGTTAATGGAGTTTTGAAGCGTGCCCTCGAGCTGCTTGTAATGCTCGACGGTTTCCGTCATAAGCGCCAGACGTTCCTTTAAAGCCTGATTTTCCTTGCCCATAAGCTCGAAATCCTGAATTATAACGTCAAGAAAATCATCAACCTCGTCACAGTCGTAGCCCTTTATTTTTTTCGCAAATTCCTTATTCTGAATGTCAATAGGTCTGAGCATTACGCCGCCCTCCTGTCTATTCATAAAATTTTACGGTTATACGCGCTCTTCCCTTGCGCGTTTCGCCGCCCGCCTCGCCGACCGTGAACCTGCCGTATCCGCGAACCGATACGAGGTCGCCCTCCTTAACGGACGCGGAAACATTCGAGGTCTCGCGGAAATTCAGCTTGACCTTGCCCGCGCCGATAAGTCCGGCGCTCTCGGCGCGCGATACTTTCAAAACGCCCGAAACAACAGCGTCAAGCCGCAGCGACGCGCAAATTCTTTCCTCGGTTCTGTACGTCCTTTGGGGAATATCCGCGCCGGCGGCGGAAAGAACCTCCGCCTTGACTCCCACGTTGCCTACTTTGCTTATGTTCCCCGCGATATATTCCGCTATATCCGACGCCGCGAACACGTAAGCCTCGGAGCCGTTTATTAAAATATCCCCTGTTTTCGCGCGGTCTATACCAAGCGACATCACCGTTCCGAGGTAATCGCGGTGCGTAAGCTTTTTGGAAAAGCCGTGCGTGAATTTTACCGCGCTTATCGGAAACTTATCCTCCGCGGCTTCCTCCCACTCGGGAAAAACGCCCATAACCGTTCGTTCCGCGCCTTCAAAGCCGCCCCAGAACATAACATTATAGCCATACGGAAAACGCACGTTTTCGCGTATATCCGCCGCTTCTCCGCCGTCAAGGAACCCCGAAAAGCGCGCGGACGCGTATTTGCCGCACAAGGCAAACAAATCGTTTGCCTTGGCGAGAAGTATTTTTTTATCCAATTTTACATTGCCCAGTCAAAGTTGTTTTTGACCTGCTCTCTTACGTTGTCGCCGGTAATATCGATATTACGCGGTCCGGCGACAAATATGCCGTCCCTTACAAGGCTTATGTTTCCGCCGACGCCGTAAACAACGCCCGTCACAAAATCAACCGCGCGGCGCGCTTCCCCGTCGCGGATACCCTTAACGTCAAAAATAACCATTCTGCCGTTTTTGATTTCATCTGCTATTTTCGAGGAATCGCTGAAGGCCTGCGGCTTCATAATTCTTACTCTCGACTGGTTTACCGAATTGAGCGAAACTATTTTTGAAGCTCTTTTCGTAAACGATGGTCTGGGCGAGCTTTCCTCCTCGGAGTCGTCATTCTCCTCGTCGTAATACTCGTCATCGTAATACTCGTCAGTATCCATACCGATAAAATTCTTGACCGTATTTAAAAAACTCATTTCCGCTATCCTCTCTTTACTTTGAATAGTCACGCGCGCCGAATACCGCGCTTCCTATGCGAACCATATTCGAGCCATGCTCGATCGCGGTTTCAAAATCGGCGCTCATACCCATTGACAGGTATTGCATAGTAACATTATAATATGTCTTTCGACTTATGTCAACAAAAAGTTGTCTTATGTTATCAAAATGTAAACTATTTTCTACAGGATTGTCATTTTTCGGCGCAATAGTCATAAGTCCCTTAACGCGTATATTGGCAAGCTCCCCCGCGTGAGTGAGAAGCGAATCAAGCTCGTCGGGACGTATTCCCGACTTTGTTTCCTCGCCGGAAATGTTGACTTGGATTAAAATATCCATAATTAATCCGTGCTTTTTCGCCTGACGGTCTATTTCGTCCATAAGCTTAATCGAGTCAACCGAATGGATAAGACAAACCTTGTCTATAACATATTTTACCTTGTTTGTTTGCAAATGCCCTATCATATGCCATTTTACGGGCTTCACGAACGGGTGCTTGTCCCTGATCTCCTGCGGCTTGTTCTCGCCTATTTCCGTAACGCCCGCGTCAATCGCCTCGTTAATCATTTCGGGCGGGTGCGTTTTCGTTACCGCGATAAACGTAATGTCCTCCCGTTTGCGGCCGCTTCTCTTTGCCGCCGCGGTTATTCTTTTTTCGACCTCCGCCAGATTTTCCTTTATGCTCATAAAAACACCTTCTTAATATTATCG
>CAYVUD010000075.1:2797-7053 GCA_964454725.1 uncultured Lachnospiraceae bacterium
GAGATGCGAAGTTTATCGCTCGCCGATTACAATTCTCTCCATTCTCGACAGCTTATTTTCCGCGTCCTCCGTTGACTCAACCACGGCAATAGAACGCTCGGTATCGGAATACAGGACGTTGCACTCGCAGCTATACTGCGTTTTGCCTATCTCGCCGATAACGCTCTGAGTTCCGTTCTCGTCGGTATGAACGGCGTGTATGGGAACCTTATAGCCTGTGTATTCCTCAAATATTATATCAACGTCCGCGGCGCGGTACGAGTACGCGCTCTCGAAATAGAACGGACACTTAACCATAACTATCGACATACCGTTTCCGTCGTCCTCGCCGATATATTCTATAAAACCCTTGATTTTCTCATTTGCCATATTTTTAAAGCGCACCTTTACCGGCGTGTTCGTTTCCAGATTCTCGAGGCGGCGGGTTTCGACAGCCGCGACGACATACCAGATATGGTTGTTTACGACCTTGCAGACCGGATCGCCCTCGTTTACCGCGGTTTTGGACTTATCCTCCCTGTTTCCCGAATCGATTCCGGAAATATATTCCGGCGTGTACGTTTCAACGACGTCGGGACGCAGCTCGCCCTCGAGTCCGTCAAGATACGTCGTGAAAACTCCGGAAATCTCGGTTGTTATCTCCGTCTTGTCGGTTCCTATGCTCTTCTCAAGCTCGCTCTTCTGCGCCTCAAGCTCCTCAACGCGGTCAACGCGCGAAATATCCTCGCCCTGACGCAAACGGTTTATATCGTCCTTATACTGTACTATCGCCGCTATATCGTTTTCCGCCGCCGCGTTTATTATATCCGCCGTGCGCGACGCTATCTCGCTCTCGGTCGAGATATAGTCGGAGGCGTAGGACTCGCTTTTTTCCGACTCCTTCTCGATTTTTTTGTCTATATTGTAAAGCTCCTTCAAAACGTCGCCGTTTACGTCGCCGCCGTAAACGGTGCTTATAAGCGCGTCCTTCGCCACGCGCGTTCCCTCGCTTACGTTATTGTAAACCGTTCCCGCGCTTTTCGCGTAATACACGCGCTCGTCTCTTAATATAACGCCCTTGGCGCTTATACTCTTTTCCTCGTCCGTTACCACCGCCTCCACCGTGTCTATAGGCGTAAGGGCATACTTAAGTCCGTATCCCGCCATAGCCGCAACCGCGATAAAAATTACGACAGCAAAAAATCTTTTCATAACCGTTTTTACCCCAATAATCAGTTTTTTAACTCATATTATGACATATAATACAATATTATTATACAATTTTTTTCGCCAAAATACAACATATTATCGTAATTTTCTTTTAAAATACAAAATTGACGACGCGGCGCTGTAGTTCGAGCCGAATATTTCAAGCCCGTTTTTTATAAAATCGTTCTTTTTTCCGTCGAGCGCCGCGACAAGCCACGGAATAAGCTTTTTTTCATCGCCGCTCTTCGCTGCCGAGTCCTTGCTTTTTTCATATTCGTCAAGCGTTTCCATAACCAGCTCGCTTACGGTGTAGGCTCTGAGCCTGTCTACCCCGTAAACCGCCGCCGCCTTTTCGAGTCCCCTCATAATGTCGGCGCTGAGCATATCGGTTTTTTCTTCCTCGATATAATAGCGTTCGCCCTTTAGCCTGCCGAAGGCGCGCATACAGTCGAGATAGCCCTCGGCAATACTTTTTTCTATGCCGTCGGCGTTAAAATCCATTATGCCCGTTTTCGGCTCCGAGCAGCGTATATTTATTATATTGCAGCCGGCGGCGCTGACGCTTTTGTAAACGCCTATTCCGCGCACGTCCACCTCGATTATGTCGGTATAGCCCTTGTCAACGAGCATATCCGTCGGCATATTGTCAGCCACTCCGCCGTCGGTGAACCGCTCGCCGTCTATTTCCTTTATACCCATAATGCTCGCGCTCGCCATAAGGTAGTCGATAAGCTTGCCCTCGCCTATGTCCTCCCTGAATACGCGCACCGAGCTTCTCTCGGTTACGGAATAAGCCGAACAGCCGAAATCCACCGCCGATTTTCTGAGCTTGCTTTCGTCTATAACGCGCGAGAGCAGATTTTTGAGCGGCGACATATCAAAGCCGGCGTTTTTATATACGTCCTTCGACAGCTTCATAAGCGTTTTCGGCTCAAACAAATTATCGCCTGTAATTCCGCCCTCCGGCAGCGCGATTATATCCTCTATCGTTATCTGTCGCCACAGTCCGCAAGCCGTTTCAAAATCTCCCTGAGCAAAAAGCGCGGCGTTAATCGCGCCTATCGACGTGCCTACGGCGGCGCCGATATTGATTTTAAGCTCCTTAAGCGCCTTCCAGACCCCGACCTGATACGCGCCGCGTACTCCGCCTCCGGCGAAAACCAATCCGTACATAACAATGCCCCCTTTGCCTGTTTATTTTTGTTCTTATTTATAAGATACCACGAAAACCCGATTAAAGTCAATCTCTTTCAAATAATTGTTGCAAATTCTCAAAAAAATGTTATAATAAATTTATAGTAATAATATTTTGGAGAAGTCAATGAAAATCGGAAGCGTTGAACCCTTAAACAACATATTTCTCGCGCCTATGGCGGGAGTCACGGATATGCCCTTCCGCCGCGTTTGCAAAAAATACGGGGCGGGACTGGTTTATTCGGAAATGATAAGCGCGAAAGGACTTTATTATAACGACAAAAAAACCGACGAGCTTATGCGAATATCCGACGATGAGCGTCCCTGCGCCGTTCAGATTTTCGGCTCCGACCCCGAAATTATGGCTCAAATTATTCCCAAGGTAATGAAGTACAAGCCCGAGATAATCGACATAAATATGGGCTGCCCGACTCCGAAAATCGTCAACAACGGCGACGGCAGCGCGCTCCTGAAAAATCCCGCGCTTATCGGAAAAATCGTGCGCGCCGTGTCGGACGCGTCGCCCGTACCCGTGACGGTAAAGATACGCAAGGGCTGGGACGATACGAGCGTAAACGCCTCGGAAACGGCAAAAATAATCGAGGCGAACGGCGCGGCGGCGATAGCCGTTCACGGCAGAACACGAAAGGCTTTTTACAGCGGCGCCGCCGATTGGGACATTATAAAAGACGTTAAAAACGCGGTTTCTGTCCCCGTAATCGGCAACGGCGACATATGGCGCGCCGAGGACGCGCGGCGTATGTTGGAATACACGGGCTGCGACGCGGTAATGGTCGCGCGCGGCGCGGAGGGAAATCCGTTTATTTTCCGGCAGATAAACGAGCTTCTGAAAACCGGTTCGGTTTCGTATTATCCGACGGCGCGTGAGCGCGTGGAACAAGCCATAGAACACACCGAAGCGCTCGCGGAGTTCAAGGGCGGCGAGCGGGGAGTCAAAGAAGCGAGAAAGCACATAGCGTGGTATATAAAAGGACTTCCGAACGCCTCGAGAGTAAAGAGCGAAATTTTCAAAATAAGCGACGCCGACTCCGCAAGGCGCGTTTTGACCGAGTACATTAATAATATTCAAGCATAAATTTTCAGATAAGGAGGAATAAATATGAACAGTAAATTTAAAAAATCGCTTTCGGCGTTTCTGGCGGCGGCGGTTGTATTCAGTGTCGGACTCGTAACGCCTTCGGCGGAGGACGCTCTGCCGTCCGACGGGCTTATTATGCACATCACCTTTGACGAAGATGGCGCCGGCTCCGGCTCGTTTGAAGCGACCGCGGGCGGCACGGTCACCGAACACGGCGACGTAAGCTACGGCGCGAGCTACGACAACAGCGCTTCCAACAAGGCGCTTAGCATTACGACCGAAGCGGCGGGCAACTATCTTGAGCTGCCCGACGGTCTTTTAAACGGCAAAGACGCGGCGACGTTCGCGTTCTGGATTAAGCCGTCGAGCCGATGGGCGTTTATGACAACGCCCGTAAGCGGCGCGCAGGAATACCTTTATGAACAATATCTCGGTATGCTCGCCTCGTCGTCGAGCTTTACGCTCGAACGCTACAATAACAGCGGCACGCGTCTAAGCTCGGTTTCCGCGGAAGGAACGTATATGGACTGGCAGTACGTTGTTTCGGTGTGCGAGGAAAACGGCTCAAAGGTATACGTAAACGGAAAGCTCTGCGCTTCGGATACAGCCGCGGTTGACATAAAATCGCTTATGACCGCCGACGCCAAAACGTGGATCGGTCACGGCAACTGGGACGACGGCGAAGGCTTCTCCGGTCAGATGGACGATTTCAGAGTTTACGGCAAGGCTTTAAGCGAAGATGAAATCGCCGCTTTGAGCGCCGAGGGCGCGGAGC
>CAYVUD010000076.1:0-7010 GCA_964454725.1 uncultured Lachnospiraceae bacterium
TTAACTCTTGCAATAGCGCGCATATGAATATATAATAGTAGCATAAAACCAATTACTAATGAAATAACAGGTATAGTTATGAAAAAATTTATCGCGATAACTCTCGCTTTTGTAATAGGCATATGTATCATAAACGCCCAAACGGATTTCTTTCTCCATTTCGGCGACTATGTGCCGCGTGCCGAGGAAAAATTCCCCGAGGCGGTGGAAACGGTTTCGGAACTGAGTATGAAGCTTTCGGATATTACCGACCTCATTCCCTCCCCCGCTGAAATTGTCGCTATGATAAAGCGCGAGGAGCTTCCCATAGACCCCTCCGACATAGCCGTCAACGCCTATATTTCGGGGAGTCCGATGCTGTCGTTCTACCCGGACGAAAACATCGGTATGCTTATAACGGACGGAAATGTTCTGAATGTTTTCGGAATAACCTCGTCCTTGAACAAAAAAAATCTCATAGTTCACATAACCGACACGTCGGGCGAGGTAATCGACCAGACCGCTATATCCGTGGACGGTATGAACCGCTTCAACAAAGCCATTGACATTCCCGAAACCGGCGGCGGCGCGCTGGACGTCGCGGTTTACACCGGCTCCAAGCCCTACGGCGAGTTTGAAAGCTGGGTTTTAAACTACGTAAAGCTCGAACGCTCCGACGCGGGCTGGAAAATAAAGCAGTCGCCCGTTTACGAGCATAATAAGGCGATGTACGAAAAGGATAAATCGACAAGCGAGGCGCTCAAACGCACGCCCTCCATTCAATCCGAGAGCGGCGCCGTTTTGTCTATAGCCGAGCAGGTCACGGCGAACAGCGCTACCGATTATCAGCGTATACTCGCGCTCCACGACTGGGTTTGCGAGTATCTGAGCTACGATATGGACAGCCTGCGCTCGCAGGAAATTCCGCCGTATTACGCCGAGGAAGTGATTGAGAGCCGGAACGCGGTTTGTCTGGGCTTCGCGACGCTTTACGCCGCGCTCTGCCGAAGCATCGGCATACCCTGCAACGTCGTGTCGGGCTACGCCTTGGGCATAGGCTCCGACACCGAATGGACAGACGCGACAACCGCCACCGAGGAGCAAAACCACGCCTGGAATGAGGTTTATGTCGATAACCGCTGGGTAATTGTCGATACGACTTGGGATTGCGTCAATAAGATAGAAAACGGAGTCCTGACCCAAGGCTCCGAGGTCTCGCACCTCTATTTCGACGCAAATATAGACTTTTTTTCCTCCAATCACAAAATAATCGAGTACGCGAAAAAAAGATAAAAAGGGCTGTTCTTATCGAACCGCCCTTTTTAATTAAGCTTTTTATATCATTGTAAGCAAAAACGCTATACTTATAACTATGAGAAGTATATGCGTCCAAAACACCGCAAGCATTGCGCCGGCGTCCTCCGCCTCCTCCCGCGAACGCAGTATTTTTATAATTACAAGCCCCATACCGCACACAATCGCGGGCAGAAAGAAAAATCCCAAAAGTCCGCCTCCGGCGGCGGTATGCGAAAGTATAAATTTCAGCGCGATTATATAATACGCGCCGCCGGAAAGCAGCGCGAACACAAGCCTGCCGGCGGTGCTTTTAAGAAGCTGTATAACCTTTTTATTCATCTGTAGTTCCTTTCAGTAATCAAGGCTGAAATAAAATTGTCCGAATTGCCGTTTTAAGGAACGAAGTCGTACAAGTGTGCTTCGAGTCCCGAAAAATGGTGAGTCAGGCAATTTTAGTCAGCCGGCTCGTCAGGCATATTCCAATTATGATATACGTCCTGTACATCGTCGTTATCCTCAAGCATATCAAGCATTTTCTGCATTTGGATAACCTGGTCGGGGTCGGTAATATCGGTCATGGTCTGCGGAACCATACTGACCTCGGCGGAGGCAAGCGTGTATTTCTCGCCGAGCGCGTCTCTCACGGCTCCCAGCTCGTTTGGGTCGGTCGTAATCTCGATAACGCCGTCGTCAAGCTCTATATCCTCCGCGCCCGCCTCCAGCGCGTCCATTGTAACCGTATCCTCGTCAATTTCCTTATCCTCGTCCTCTATAACGATAACGCCCTTGCGGTCGAACATAAACGACACGCAGCCGTTCTGTCCCATATTCCCGCCGAACTTATCGAACGCGTGACGAACATCGGCGGCGGTTCTGTTGCGGTTATCGGTAAGCGCGTTCACAATTACCGCCACGCCGTTGGGACCGTAGCCCTCGTAGGTGATATTCTCGTAATTATCCGACTCCGTATCGCCCGCCGCCTTTTTAATCGTGCGGTTTATGTTATCGTTCGGCATATTGTTGGAACGCGCCTTGGCGATAGCGTCCTTAAGGCTTGAGTTATTGTCGGGGTCGGGGCCTCCCGCCTTTACCGCGACTATTATCTCACGCGCGATTTTCGTAAAAATCTTCGCTCTCTGGGCGTCGTTAGCGCCCTTTTTACGTTTAATTGTACTCCATTTTGAATGTCCTGACATCGGTAAATTCTCCTTTTAATATTTTCATAGCTACATATTTTATCATATTTTACCGCTTTTTTCAAGTGTTTTTACAAGAATACTCTTTGTTTTTTTAAATTTTTATCTATTGACTTATAACCCATTATAATGGTATAATAAAAACAGTAAATCAGAACATTTAAACGGAGGCAAAATTTTTATTATGTGGGCATATGACAGTGTATTTTATCAGATTTATCCTTTGGGCTTCTGCGGAGCGCCGTTCGAGAACGACGGAATTACGGAGCATAGGATTTTAAAGGTTCTCGACTGGACGGAGCATATAAAGGAGCTGGGGGCAAACGCTGTTTATTTCTCCCCTGTTTTCGAGTCCGACACGCACGGCTACAACACACGCGACTACAAAAAAATCGACTGCCGTCTGGGCACGAACGCGGACTTTAAAAGGGTCTGCGAAAACCTTCACGAAAACGGAATAAAGGTGGTTCTCGACGGTGTGTTTAATCACGTCGGACGCGGATTTTGGGCGTTTAAGGACGTTCTGGAGAACCGCGAGGGCTCACGCTATAAAGACTGGTTTCATATCGATTTCGGCGGAAATTCAAACTACAACGACGGTCTTTGGTACGAAGGCTGGGAGGGCAACTATGACCTCGTAAAGCTGAATTTACGCAACGGAGAGGTCGTTGACCACATTCTCGACGCGGTTAAGTTCTGGGTTGAGGAATTTGACATAGACGGGCTTCGTCTTGATGTTGCGTACTGCCTTGATATGGACTTTTTAAAGCGTCTGCGGGCGTTTACGGACGGTCTGAAGCCGGAATTTTTGCTTCTGGGAGAGCTTTTGCACGGCGATTACAACCGTTTTGTGAATGACGAAATGCTCCATAGCTGCACCAACTATGAGTGCTACAAGGGAATATATTCAAGCTTTAACAGTATGAATATGTTTGAGATCGTTCACTCGCTTCTGCGCCAGTTCGGTCCGGAGCAGTGGACTCTCTACCGCGGAAAGCACCTGCTGAGCTTTGTCGATAATCACGACGTTTCAAGGATAGCGTCGATTCTTACGGAACCGAAGCATCTGCCGCTCGTTTACGCTATGATTTTCGGTATGCCGGGTATTCCGTGCGTTTACTACGGCAGCGAGTGGGGCGCGAGGGCGAACAAAAGCGAGGGCGATCCCGCGCTGCGCGCGTGCTTTGACAAGCCCGAGGAAAACGAGCTTACGGAATGGATCTCAAAGCTTGCCTCGGCACACAAAAACAGCAAGGCTCTTTGTTACGGTGATTTTACCTCCGTTGTTTTGCAGAACAAATACTGTATTTTTCAGCGCAGATTTGAGGACGAGCGCGTGCTTGTCGCCATTAACGCCGACAGCGAGAGCGTAGTCGCGCATTTCGACGCGGGCTGCGGGACGGCGGTTGACCTCATTACAGGCAAAACGCACGATTTCGGCGGCGGAAGCGAGCTTCCGCCCTACAGCGCGAGCTTCTGGAAAACGGAAAGGTAAATTACGCACTGTAATTACAAAAAATTAATAAACAGTTTGGGAAAGGCGGGGTTATATTATGAAATTCAAAAAAATTTTTTCGTCGTGTCTGACCGTTGCGCTCGGCGCGTCGCTTTTTGCCGGCTGCTCGGGCAGCTCGGACGGCGGCAGTGTTTCTCAGGCAAATATTGAAAGTCAGGGTACATACGCGTTTGTCGCGAAAGATGTGCAGAACACTTATATGCAGAAGGTCTACGAGGGCTTTGCCAAAGCCTGCGGCGAGCTTAATATACGGCCTCTTTTCAAGGGACCTCAGGCGGCGACGGCTCAGAAGCAAATAGAGGTTATAAACCAACTCGTCGAGGAAGGCGTTGACGGCATCGCTATCGCCGCCAACGACACAGACGCGCTCGAGGACGCGCTCACAAACGCGATGAACGCGGGAATTAAAGTAATTTCCCTCGACAGCGCCGTAAACAAAAACTCGCGTCAGCTTCATATTCAGCAGGCTGACCCCGAAAAAATAGGACGAGGTCTTATTCAAGCGGCTTATCAAATGACAGACGGCAGCGGCGCGATAGCAATTCTTTCCTCGACCGACCAAGCGCCCAACCAAAATCTGTGGATCTCTTGGATGCAAAAGGAGCTTGAGGAAAATCCCGACAAATACTCGCAAACACCGCTCGCGAAAATTGTTTACGGGGACGATGACCCGATAAAATCCGCTTCGGAAACACAGGCTCTTTTATCCGACCCGTCAATAAAAGTAATCATAGCTCCGACCGTAATCGGTATGAGCGCGGCGGCAAAGGTGCTTCAGAAAAACCAGTCGCCGGTTAAGCTCACGGGACTTGGACTCCCGTCGGAAATGGCTCCGTTTATAGACGACGGAACGTGTCCGTGGATGTATCTGTGGAATCCGGTCGATATAGGCTACCTCGCCGCTTACGCGACCGACGCCCTTGTAAAGGGAACGATTACCGGCGAGACCGGCGGTAAGTTCAGCGCCGGCGAGCTTGGCGAAAAATCCGTTACGGCTGCCGCCGACGGCGGCACCGAGGTGCTTCTCGGCGAGCCGTTCAGATTTGACAGTCAAAACATCGCCGAATGGAAGCTTGTATATTAAAAACGTGCGGCGTTTTTAAGCGCCGCTTTTTAATTAATGAAGAAAGGTATTAAAAATTATGAAAAAGCTTATTTCCTGCGTTCTCGCGCTGACGCTCTCCGTATCGCTTTCAAACGCTGTGAGCGCCGCGGGCGACGGAATTGTAAACGGTGATTTTTCCGACGGACTTAACGGCTGGACAGCTCTCTCCGACGCGGCTTCGGTTACGGACGGCGTTCTCGCCTTAAACGGCGAATGTACGGTAAAGCAGATTATCGCTGTCGAAAACGGTGTTTATGACCTCAGCGCGGAGCTTACAAACACAACCGCCGCGCAAAACGCGTATATATACGCCAAGCCCGACGGCTTTACGGCCGCCAAAACCGTCGTGCCGCAATACAGCGCGCCAACCGCCGTTACTGTGCGCGGCGTGAAGGCGGAAAACGGCAGAATTGAAATCGGCGTAACCGCTCCGGAGGGCGGAATAACCGTTGACAACGTAACTCTCACCCCGTCCTCGTCCAATCAGGCGGAGTTTTTAAAGGGCGGCGAAATTTCCAAGCTTACATATGTTGAGGATAAGGGCGGAATATTCCGCGACGCGGAGGGCAACGAGCGCGACGCGCTTCAGATTATGGCGGAAAACGGCTTTAACCTCGCGCGTATACGCCTGCTTAACAACCCCGGCAAGGGACGCGGCAACGGTACGTATTATCTGCCGGCGGGCTATCAGGACGAGGAGGACTGCCTTGAAATGGCGCGCCGCGCGAAGGACAAGGGTATGAAAATACAGTTCACCTTCGCCTACAGCGACTATTGGTCGGACGGCGGAGAGCAGTATATTCCCGCCGAGTGGCAAAGCTATATAGACGAAAATAACATAACGGATAAGCAGGAATTAACCGACTATCTCTCGGAGCAGGTGTATGAATACACGAAAAAGGTAATGCTTGACCTTATCGCGCAGGATACCGTTCCCGAGTATGTTTCCCTCGGTAATGAAATGCAGTACGGAATTTTGTTCGGTTCTTGGGAAAACAACAACGGTCTTTATAACACCGCGGGTTCGGACTATCAGGTTCAGATTTTAAACGCCGGCGCGAAAGCCGTTCGCGATACCTCGCCCGAGTCGAAAATTATTCTCCACAGCGACAACGGCGGTCTGGTAATATCAAAACGCGGTTTATTCTATAACACGTTTGTAAATCAGGTTGACTGCGATATTATAGGAGTTTCGTATTATCCGTATTATAACAGCTCCGTTTCCATTGACACCGTTGTAAATGAGTTTAACAAAATGATTGCCAAATACGACAAGGACGTTATCATAATGGAAACCGGCTATAACTGGTCGGAACTGCGCGGCGACGGCTACGAGGGGCAGCTCCAAGACAGCGGATATTATCAGGACGTCTACGGCGAAACAACGGCGGGGCAGCACGCGTTTTTGACCGAGCTTTACGCCAAGCTTAAGACAAACGTGACCGACGGACGCTGTATCGCGGACCTTTACTGGGACCCCGTTATGCTCTACGACGGCGGTAAGTATAAAATCGGCTGGGCGATTAAGGAAGATGGCGATTGGACGGACGGCAACGTCGTTTCAAACTCCACCCTGTTCGACTTTGACGGATACGCTCTGCCCTCTCTTGACGCGATGAAATACAACACCGCGTCGAGCGATACGGTGCTTATAAGCGGCAAAATCAGCGACGAGAACGGCAATCCGATAAAGAACACAAAAGTAACCTTTACCGCGGGTTACGGCGAGCAAACCGTTTCAACCGACGCGTACGGCGAGTATATCGTATCCGCTCCGTACAGCGATAAAATCGGCGTTACCGCCGAAGGCTACGCGGGGAGCTATTATCTCGACGCGCCCGCGAACGATTTTATTATAAAAGGAGTTGACTTCCCGTCCGCGCGCGACGACGAAATTCCCGAACCCACCGAAGCTCCG
>CAYVUD010000077.1:0-6981 GCA_964454725.1 uncultured Lachnospiraceae bacterium
CTTTTCACCTTTGTTTTTCTTTGTTTCGCTGTCTTTTGCTTTGCAATCAAAAAAAATCAAAATTTTTTGTAATAACTTTTAACAAATTTATAATAAATTAAACAATTTTGTAAGCGCTCTATAATTGATTTTTTGCCGTTTTTTGTTGTATAATATACAATAATGAGGATAAAAGGAGAACAGAGGAATGAAAAAACTTATATGCGCCGTTTCAGCGCTGATTATCGCGCTCGGAGCGACAGCGCGGGCGGCGGAGATTTTGTCGTTTGAGAATACCGCGGCGGAGTCTGTCGGGGCGGGAGCGTTTGAGAGCAACACAAAGCTTGAGGCGATAGTTCTTCCGAGAATGCTTAAGACGATAGAAACGGGAGCGTTTAAAAACTGCTCGGAGCTGAAATCGGTAAAAATGTACGACGGAGTTGACGAAATAGGCGACTCGGCGTTTTTCGGCTGCGTCAAGCTCGGCGATACCGAGCTTCCGCGGGGACTTAAGGTAATCGGCGACGCGGCGTTTTACAAAACCGCTGTAAAAAACGTGACAATTCCCGAGGGTACGGAAAAAATAGGCGTAAGCTCCTTCGCGGAATGTGCGGAGCTTGAAACGATAGCGATACCGGCGACCGTAGTTGAAATAGGCGAAACGGCTTTTGAGGGCTGTGACAAGCTTACGATTTTATGCGAATGGGGTTCGTTCGCGCAGAGCTACGCGCTTGAAAACGGGATAGCTTACAAAGCGGTATAATATGTAAAATAATTGTCAAAGATTGAAAGGCGGTAATGGTTATTACCGCCTTTGTTGTAACGAAATCGTAACAGAAAAGTAACGCGCGCTTAACCGAATAGGAAAATCGCTTATTGACGAAGTTCAAAATGAATGTTATAATAATAAAATCAAAGGCGATGTAAGAATTGGGACAAGCAGAAGTAAATTTGGAGGACTTTTGACGTGAAAGTAAAATTTAACATAAAAAGGTATTTTCAGGTTTTGGGAATAACTCTCGCTATAATTGCCGCTCTCGCGGCCGCGGCTTTGGGATTTGATTTCGCGGCGCTGAGAAACGGTCAGGATACTGCCGATGGCACAAACACCGCCAATATAGAGCGCAACGCCGAAAAAATAAATGTTCTTCTTATGGGCGTTGATGTTGACGGACTGAGAACCGACGCTATAATGCTCGTTCAGTACGACGTCCAGAAAAACGAGGTCAATATGCTCTCGATACCCAGAGATACCAAAATGTATATAGGAAACCGCTATCAGAAGATAAACGCGGCGCACGCGTATGAGAAGAACGGCAAGATAGGCGGACCGGAGGCGACGGTCGAGGCGGTTTCGAGAATAACGGGCGTTCCGATAAATTATTATGTTGATTTTACGTTTGACGCTGTCGCGCACGTTATAAACGAGCTTGGACCGGTAACATTTACAATTCCCGATTTATACGGCGACGGAGTCGGTATGGTATACGACGATCCGGTGCAGAGCCTGCATATAAACCTTCCGCCCGGAACGTATGAGCTTGACGGTCAGAAGGCGGTATGGCTTATGAGATACCGTCACGGCAACGTCGATGAGAACGGCTATTTCAAAGGCTACGAAAACGGCGACTCGGACAGAGTTGAGATGCAGCACGAGTTTTTGAAGGCGCTCGTTGACCAGAAGGTGAACGCGTCGCTTATACTCAAGCTTCCGGCAATATTCAAAGATGTAAGCAGCGAGATACAGACCAACCTTACGGCGAGAGATGTGGTTAAATACGCGAAATACCTCACGGGCTTCACGAGCGCCGGTATCCACGCTTATTCGCTTCCCGGCGAGTACGGCGACGACGACGCCAACGGCTCCATCTGGAAAATCAATATAGCCGAAACACAGAAGCTTATCGAGGAGGTGTTCGGTTACGACGCGTCGGGAATAACCGTAAACAATCCCGACGACCCCGACGCTACGACCCCGCCGAACTGCGTAACGGACAATAATGTTTCCGATACCCCGGGAGTAGTCGGCGTAAACAACGAGACCGGCGAGGTTTACGAGTCGGAGAGATACGGTTCGGTCGAAATCAAGAGTTCGTCCTCGAGCGGCTCGTCGTCGGAAAGCTCGGGCGGCTCGTATTCGGAAAGCTATTCGTCCGATTCGTCCGACGAGGATTACAGCGACACGGAGGATTCGGAAATGTTATCGGGCTATTCAAGCTCTTCCGACAGCGAGGATTATAGCGAGGATTATTCGGAAGAAAGCGAGTCCGACGCCTCTTTTTATGAAGATGAAAGCGAATAATAATGAAAAATGCGGAAAATTTTAAAAAAAGGCTTGCATTTTCAGTCAGAATGTGGTATAATACATATATTGAGAATAAGTTTTATTCAAAAGAGTGGGTATGACCCACTCTTTCGTATTATGAAAGGATTTAATATGGCAAATAAAACGGAGGAATTGGTTTTATCGCTCGCGGAGCCTGTCGCGGCGGAGCAGGGCGTCTATGTCGTAGACGTGTCGTACAAAAAGGGCGAAGAGGCGTATGAGCTTTGCGTTTATATCGACAAGGACGGCGGCGTGGGCATTGACGACTGCGAGTCGTTTTCGCGCGCGTTCGAGGCTGTAATGGACAGGGAGGATCCGATTGAGAATAACTATGTTCTCGAGGTTTCCTCGCCCGGCGCGGACAGAAAGCTCGTAAAGGACAGGGAGTTTCTGTATTACATCGGCCGCGAGGTTGACGTAAAGCTTTATAAAGCTGTTGACGGGGTTAAGGAGTTTACCGGCGTTTTGACGGATTATAAGGACAAAACGGCGTATATAGAACGCGGCGGCGAAACAATGCGGATACCCGCTAAAGAAGCGGCTTATATAAAATTAAGTTTCAGGTTTTAATGAGAAAGGGAGATTTGAAAAATGAATAAAGAACTGCTTGACGCTATAAAAGACCTTTGCGACGAAAAGGGCATAAGTCCGGACGTTATCCTTGACGCGCTTGACGCGGCTTTGGTAGCGGCGTACAAGAAGAATTTCAACTCGGCGCAGAATGTCGCGGTTTCGGTTGACCGCGATACCGGCGCGGTGAAGGTTATGGCGCAGAAAACGGTTGTCGAGCTTGTTGAAAACGAACAGGAGGAAATATCGCTTGACGACGCGAAGGCGATAAGCGCGAGCTATGAGATAGGAGATACGGTAAATATCGAGGTTACGCCCAAGGATTTCGGAAGAATAAGCGCTATGACCGCGAAGCAGGTCGTAACCCAGAGAATAAGAGAGGCGGAGCGCGGAATACTTTACAGTGAGTTTACCGAAAAGACAAGCGAGATAGTTTCGGGAAGAGTGGAGAGAGTAGAACACGGAAACGTGTTCGTGGATATAGGCAAGGCGGAGGCGTTTCTGCCGGCAAACGAGCAGCCAAAGGGCGAAACATACGAGGTCGGGAGCATTATTCGCTGCTATGTAAGCAGCGTAAGGAATACGTCGCGCGGAACTCAGATTTTGCTCTCAAGAACGCATACGGGACTTGTTCAGAAGCTGTTTGAAACGGAGGTTCCCGAAATCGCGGACGGTACGGTTGTTATAAAGAGCATAGCGCGCGAGGCGGGGTCGAGAACAAAAATCGCCGTTTACTCCAACAACCCCGACGTTGACCCGCAGGGCGCGTGTATCGGTCCGAAGGGAATGAGAGTTCAGAACATAGGCGACGAGCTTAGAAACGAGAAAATAGACATAGTTAAATGGAACGAGGATCCGTCCGAGTTTATAGCGGCAAGCCTTAGCCCGTCGAGGGTTATCTCGGTCAAGCTTAACGAGGAGGAGCGCTCCGCGGGAGTGGTTGTTCCCGAGAACCAGCTCTCGCTCGCGATAGGCAAGGCGGGACAGAATGTAAGGCTCGCGGCAAGGCTTACGGGCTGGAAGATAGATATTACGGCGGAATAAAGGAGAAAAAATGAAACATATACCGCAGCGAATGTGTGTGGCGTGCCGGACAATGCGGCCGCAGAATGAGCTTATCCGTATAGTAAAGGACAAGGAAACGGGTAAAATAAGCTTTGACGCGGAAAAAAAGCTTATGGGACGCGGCGCGTATATTTGTAAAAATCCCGACTGCGTAAAGCTGGCGGAGAAAAAACGCGGACTCGAACGGTGCTTCAAATGCGCCGTGCCGAGGGGAATGTATGATGAAGCGAAGGATTTGACGTGAAATTTCTTGCGAAAGCAATTTTATATAAATTCAGATAAACCGGAATAAAGAAAGGATGGTGTCGTATGGCAGACGCATCGACTATAAAACTTGGAGAGATTTCAAAATGCCTTAAAATAACAAATAAAGATATTATAGCTAAGCTTTCCGAATACGGAATCGAGCTTAAAAGCGCGACAAGCATCGTAAGCGAGGAGCAGATAAGCTTTATTTTTGATATTTTTACGCTGCAGAATATGTCCGACTTTGATGAAATAGCGGCGGAGCGGGAAGAGCTGATTAAAAAGAACAAGGCGGAGGCGGAAAAAGCCGCCGCGGAAGCCGCCGCGGAGCAAGCGAAAGAGGAAGAGGAAAAAGCCAAGAAGAAAGCAGAGGCGGAGAAGAAGGCTCAAGCCGCGGAAAAGACCAAGAAGGAGGACGAAAAGAAGGCAAAAGCCGTCTCCGAGGCTCAGAAGAAGCAAAAAACCGAGAAAAAGCCCAAGAAGCAGGCGAAGAAGCAGACGGGCACCAAAATCGATTTAAGCAATATCGACAGAAGCAACACCGATGAGGAATTTATCGTTAAGGCGCAGGAAAGACACCGTCATATTGACACGCGCCAGTCGGTTGTGGACGTAAACACCATAGAGCAGCGCGAGCGTATCGAGAATATGGTTCCCGATAACATAAGAATGGACGGCGCGAGAAAGAATAAGAACAAGAAGCAGGGTCGCCGTCAGACGGAAACGCGCGAAAAGCAGAAGCCGAAGCAGCAGCCCAAGCCGAAGGTTATAACCGAGGTTGAGATACCCGAAACCGTTGCCGTCGGCGAGTTCGCGTCAAAAATCGGAAAAACAGGCGCGGAGATAGTTAAGAAGCTTATGATGCTCGGCGTTATGGCGACTGTGAACCAGACCATTGATTTTGAAACGGCGCAGATAATAGGCGATGAGTTCGGAATAACCGTAAACCGAGAGATAGTCATTACAAAAGAGGAACGCCTGTTTATGGACATTGACGAGAACGACAAGCCCGAGGATCTCGTTCCGCGTCCGCCGGTCGTAGTCGTAATGGGTCACGTTGACCACGGTAAAACCTCGCTTCTCGACGCTATACGCCACACGAGCGTAACCGACACCGAGGCGGGCGGTATTACGCAGCATATCGGCGCGTACAGCGTTAAGCTCAACGACAGAATTATAACATTTCTCGACACGCCCGGACACGAGGCGTTTACGACGATGCGCGCGCGCGGCGCGCAGGTAACGGACGTCGCGATACTTGTTGTCGCTGCCGACGACGGCGTTATGCCCCAGACCATTGAGGCGATAAATCACGCTAAGGCGGCGGGCGTTACGATAATTGTGGCGATTAACAAAATAGACAAAGACGGCGCGAACCCCGAGCGCGTTAAGCAGTCGCTTGTCGAGTACGATCTCGTTCCGGAGGAGTGGGGCGGCGACACTGTATACGTTGAGATTTCGGCGAAGCAGAAGATTAATATTGACGGACTTCTCGAAATGGTTCTGCTTGTGGCGGATATGAAGGAGCTGAAGGCCAACCCCAACAGAGAAGCGCACGGTACGGTAATCGAGGCGCAGGTCGATAAGGGCAGAGGTCCTGTCGCGACAGTGCTTGTCCAAAACGGTACGCTTAAGGTCGGCGACTTTATCATAGCCGGAACAGCGGTAGGCCGCGTGCGCGCTATGATAAACGATAAGGGCAGACGCGTTAAGGAGGCCGGACCGTCAACTCCGGTTGAGGTTCTGGGTCTGGGCGAAGCGCCCGCGGGCGGCGATCAGCTCGTAGCCGTTTCAAACGAGAAGCTCGCGCGCGAGGTCGCGGAGCAGAGAAAACAGGAAATGCAGGAAACGAAATTCAATCAGGTTGTCAAGGTATCGCTGGATAATCTGTTCAGCCAGATTGACGAGGGTAATATGAAGGAGCTTGACGTTATCATCAAAGCCGACGTTCAGGGCAGCGTCGAGGCGGTCAAGCAGTCATTGGAGAAGCTCTCAAACGACGAGGTTCGCGTTAAGGCGATACACGGCGGCGTCGGCGCTATAAATGAGTCCGACGTAATGCTCGCGAACGCGTCAAACGCGATTATCGTAGGCTTTAACGTGCGTCCCGACGCGGGCGCGGTTTCCGCGGCGGAGCAGCAGGACGTAGACATTCGTCTTTACCGCGTAATCTATCAGGCGATAGAGGAGATAGAGGCGGCTATGAAGGGTATGCTTGACCCCGAGTTCAAAGAGGTTGTTCTCGGATATGCCGACGTTCGCCAGACCTTCAAGGTTTCGGGAGTCGGAACGATTGCGGGCTGCTATGTTACGCAGGGCAAAATTCAGCGTAACGCCGATATACGCGTCGTGCGCGACGGAGTAATCATTCACGAGGGCAAGATAGACAGTCTTAAGCGTTTCAAGGACGACGCGAAGGAGGTTGCCGAGAATTTCGAGTGCGGTCTCGGTATCGAGGATTTCAACGACGTCAAGGAAGGCGATACGCTTGAATGTTTTGTTATGGAGGAAATTGAAAGGTAAGCTATGGCAAGAATTGATAAAATCAACGAGGAGGTGCGCCGCGAGCTTGCGGCTATCATACGTGATTTAAAGGACGTGCGTATACCGCTTATGACAAGCGTCGTCGCGGTGAGCGTGACGAACGATTTGCGCTACGCCAAGGCGTACATTTCCGTAATGGGCGACGAGGCGACGCAGAAAAGGGCGATGGAAGGACTTAAAAGCGCGGCGGGCTTTGTGCGCCGCGAAATAGGCAAAAAAATAGATTTACGCTATACGCCCGAGTTTATTTT
>CAYVUD010000078.1:0-6849 GCA_964454725.1 uncultured Lachnospiraceae bacterium
CAAAACCTTACGGGTTTTGTATTTTTTCTTGCAATTTACGCGGTGTAATGGTAAAATAAATATAACAACGGTCAAGGCTGAGGAACCGCAAGGCAATACCGCGCGGAAACTGCGGGCGCGGTATTTAAATCCCAAGCGGCTTTTTTGTGTTTGTAAAGGAGCGGAAAATGGTATATTTGGTGGGCGCGGGCGCGGGTAACGCGGGACTTATGACCCTCGCGGGACTTGACAGGATAAAATCCGCGGACGTAATAATTTTTGACAACCTGATAAATCTGTCGCTTTTAAATTACGCGCCCGACGACTGCGAGCTTGTTTACGCCGGCAAAATTTCCGGCAATCACCACCTCGCTCAGGAGGCGACGAACGCGCTTATGGTAAAATACGCGCGCGAGGGCAAAACCGTCGTGCGCCTAAAGGGAGGCGACCCGACGGTGTTCGGCAGAGGCGGCGAGGAGGCGCGGTACCTGCGCGAAAACGGTGTGCCGTTCGAGCTTACGGCGGGTGTTTCGTCGTGCTTCGCGGCGGCGGAATACGCCGGTATTCCCGTAACGCGCCGAAACGCCGCGTCGTCGTTTCACGTTATAACCGGTCACGAGAAAAACGAGCATATCGACTACTCCGTTCTCGCGAAGGAGGAGGGTACGCTTGTATTTTTAATGGGACTTAAAAATCTGCCCCAAATCACCCGAAAGCTTTTACAAAACGGCAAAAATCCCCAAACGCCCGCCGCGGTCGTTTCAAACGGAACGCTTAAAAATCAGCGATGCGTCACGGGAACGCTTTCGGATATTGCCGAAAAAGCCGCGGGACTTCCTTTCCCCGCCGTAATTATCGTCGGGGACGTCGTGGGGGAAAAAGTCGAGTGGTTTTCACCGGCGGGAAGGCTTTGCGGAATAAAAATCGTCTCAACCGCGACAAGGGCGGTGTCGGCTGATTTTAAAGCCGAAATCGAGAAGTACGGCGGAGAGCTTACCGAGGTAAGCCTTATAAAAATAACGCCTGTAAATTACGAGAATTTCAAAAAAATAAATTTACCGGACTTTACGCATATCGTTTTCACGAGCGCCAACGGGGTCAATATTTTCTTCGATTACCTCAGACGGTCAAAAACCGATATACGCGTTCTCTCAAACGCGAAATTCGCGGTTATCGGAGCGCGGACGGCAAGGGCTTTGTCGGAGCGCGGCTTTTACGCGGATCTGATACCGGATAAGTATGACAGCGAGTCGCTCTCGGAGCTTCTCAAAACCAATATCGCGCCGTCCGGCAACGTGCTTTTGGCTCGCGCCGAAACCGCGGCGGAGCGGATACCGAAAACGCTTCGCGAAAACGGTATACCATATACCGAGCTTGCGCTCTACCGCGCCGAAACAAATTACCGCAAGGCGGAGGCGGCGCGGCTCGCCGTCAGGGACGCGGACTACGTTATTTTGTCGAGCGGCTCGGCGGCAAAAGCCTTTGTCGAGCTTGCGGGGGCGGACACGGGCGCGCGGCTCGTTTCGATCGGAGCGCGCACAACCGAGATCGCCGAAAAACGCGGTCTTAAAATTTACAAAACGGCGAAAAACGCCGACGCGAAAAGCGTAATAAGCGGTATTTTGGAGGACGCGGCGCGATAAATCGCGCTGCGCGGTTACGTTTAACGCCTTATCCGCCCACGGTAAGACGCGGAAATTTTTTTATTGTTATTTGTGGGCGGAAAGGCTATGGAAATTAAAGTGAACGGAAAATTTTACGCTGTCGGGGTGGGTCCCGGCGATTTTGAATATATGACGCTGAAGGCGAAACGCGTTCTTGAAGCCGCGGACGTAATTGCCGTACCGGTAAAGGCGCGCGGCGAAAAATCCACCGCTTTCGAGATAGCGAAAAAGGCGGTCGATTTAAGCGGAAAAGCTGTTTTGGAGCTTGAGTTCCCGATGAGCCGCTGCCGTGACGAGCGGCTTAAATCACGCCGTATCGCGGCGGAAAAAATCGCCGCTGTTTTAGACGAGGGCAAAACCGCCGCGATGGTTACTCTGGGCGACGCGTCGCTCTACAGCACGTGTTCCTACGTCGGCGAGCGGCTTATTAAGGCGGGCTACGAAACCGAAACGGTCGCGGGAGTACCGTCGTTTTGCGCGGCGGCGGCGCGCGCGGGAGTAAGCCTTTGCGAAGGGACCGATTCTCTCGCTATCGTACCCGCCGTAACGGACGTCGGCGAGCTTAACGGCATTTTAAAAGCCTTCGGCAACACGGTGATAATGAAGGCGGGAAAAAGCGCCGATAAAATATACGATTGCCTCGACAGCCTCGGCTTGACCCAAAACGCGGTCGCCGCGAGCGAAGTCGGTATGGAAAACGAAACGGTGGAGCCGCTTAAAAGGGACGGAGAATACGGATATTTTACAACGATTATAGTGAAAAAACGGTGAGTTAAAATGGAGCTTTTCGCGATAAGCTTAAGTTACAAAACAGCGCCGCTCGCGGTTCTTGAAAGACTGGCGTTTACAAAGAAAAAACAGGCGCAAATTCTGCGCGCCGTAACGGAAACTCTCGCGGAGGAATGTGTTATTGTTTCGACTTGCAACCGTTCCGAGTTTTATCTCGCGGCGGAGTCGGACATAAGCGGCGCGTTTTTGGAGTACCTCAAAACGCTCGGCGGCGGCTTTGACTTTTCGCCCTATACGAAAATTTACAAAAACGAAAGCGCGGTAAGACATCTCGCCGAAACCGCGGCGGGGCTTTTGTCGATGATTGTCGGCGAGGATCAGATACTCGGTCAGGTCAAGGACGCGCACGCGTTTGCGGCTGAAAACGGCGCGTCGGGCGTATATCTAAACACCCTTTTTCGCCTCGCGGTTACCGGCGCGAAAAGGGTCAAAACCGACACGCTTCTGTCGAAAACGCCCGTTTCGGCGGCGACAATAGCGATAAAGCTGTGCGAAAACGAGCTTGGCTCGCTCGATAAAAAAAACGCGCTCGTTATCGGCGCGTCGGGCAAAATGGGCGGCATAGTTTTTAAGGATTTGCGCTCTCTTCGCAAGCTGAATTTATTTGTCACCTCGCGCACCCATAACGTAACGGAGGAGAGCGATTTTGACGGCGCGAGGGTCATAGACTACGCCGACCGTTACGCGTACCTCGACGATATGGACGTCGTTATAAGCGCGACCGCGAGTCCGCACTATACCCTTACGGCAAAAGAAACCGCCGCGGCTCTGAAAACCGAAAAGAAGAGGATTTTTATTGACCTCGCCGTACCCAAGGACATCGAGGGAATCGGCGGCGGAATTTACAAAAACATAGACGATTTGCGCGCCTTAAGCGAGGAAAACAACAGAAAAAAGCTTGCCGAGACGAAAAAAGCCGAGGCTATACTCGAAAGGTACGTAAACGAGTTTCTGGTGTGGCGGATTTTCCGCGACGCCAAGCCGTTTATCGAGAAAATGAAATTTGAAAACAAAAGCGAAAGGGACGCTTTTTACAAAAAACTTTACAGCGCGAAAGCGAAAATGAATTACAAGGAGTTCGCGAGGTTTATGGGAGAAATAAAAAATGGTTAAAATCGGTTCGAGAAAAAGTCCGCTGGCGATACGTCAGGCGGAGGAAGCGCTCAGGGCGCTCAAAACGACATTCCCCGACGAGGATTTTGAGATAATCGGCTTTTCCGCCGAGGGCGACAAAAACCTTAACGCGCCGCTTAAAAGCTTCGGCGGCAAGGGCGTGTTTATAAAGGAGCTGGAGTCGGCTCTCCTCGCGGGAGAGATAGATATTGCGGTTCACAGCGCGAAGGATATGCCGACCGAGCTGCCCGACGGACTTATATTGGCTGCCGCGCTCAGGCGCGGTCCTCACGGGGACGTTCTGTTAAGCCTTGCGGACACGCCGGAGATAAAGACGATAGGCACCTCAAGCGCGCGCCGCGAGGTACAGCTTCGAGAAGCCTTCCCAAACGCCGAAATTCGGTCGATACGCGGAAACATAGGCACACGTATGGGAAAGCTCAAAAACGGCGAATTTGACGCGATAGCGCTCGCGAGAGCGGCGGTGGAACGTCTTGGAATAGACGACGCGGAATTAAAAATAACGCCGCTGGATTTTGTCAGCGCCGCCGGTCAGGGCGTAATCGCGCTCGAAACGCGCTCCGACCGCGCCGAATACGCCGCCGCCGTAAACGACGCGGACACGTTT
The DNA here is from genome assembly GCA_964454725.1 of uncultured Lachnospiraceae bacterium. Lineage (GTDB taxonomy): Bacteria > Bacillota > Clostridia > UBA1381 > UBA1381 > JALEPO01. The sequence goes on from CAYVUD010000078.1 coordinate 4,174, forward strand.
ACCGCGCTAACGGCGGAGCGCGAGTTTCTGCGGCTCTCGGGCGGCGGCTGTCACTCGCCCGCCGGCGCATACGCGACAGTCCGCGGCGGAGTAATAACAATGGAAACGCTCCGCGAAGCCGGCGGGAAAATAATCAGAAATAAAATGAGCGGGCGGAACCCCGTTTTGCTCGCGCGGAAAATGGTAAACGGAGGCGGTGAAAATGCTTAAAAGACCGAGAAGAAACAGAATATCGAGGCAAATACGCGATTTGGTGAGCGAGGTCGCGGTAAGCGTGAAGGATTTAATCTATCCGATGTTCGTCACCGAGGGCGAAACCGAGGAAATAGAGTCGATGCCCGAAATTTGCCGTTACTCGTTGGACGATTTGCCCAAGGCGCTTGACGAGGTGAGCGCGGCGGGAATTACGGCGGTTCTGTATTTCGGAATACCAAATCACAAGGACGAGGTCGGAAGCGAGGCATATAACGACGAGGGCATAGTTCAGAGAGCGATACGGCTTACGAAAAAGCTGTATCCGGATATGGTCGTCATCGCCGACATTTGCCTTTGCGAGTACACCTCGCACGGACATTGCGGCGTAGTCGAAAACGGTTACGTCCAAAACGACAAAACGCTCGAGCTTTTGGCAAGGGCTTCGGTTTCGTGCGCCAAAGCGGGAGCGGACATTGTAGCGCCGTCGGATATGATGGACGGCAGAGTCGGCGCGATACGGACGGCGCTTGACGAAAACGGTCTTGAAAACGTACTTATTATGGCATACAGCGTAAAGTACGCTTCGGCTTTTTACGGACCGTTCCGCGACGCGGCGGCGAGCGCGCCGGCGTTCGGCGACAGGAAAACGTACCAGATGGATTTCAGGCGCAGGAAAGAAGCCGCTGCGGAGGCCGCGCTCGACATAGAGGAGGGCGCGGACATTGTTATGGTAAAGCCCGCCCTGCCGTATCTCGATATAGCGAAAGGCGTAAGCGAAAGCGTAAACGCGCCGCTCGCTCTTTATCAGGTAAGCGGCGAGTATTCGATGATTAAGGCGGCGGCGCGAAATAACTGGATAAACGAAAAAGCCGCGGTTCTCGAAAGCCTAACCGCCATAAAGCGCGCGGGCGCGGATATGATTATAACCTATTACGCCGTTAAAGCGGCAAGGTGGCTTGAGGAGGAACGGTAATGCTTCCGGTGATGCTTAACGTGGAGGGTAAAAAATGCGTTATAGTCGGCGGCGGCGAAGCGGCGGCGATAAAGGCAAAAACGCTTATAAAAAACGGCGCGGACGTAACGGTGGTGAGCGAAAAGCTCAGCAAAGACTTTGACGGTCTTGACGTTAATTTTATACAGAAGCCCTACTCCGCCGCCGACGTTCGCGGCTGCTTTATAGCCGTCGCGGCGACGGACAGCGCGGACTTAAACCGCCGCGTCGGAACAGAGGCGAGAAAAAACGGCGCGCTGTTTCTCTCCTGCGGCGGCGGGGACTCGGATTTAATGTTTATGGCGTACACGCGCTCGGGAAGCGTAACGGCGGCGGTTTCGACTGACGGCGCGTATCCGCTTCTCGGCGCGAAAATACGCGACGAGCTTACGGAAAAATGCGAAAGGTACGGCGATTTGTGCGAGGTTTTGGCGGAATACAGAAAGCGGATTTTGGAAAGCGCCGCGTCAAAATCGGAAAAGCGCGGACTTCTCGCGGCGCTCGTTTCGGACAAAACGCTTGAAATTACGGATATTAACGAATTTAGGAAACAGGCGGAAAAAATAATCGGAGAAAAGGCTGAATAAAATTGCCCGTATCACCGCTTTTTGCGTTAAAGCGCCGCTCGCCGGCGAGAAGGTCGGACGGCGAAGCCGGCTTTTGCGGAGCAAAAGCGATGAGCGAGACCGCAAAGCGGAAATCCGAACAATTTTTTCAGCCTTGATTCCGCGAAAGGAATTAACGGTCATAAATATGAAAAAAGCAATTCTTGTTGTAAGCTTCGGCACAAGCTACGCCGACACGCTTGAAAAAACGATCGGCGCGGTCGAGGACGATATGCGCCGCGCTTTCCCCGATTACGAGGTTCGCCGCGCGTTTACAAGCAATATGATTATAAAAAAGCTCCGCGAGCGCGGCGAGGAGACCGACACGGTCGGGTCGGCGCTTGAAAGGCTTGTTTCGGACGGCTTCAAGGAGGTCGTCTGTGCCGTTACGCATATTATAAACGGCTTCGAGTACGACAAGGTTACCGAAACGGCGAAACGGTTTTCGGACAGAATAAAAATAAGCGTGACGCGGCCGCTGCTGTCTGTAAGCGAGGACTTCGACGAGCTTATCGCCGCGCTTAAGGACGAGATTCCCAAGGACAGGCTTTGCGTGCTTATGGGACACGGCACGGAGCATTTCTCAAACGCGGTTTACCCCGCGCTTAAATACCGTTTTAATCTGCGCGGCTTAAAAAATGTGTATATCGGAACGGTCGAGGGTTTCCCGACACTTAACGACGTTTTAAACGAAATAAAAGACAGTCCCGTAAAAAAGGCGGTTCTTATGCCGCTTATGCTTGTTTCGGGCGATCACGCCAGAAACGATATGGCAAAGGATTGGTTCGCCGCGCTTACCGGCGCGGGGTTTGAGACGGAGTGCGTTATGAAGGGGCTGGGCGAATACGAAAAAATCCGCGCGCTCTATGTTAAACGCGTCGCGGA
>CAYVUD010000079.1:0-4248 GCA_964454725.1 uncultured Lachnospiraceae bacterium
TTACCTGAACCTTGCCGTTGTCGTCAACCCAAGGAACGCGGAACATAATCTGTCTTTCCGGCTCAACAATTCTTTCCAAAAGAGCCGCCTTCTCATACTCCGGATGCCTGTCAATTACCGGCTCAAGCGAGGTTAAAACCTCTGTAGCCGCCTGGATAAACTCCGGTTCGTTTGAATTTTTTTCTTTTAACTTTGCAAGTACGTCCTGTGCGTATGACATAGTTAAAAACCTCCTTAGAATAAATAAATTAATATTATCCGGAGTATCCGCAAATGTTAAATCCGGTATACTCTGTTAACATTATGTAACAATTCTATCACTTTTTCTGTAAATATGCAATAAAAATTTTTTAAAAAACACAATAAAAATCAAGGCTTTTTCACATCTTTTCCCCAAAACTAAGCCGCAAAGCCGTTGTTAGTTTTATGCAACTTTTTTGAATTTTTATCGGCGAAACGCCGAATTATTTATTTTTGTTGAATTTTTCCTTGTTTTAAGGTATAATAGACGAGTGAGGAGCCGCGGACAAGTATTTTCGGCTTGCCGGCGGGCATATGTAAATTTTTAAGGAGACTCATAATGAATATAAGAGAAATTTTGGGAAAGCGCATACTGTTTTTCGACGGCGCGATGGGAACTATGCTCCAGAAAAACGGTATGAAGGGCGGAGAGATACCCGAGCTTCTTAACATAACAAATCCCGAGCTTATATATAATATACACGAGGAATATTTAAAGGCGGGAGCCGATATAATAACGACCAACACCTTCGGCGCAAACCCCTTGAAATCCGACGAAATAGGACAAAGCCTCGACGTTATAATCGCCGCCGCGGTAGGAACCGCGAAAAAGGCGGCGAATAAATATTCAACGTCCGGCAAACCGCGTTTTGTCGCGTTCGACGTCAGCTCGACGGGCAGATTGCTCGAACCCTTGGGCGATTTGTCGTTTGACGAGTGCTATGAGAGCTTCAAAAAGCCCGTGATGATAGCGGAGCGGTGCGGCGCTGACTTCGTTATTATCGAAACTATGTCGGACACGCTCGAGGCGAAGGCGGCGCTTCTGGCGGTAAAGGAAAACACAAGCCTTCCCGTCTTTCTTACTATGACGTTTGACGAGTCGTATAAGACCCTTACCGGCGGCGACGTTACGGTTATGTCGGCGATGTTCGAGGCTCTGGGCGCGGACTGTATCGGCATAAACTGCGGTCTGGGTCCGAAGCAGATAGCCGAAATGACGGCGGATCTGGCAAAGGTTTCGTCAATCCCGATTATGGCGCAGCCAAACGCGGGTCTGCCGCAGATAGTAAACGGCAAAACCGTCTACGACGTGGATCCCCGCACGTTCGCTCTCGAATGTGAAAAAATCGCGTCGCTCGGCGCGTCGGCGCTCGGCGGCTGCTGCGGAACCACGCCCGAATATATAGCGGAGCTTGTAAAAACCTGCTCGAAATACACGCCCAAGGTCGAGGAAAAGGATTTCACCGTCGTGACCTCGTACTCAAAGGCTGTTTTTCTCGACAACCGCCCCGTCATAATAGGCGAGCGCATTAACCCTACGGGCAAGAAGAAATTTCAGCAGGCGCTCCGCGACCAAAATATAGACTATATCTTAAACGAGGCGTTTTCCCAGCGCGACGCGGGCGCGCATATACTTGACGTAAACGTCGGTCTGCCGGAGATAGACGAATGTAAAACAATGGAAAAAGCCGTTAAAGCCATATCCGCCGCCGTCAATCTGCCGCTGCAGCTTGACAGCTCCGACCCCGAAACGATCGAGCGCGCCCTGCGGATTTATAACGGAAAGCCGATGATTAACTCCGTAAACGGCAAAAAAGAAAGCCTTGACGCCATACTGCCTATCGTGCAAAAATACGGCGGTGTTCTCGTGGGGCTTTGTCTTGACGAAAACGGTATTCCCCCGACTGCCGAGGGGCGCGTTAAAATCGCGGAAAATATCGCGAACGAGGCGGCAAAGTACGGAATTAAACGCAAAAACCTCGTTATGGACGCGCTCACTCTCACCATTTCCGCGCAGCAGACCGAGTCGGCTCAGACGATTAAGGCGTTAAAGGCAATTAAGGAACAGCTCGGTATAAAAACGGTTCTGGGCGTATCGAATATATCGTTCGGACTGCCGCGCCGCGAAATAGTAAACGGCACGTTTTTCGCGCTCGCGCTGCACAGCGGTCTCGACGCGTGCATTATAAACCCGTGCGCGGACAGTATGATGAACGTCTACCGCGCGTACCGCGCTCTCGCGTGTCTTGACGAGGGCTGCGCCGACTACGTTGAGGCTTACGCCGGAACAAAAGCCGCGACGACCGTTACGCGCGCGGACGAGGTTAAAACCGAGGAGAAGAGCGTGAACGCGCTCTATGATATAATCGTTAAGGGACTTAAGGATCAATCCTACGCCGAAACGGTCAAAACGCTGAATACAGCCGAGCCGATGGATATTATTAACAACACCCTTATCCCCGCGCTCAACGCCGTCGGAAAGGAATTTGAAAAAGGGACTATGTTTCTCCCGCAGCTAATGCTGAGCGCGCAGACGGTACAGAACTCGTTCGCGGCGATAAAGGAGCGCATAAAAGCGTCGGGCGCGAAACAGGAGAGCAAGGGCAAAATCGTACTCGCTACGGTCAAGGGCGACATACACGATATAGGCAAAAACATCGTTAAGGTGCTTCTTGAAAACTACGGCTACGACGTTTACGATTTGGGCAAAGACGTGCCTGCCGAAACAATAGTTAAGACGCTCGCGGAAAACGACATTCACCTCTGCGGGCTAAGCGCCCTGATGACGACAACGGTCGTAAGTATGGAGGAAACGATAAAAGCTATACGCGCGGCGGGACTCGACGTTAAGGTCTGGGTCGGCGGCGCGGTCTTAACGCAGGAGTACGCCGATATGATAGGCGCGGATATGTACTGTCCCGACGCGCTCGCGTCGGTAAACTACGCTAACGAGTTTTTCAAAATATAATTTATATTTACGGGCGGAAAGGCTATGGGAATTTTTATGAAAATTGTAAATGTTTTAATAAGAAAAATTAAAACCTTTGTAAACACCGTTATAGCGGATAATATCAGCACTTACGCGGCGCAGGCGTCGTTTTTTCTGATAATTTCCACCATTCCGTTTATAATGCTTCTGCTGACGCTGCTCAAATACTTTATCCCGATGGATCAAATGACGGTTCTTACCGCCATAAACCGTTTCGCTCCCGAAACCATCGGCAGCTTTCTGACGACCGTCGTAAACGAGCTTTTCAATAAAACCTCAAACGCCCCCTTGATCTCCGTTACGGCGGTTTCCGCCCTATGGCTCTCTTCAAAGGGAGTTATGGCGCTGTATCTGGGAATTAACAATGTTTATAAGCCCGAGAAAATGCCAAGCTATTTCTACAGCCGTTTTATGGCTGTGCTTTACACGCTTATCTTTATAGCGGCTCTGATTTTAACGATTATCGTTTTCGGTTTCGGCGGCAAAATAGAGGATTTCCTCGCGCCGAGACTGCCTTTTATAAGTACGGTTGTCGCGTTCCTTATGCACTTTAGAATTATCGTTTTTATCATAATTCTGACGCTTGTTTTCGCGCTGTCCTACAGCTTTTTGCCGCGCTCGAAAAAGGGCTTTAAATATCAGCTCCCCGGGGCGCTCTGCGCGGCGGCGGGCTGGATACTTTTCTCGTACTTCTACTCGATTTATATCGAATATTTCTCGAATTACTCATACGTTTACGGAAGCCTTGCGGCATTGGTATTTCTTATGCTCTGGCTCTATTTCTGTATGAACATTTTCCTCTACGGCGCGGAAATAAACAAGCTCTACGAATGGCGGTTCCAAAAAAAATACTGATTACGGCAATATTTTTCTTGTTTAACCGCTCCTTTTATGCTATACTTAATATCGGGAGGGATTGATATGGCAGACGCGATTGTTTTTACACAAGACGAACTTCTCGCCGCTCTTAACAACGGCGCGGCGGACATACTTTTATGCGACAACAGCTTTCGCCTTCCCCGAAACCGCGATATTACATATACGGCGATAGGTTCCGTCACGGCTTACTTCGATTTTGGGGACGCCGCGGATTTCAATATAACCTGCGCGGGCTTTACGCCGAAAAAGCGGCGCAAAACAGTACATATAAGCAATAAAGCGGTCGGTACCGCCTCGCTCCGGCGCGGCTCGTCGTTTTCATCGTTCGCTTCGAGCTATCGGCTCGGTTCCTACGGCGG
>CAYVUD010000079.1:4348-6775 GCA_964454725.1 uncultured Lachnospiraceae bacterium
TTCGAGCTATCGGCTCACGTCAAGCTATAAATCAAGCTTTTCGCGGAGCTTTACTCTTTCCTCGTTTATACAAGGCTTCAAGCGTAAAATATATACCCGCGTACTAAAGGAAATCTCCGTAAACGGCTACGGTATTCATTTAATTTAAAAGTCCCTGTCACGGCGCGGCGGACGGAAAGGCTGAAATTATGAACGCAATTCACGTAAACTGGACAAAACCGTATCGCACGCGCACAGACTCCCCGTATGAGGTTGAGGACTTTGAGCTTCTCACTACCGTTTTATCCGCCCTCAAATGGCGCGAGAAGAACGGAAACATAAAAATGGTTACCGATACCGTCGGACGAGAATTTTACGAAAATAACGGTCTGACGGCTCTCTGGGACGGCGGTATTACGACGGCTCTCGACAGCGTGAGCGAAAACATAAACGCGGGCGTGTTCTGGGCGGCGGGAAAGCTGTTCGCGCTTAGCGGCGAAAACGCGCCCGTCGCGATAATAGACACGGACTTTATCGTTTGGGACGAGCTGCTCTTTGACGAGCTTCCCGCGGTAACGACGATACATTTCGAGGATTTGTACCCCGACGTTTATCCGGACGCCGGATATTTCCGTATGAAACGCGGCTACGTATTTGACCCCGACTGGGACTGGCGGCTGAGAGCCGCAAACACGGCTTTTTGCGTGTTCAAGGACAATGATTTACTCAAATACTACACCGCCGAGGCGATACGGTTTATGGAAAACACCGACAGCGATACGGACGATACGTTAAGGTATATGGTTTTCGCCGAACAGCGGCTTTTGCCGATGTGCGCGCGGAAAATGGGGCTTTATTATACCTCGTTTTCAAATATGGAGCGGCTCTTCACTCACGGCGAGAACTACTTCACTCATACTTGGGGTATGAAGCAGCAAATGCGCGACATACCCGAGCTGCGGTATGATTTCTGCAAACGCTGCGTAAGCCGAATTATACGCGATTACCCCGATATGGAGGATACGCTCGGGAATATGGAATGTTTAAAACGGTATTTTTAAGGGCGCGACGGCGCCCTTTTGATTATCCGGAAATATTTTCCCGTAAAAAGAAAAATTACGCCGTTACTGAAACACATCTCCGTCCTGCTTATCTCCGGTTTTCATATATAAAGAAAGCTTGTTGTTTTCCGTATCGCAAATTCCGAGAAACACATCTCTTATATTGACATTCCGCTTTTTAAGCTCTCTTTTGAGCCATTCCGTATCGTTTCCGCTGCGCTTTAAATTATCGGTCATTATATTTCCGTCTAAAATCACATTTACCGATATTTTCTCCCGCGCGAGCGCCAAATTCAAATCCTTCGTGTTTACCGGTCTCGCGCCAACCTTTGGGAGAATTGAAATTTTGCCGTTCTGTTCAAGTATCGCGGTATCTATTTCGTTAAGATTAAAATATCCGCATACTCTGCACTGCGTAAGAAATTCGTTTATGTCAAGCTTCGCTTTGGAAAAATTTTTCGGATAAAGCGTTCCGTTTTCCATAAGAACGGTTGATTTTCCGGTAAGAAACCGCCGCGCCTTCGCGCTTACCTCGACTATATGCGAAATAACCAAAATCACTAACGTATATATTATAATCGCGATAAGCGGTAAATAAAATTTTTCTGTGTCCGTTGCCATTTCCGCGGCGATCGAGCCTATTGTAATGCTGTTGATATAGTCAAACATCGTAAGCTCGGACATTTGCTTGTTCCCTATGACCTTCGTCGAAAAGAACAAAATTATAAGCGAGCCTAAAGACGTAAGACAAACCTTTAAAATATCCATTTATACACACCTCATTTAGAGTATGTGCAAATTATGTCAATATTATTTGTACCGTTTCGCGGCGGCGCCGTGTTTTTGTAAAGCAAAATTTCACGCCGCGGATAAATTTCCGCAAGAAAAAAGCTGCCGCGTAAGCGGCAGCTTTCTGCTGTTCTTTTAAATTATTTCTGAACCGATGAGTCAGCCGCGTAAGCTTCGTTCATTTCCTTGATAACGTCGTTTCCGCCCTGAGTCTTCCATCTCTCAAGCTGAGCCTTCCACTCGTCAAGCGAAATCTGACCAACGATGTACTTTGTGTTAGCCTCCGACATAATAGCGTCAAGCTGCGGACCCTTTGTCGAGTATGTATCCGATACATACGGCTCCGCGGGGTTGGCAACAGCCCAAAGCTCATTATCGTCATAAACCTCCTGAACCTTTTCCGCAACGTCCGTCGTATAAGCGACTGTGCGCTCCGTGGCGATTATACCCGTCGCGAACTGGTTAAGGTCGTTATACTGCTTAGCGAGCGTTTCGTCCGTACTCTTTACAACATAACCGTTTTCGTCAAGCGTATAATGCGTGCCCTCGATACCGTAGTTCATAAGGTTAAGAGCTTCCTGCTCGTTGCACTTATCCA
>CAYVUD010000080.1:0-3732 GCA_964454725.1 uncultured Lachnospiraceae bacterium
ACTATGTCCTCGGCGCTGCAGCCTCTGGATAAATCGTTTACGGGAGCGGCGATGCCCTGTAAAACAGGTCCGAACGCCTGAGCCTTGGCAAGTCTTTGAACGAGCTTGTAGCCGATATTTCCGGCGTTGAGGTCGGGGAATACCAAAACATTCGCGTTGCCCGCAACCTTTGATTCCGGCGCTTTCTGCTTTCCTACGCTCTCAACTATCGCCGCGTCAAGCTGCAATTCGCCGTCAAGCCTCAAATCGGGAGCCTTCTCCTTGGCGAGTCTTGTCGCCTCCTGAACCTTCTCAACCAATTCGCTCTTGGCGCTGCCGTATGTAGAATATGAAAGCATCGCAACCTGCGGCTCCGCGCCGACAAGCTCCTTAAACGACTCCGCCGAGGCTATCGCTATTTCCGAAAGCTCGTCCGCCGTCGGGTTTTGGTTGAGCGCGCAGTCCGCGAACAGGAACGTGCCGTTATAACCCATATCGCAGTCGGGAACATTCATAATAAAGAACGCAGAAACGAGCTTCGTTCCCGGAGCGGTCTTTAAAATCTGGAGCGACGGGCGAATCGTGTCCGCCGACGAGTGAACCGCGCCCGAAACCATACCGTCCGCGTCGCCCTGCTTAACCATCATTACGGCGTAGTATGACGGGTCCTTTATCGTTTCCGCCGCCTGCTCGGGCGTTACGCCCTTTTTCTTTCTAAGCTCGTAGAAAGCGTTCGCGTATTCCTCGTTTTTATCGCTGTTTTCGCTGTCGATTACGGGAATACCCGCTATATCGAGGTTCTCAGAAGCCGCGACCGCCGCGACCTTATCGGGATTTCCGATAAGAACGGTTTTCGCGAAGCCTTCCTTTTTAACCGCCGCCGCCGCGCGGAGCGTTCTGATTTCCTCGCCCTCCGCGAGAACGATGGTTTTAATATCCTTTCCCGCCTGTGCCTTAAGCTTTTCAATAAATGTACTCATTTCTGTTTATACCCCTTTCTTTTTTATCGATATGCACCGATTTCATATAATATGTAATTATTATACAACAGGATTTGACATTTTTCAAGTATTATATGTGAAGATTTACAAAACAAAACCTTACAGGTTTTGTACGCGGTCTGAAAAAAGGGCTGCAAAGCAGCCCTTTTTCGGTTAAAAGCGAAAATCGCGTTTTCCGTTTTCAATTTCCTTTATATGTTCACGCGCCAGCCTACGCACGTTATCGTTTGGAACCTTTTTCAGCTCCTCCTCGATTACCTTTTCGCCGATTTTGCGCGTTTCGTCGGAAGCGTAGTCAACCAGATATTCCTTGAGCGTCATTAAAGCGTTCGGCTGACAGCAGTTTTGAATAGCGCCCGTTTTGGCAAGCGACATAAATCGGTCGCCGGTCCTGCCCTCGCGGTAGCAGGCGGTACAGAAGGACGGTATATATCCCAGCTCCATCAGCCACCGCACGACCTCGTCGAGCGTTCGCGTATCGCTTCTGTCAAACTGCGCCGTGTTATCCTCCGCGCTCTCCGGCTCAACGTAACCGCCCACGCTCGTTGACGACGCGCCGCTTATCTGCGAAATGCCCAGCTCCAGAGCGCGTTTACGGTTCTTCGCCGTCTCGCGGGTGGAAACGATCATACCGGTGTATGGCACCGCGATTCTGATAATCGCTATAATCTTCTGCCACATAGCGTCGGGAACGGCATTCGAGAAATCGCCCACGTCAATATCGTCGGCGGGACAAATTCTCGGTACGCTTATCGTGTGCGGACCGACGCCGAAAGCCGCTTCGAGATGCTCTGCGTGCATTAATATGCCGACAAGCTCATACGGATACGTGTCGAGTCCGAACAGCACGCCCAGACCCACGTCGTCAATTCCGCCCCGCATCGCCCTGTCCATAGCCTCGGTATGGTACGCGTAGTCGTGCTTGGGTCCCGCGGGGTGCAATTCCTCGTAATGCTCCTTATTGTACGTTTCCTGAAACAGGATATACGTACCTATTCCCGCGTCCTTAAGACGTTTGTAATTCTCGACCGTAGTCGCGGCTATATTGACGTTTACGCGGCGTATAGCGCCGTTTTTATGCTTTATTCCGTAAATTGTATGTATACACTCGAGTATGTACTCAAGCGGGTTATTAACGGGGTCCTCGCCCGCCTCAAGCGCAAGCCGCTTATGACCCATATCCTGCAAGGCAATCGTTTCCTCCCTCACCTGCTCCTGAGTGAGCTTCTTGCGGCAAATATGCTTGTTCTTAACGTGGTACGGGCAGTACACGCAGCTGTTTATACAGTAATTCGACAGGTAGAGCGGCGCGAACATAACTATTCTGTTGCCGTAAATCTTCTGCTTGATTTCACGCGCGAGCGAGTACATCTTCTCGTTTAAGTCCTCGTCCCCGCACGCTAAAAGAAGCGCGGCCTCACGGTGTGTTATTCCCTTATAATCGCGCGCCTTTTCAATAACGCTCTCGATAAGAGCGCGGTCGTTTTTGTTCTCCTCCGCCCATCGGAGCGAAGCTAAAATTTCCTCGTGGTTTATAAAATCAGAGGCATTCGGCGATTTTGCATCATACATTTTATATTCCTCCTTTATTTCTCCAATCGTCAGAATATACGTATATTTTATCACAACCGGCAAATAAAATCAATACATTCGGTATAATTTCGGTATATGAAAAAAGAGACATTTTTAGTGTCCCCTTTGTCTTGCGCTTCTCATTCCGTCAAGTATCGTTTCCCTCGCCCTCATCGCGTCCGCCCTGCCGAGCGGTTTAGTGTCCCCGAGAGGGTACTCGATACCGAGCGTTTTATACTTGACCTTGCCCATATCGTGGTACGGCAGGACGTCGAGCGCCTTTACGTTTTTTAGTGTCCCTATAAACTCGCCGAGCCGGTAAAGATATTCCTCATTATCGGTTATCCCCGGAACAACAACGTGTCTTATCCATAAATCCACGCCTTTTTCTTCGGTGTATTTCGCGAATTTCAAAATATTTGCGTTTGAATGTCCCGTAAGCTTTTTATGCTCGGTATCGTCTATATGCTTGACGTCGAGCATTATCAAATCCGTCGCTTGCATAAGAATATCAAGCTTTTTAGTGTCCCTCGGGTCAAACGTAATTCCGGACGTGTCAACGCACGTGTGTATTCCCTTTTTCTTCGCTTTCTCAAAAAGCTCCGTCACAAAATCGATCTGCACAAGAGGCTCGCCGCCGGTTACGGTTATGCCGCCGCTTTTTAAAAACGCCTTAACGCTGTCGTATTTTTTCAGTATTTCGTCAGCCGTTATTTCCGTGCCGCCGTCGAAGCGCCACGTGTCGGGATTATGGCAGTACAGGCACCGCATCGGGCAGCCCTGCATAAACACCGTAAGCCGTATTCCCGGCCCGTCCACGGTGCCGAACGACTCCAACGAATGAATATATCCAATCATAACCCGACCCTCCTTTAAAAGCCCTTTAAAAGCCGTTAAAGGAGCGGTAAAACCGCTCCTTATGATTACATTCCCTTATGGAAGGTTCGCGAGATTACGTCGTCCTGCTGCTCCTTGGTAAGCTTAATGAAGTTTACCGCGTAGCCAGAGACCCTAACCGTAAGCTGAGGGTACTTTTCGGGGTGCTTCTGCGCGTCGAGAAGCGTCTCGCGCGTGAACACGTTTACGTTTAGGTGATGTCCTCCCTGCTCAACGTAGCCGTCAAGCAAATTTACAAGATTGTCTACCTGCTGATTGTTTGCCATTTTAATCATTCCTTTCT
>CAYVUD010000080.1:3832-6624 GCA_964454725.1 uncultured Lachnospiraceae bacterium
TCGCAGCAGCCCTTATCCAAATTTAATTCTATATCCAAATCGCCGACAAAAACCGCGTTGTCCTTGCCGAGAGCGTCAGGCACGATTGAGAATGTGTTTGAAATACCGTCCTGAGCGTCCTTAAACGGAAGCTTGGCGACAGACGCCAATGACGCGACAGCGCCGTTTGAGTCGCGGCCGTGCATAGGGTTCGCGCCCGGCGCGAGCGGTACGCCCGCCTTACGTCCGTCGGGGGTGTTGCCGGTCTTTTTGCCGTAAACGACATTCGATGTAATCGTCAGAATTGACATCGTAGGAACGCTGTGGCGGTAGGTATGGTGCTTTCTTATCTTGTCCATAAACCGCCTTACTATATCCACCGCTATCTCGTCCACGCGGTCGTCGTTGTTGCCGTACTTGGGGAAATCGCCCTCCACGTCGTAGTCAACGACTATTCCGTTTTCGTCGCGTACGCATTTTACCTTGGCGTACTTAATCGCGCTGAGCGAGTCGGCGACAACCGAAAGTCCCGCGATACCGGTAGCGAACCAACGCTTAACATCACGGTCGTGAAGCGCCATTTGAAGCTTTTCGTAGCAGTATTTATCGTGCATATAATGAATGACGTTGAGGGTATTGACATACAAGCCCGCGAGCCATTCCATCATATCGTCGTACTTTTCCATAACGTCGTCAAAGTCGAGATAATCGCCCTCAACGGCGCGGTATTTCGGCCCTACCTGGATTTTAAGCCGCTCGTCAACACCGCCGTTTATAGCGTAAAGCAGGCACTTGGCGAGGTTTGCCCTCGCGCCGAAGAACTGCATTTCCTTGCCGACGCGCATCGAGGAAACGCAGCACGCTATCGCGTAGTCGTCGCCGTGGGTAACGCGCATCATATCGTCATTCTCGTACTGAACCGACGAGGTGTCGATTGAGATTTTCGCGCAGTATTCCTTAAATTTTCTCGGCAGCCTTACAGACCATAAGACCGTCATATTCGGTTCGGGCGCGGTACCGAGATTTTCGAGCGTGTGCAGGTACCTAAACGAGTTTTTCGTAACAAGCGGACGGCCGTCTATGCCTATACCGCCTATCGACTCGGTCACCCATGTCGGGTCGCCCGAGAAAAGCTCGTTATAATCGGGAGTTCTCGCGAACTTGACAAGTCTCAATTTCATTATGAAATGGTCGATATACTCCTGCGCCTCTTTTTCGGTTATAACGCCGTTTTTGAGGTCGCGCTCAATATAAACGTCCAGAAACGTTGACGTTCTTCCAAGGCTCATCGCCGCGCCGTTTTGCTCCTTTACCGCGGCGAGGTAGCCGAAATAGAGCCACTGTACCGCTTCCTTCGCGTTTTTGGCGGGCTTTGAAATGTCGAAGCCGTAGATACTGCCGAGTTCCTTTAGCTCCTCGAGAGCGCGTATCTGGTCGGAAAGCTCCTCGCGAAGCCGTATGTTTTCCGACGTCATTCTCACAAGCGACGTTTCAAGCTGATGCTTTTTGTCCTCAATCAGCAAATCGACTCCGTACAGCGCGACACGTCTGTAATCGCCGATAATTCTGCCTCTGCCGTAAGCGTCGGGCAGACCCGTTATAATAGCGGCATGGCGGGCAAGGCGCATTTCGGGGGTGTATACGTCGAACACGCCCTGATTATGCGTTTTTCTGTATTTTGTAAATATTTCAACCACTTGGGGGTCTACCTCGTAGCCGTTTTCACGGCACGCGTTCTGAGCCATTCGTATTCCGCCGAAGGGCTGAAGCGAACGCTTGAAGGGCTTATCGGTCTGAAGGCCTACAATCTGTTCAAGCTCCTTATCGAGATAACCCGCCTTATGCGAGGTTATGGTCGAAACGATTTTCGTGTCCATATCGAGCACGCCGCCCGCCTCGCGTTCTTTTTTTGAAAGCTCGCTCACCTCGTCCCAAAGCTTTTTTGTGGCGTCCGTCGGGCCCTCGAGAAAGCTCTCGTCGCCCTCGTAGGGAGTATAATTTTTCTGAATAAAATCGCGGACGTTTACGCCCTCGCTCCATTTACCCGTAACAAAGCCTTCCCACTCCGCCGGTAATTCCTTTATCATAGGATTTTCCTCCTTTTAACGCGCCCCGCGGGGCTTGTACATCTTATCCGTAAAGCGGTTTTTCGTCTGAAATAAGAATAACATATCGCGCTTACCGTGTCAACAGTTTTCGCAATTCGTCATAATTTAACTTATTTTGAAGAAAATATCCGCGTTATAGTATTTCCCATCTATCTTATGTTTATCCGAAGGCAGCGGACCGCAGCTGTTTGAGCCTATGCCGCTCTCAAAGAAATTCAGGCATATAACCGAATAACCGCTCTTTTGAAGCTCGAAATTATGCTTTTTCCGCGCCAATTCCTCCTGAGTATACTCCGAAAAGTTAAACGAAAATTCGCCCTCCGCGCGGATTTTGCGCTCCCCCGACATAAATTCCGCAAATCGGCAGTCGCAATGACTGCCGTTCTCCTGCGGCTTTACGTAGTCCTCGTGCATACGCGCTATATCCGCCTCAAATCCGCCTATATACGACGCGCTCCTTTTATCGCTGTAGCTCTCATACGGGCCGCAGCCGTAATATCCGCACCTGTCAAATTTCTTTGGCACAAACATTCTCAAACCGATTCTGGGCAAATACGGCATATCGGTGTTCCTGACAAACTCCGCTTCCAATTTGACCGAGCCGTCGGCATAAACGAGCCATTTCGCTTTTATTTCAAGGATTTGCTGAATATGCGCGGCGGCAGCCGAAACCGAACATTCAATACGCGCTCCCGTTTCACGCGC
>CAYVUD010000081.1:0-6300 GCA_964454725.1 uncultured Lachnospiraceae bacterium
AAAAAAACGGAGCGCCGCGTTCGGCAGCGTTCCGTTCATAAAAATTATTTCGCCTTTATTTCTTATATCTCTTCAATAATCGGCAGAATCATCGGGTTGCGCTTTGTCTTTTCATATATATAATGCGCTACCGAGGATTTGAGATTGCTCTTGAGAGTTGACCAATCCATATTGCGTCTGCCAAGACAGCTTTCAACGCTGTCCGCCGCGACATATTTCACGCCCTCTATAAGGTTCTCCGCCTCACGCACATAGACGAAGCCCCGCGATATAACGTCGGGCTTTGAAGCCATCTTTCTGTCGTCGTGCGAAATCGTCACAACGACAATTATAAGACCGTCCTCCGCCAAGTGCTTTCTGTCGCGCAAGACGATATTTCCGACGTCGCCCACGCCCAGACCGTCCACAAGTATCTTTCCCGCCTGAACGCTTCCCGTAACCTTCGCGTGCGTGGAGTCCAGCTCCAGAACGTCGCCGTTGGCGAGAACAAAGCTGTTCTTTTCGGGTACGCAAACCTTCGCCGCAAGCTCCTTATGCAAAACAAGATGTCTATGCTCGCCATGCACGGGAATAAAGAATTTGGGTCTTATAAGAGCCAGAATAAGCTTTAGCTCCTCCTGACACGCGTGACCCGAAACGTGAACCTCGGCAAGAGATTTATAGATAACCTCCGCGCCTATCTTAAACAGTTCGTTTACGACGTTTGAAACGGATTTTTCGTTGCCCGGAATGGGCGTCGCGCTAAGTATTATAAGGTCGTCCTTTGTAACCTCGACCTTTCTGTGGTCGCTGTATGCCATTCTCGTGAGCGCGCTCATAGGCTCGCCCTGAGAGCCTGTTGTAATAATAACGATCTGATTTTTTTTGTATTTATTTATGGTGTCAATGTTTATAAGGACTCCCTCGGGTACTTTCATATAGCCTAAAAGTATGGAAATCTCAACGATATTCTCCATACTCCGTCCCGAAACCGCGACCTTCCTTCCGTTTTTTGCCGCCGCGTCTATAATCTGCTGCACTCTATGCACGTTCGACGCGAACGTCGCGACGATTATGCGCTTGTTGCAGCCCTTGAAAATCTGTTCAAACTTCTCGCCTACCGAGCGTTCGCTCATCGCGAAGCCCGGGCGCTCCACATTTGTGCTGTCCGACATAAGCGCGAGAACGCCCTCGTTTCCGAGTTCTCCGAGTCTCGCCAAGTCAATCATATCGCCGACTATCGGCGTAGTGTCAATTTTAAAGTCGCCCATATGCACAACCGTTCCGACCGGCGTTTTAATCGCGAGCGCCACGGAGTCGGCTATAGAGTGGTTGGTGTGGATAAACTCCACCTTGAAGTTCTGTCCCGCGGTCACCGTGTTTCCCGCCTTTACCCGTACAAGCTTTACCTGCGAGAGAATGTTATGCTCCTTGAGCTTATGCTCCACAAGTCCGAGAGTCAGTCTTGTGCCGTAAACCGGCACGTTTATCGCCTTTAAGAAATACGGCAGTCCGCCGATATGGTCCTCGTGTCCGTGCGTAAGGAAAATTCCCTTTATTTTAGACCAGTTTTTCTCAAGATAGGTGATGTCGTTGATAACCATATCAACGCCCGGCATATCATCGTCGGGGAACGCCATACCGCAGTCAACCATAATTATTTCGTTTCCGTACTCAAAGGCGGTCAGATTTTTACCGATCTCGTCAAGACCGCCCAAAGGTATGACTTTGAGTTTTTTAGTTTTTGCCAAAATATTACCTCCTTGTGTTATTTTTTTTGCGTAATTTTAATCAAATTACAAGTCCGAACATTATTACAACGCATATATTATACCACATATTACCTTATTTAGTCAAGTATATGGGTATTTTACATTATATATCCAAGGTACCGCGCCATAAAAATCCAGAACGTAAGCGTCAAAGACGACAGAAGCGTCGTAACGACGATCGCGCTCGAGGTCAAAACCGCCTCGTGTCCCATATTCCTTGACATTATGTAGCTTGACGGAGTTGTCGGCGAGGCGAGCATTATTATAAGCGCCACAAGCTCCTGATCGCGAAAGCCCATTTTTACCGCTATCGGCAAAAACACCGCGGGCAAAACTATAAGCTTTATAACCGAAACAACAGCCGTCGGCTTGATTTTCGCTATCGCCTTTTTCCCTTCAAAGCCCGCGCCTATGGCGATAAGCGCGAGAGGCGTTGAGATTTTCGCGATCATATCTATCGTTTTATCGAGTATGTCCGGTAAATCGAGCTTGATCAAAGACGCCGCCGCGCCCAGCGCGATACCGATTATAATCGGGTTTTTGACAATATTTAACAGCGCGTCTTTTACGCTTGAGCCTTTTTTGTTTTCACCCTCAAACGTAAGTACAAGTACGGCGAATATATTGAATAGCGGCACGCAGCCGACTATCATAACGGGAGCCATACCGCTGTTTCCGTAAATGTTCTGTATAAACGCCACGCCCAAAACCGCCGCGCTCGAACGGTAGCCCGCCTGAACGAACTCTCCTATAATCGACTTGTCCTTTACAAAAAGCTTCGCTCCGATCCACAGTCCCGCGACTGCCGTAATCGTAACCAGCGCGCAGAAAAGCACGTATTTTACGTCAAAATTCCCGATAATGTCCGTTGCGGACAAATCCGCGAAAAGCAGCGCGGGAAGAGTTACCTTGAAATTAAACCTGTTCGCCGTTTTTACAAACGCGCCGTCGAGCATTTTGATTTGCTTAAGAAAATACCCTATCAAAATTACCAGAAATACCGGTACTGTCGCGTTTAAACTGTAAATCAGACTGTCCATACCTTCTCCGTCCAAAAATACGGGCGGCTTACAGCCGCCCC
The DNA here is from genome assembly GCA_964454725.1 of uncultured Lachnospiraceae bacterium. GTDB lineage: Bacteria > Bacillota > Clostridia > UBA1381 > UBA1381 > JALEPO01. The sequence continues at coordinate 2,833 of CAYVUD010000081.1, forward strand.
CGCAATTATTTTACAACTATGTTTACGAGCTTCCCGGGAACCGCGATAACCTTTACCACGTTTTTACCCTCGATAAGCTCCTTAATCTTTTCCGACCCCATTGCCGCTTCCTGAGTTCCTTCCCTGTCAAGTCCGGCGGCAATCATCATTTTGTCCTTTATCTTGCCGTTAATCTGAACGGCAATCTCAATCTCGTCGTCAACCGTTTTCGCCTCGTCGTATTCGGGCCACGGTTCGAGCGAGAGCAGACTGTCGTTGCCGTAAATATGCCACAGCTCCTCGGTAATGTGCGGCGCGACGGGGTTAAGAAGCGTTATAAGCGTCATATACTCGCCTTTCGTGACGGAGCCTTTTTTATAAAAATCATTTACGAGGCTCATCATCGCCGCGATAGCGGTGTTGAATTTCATTCTCTCGAAGTCCTCGCCGACCTTCTTTATCGTTTTATGCACGCTGTTTTCCAAATCGGCGCTGTAGCCCGTGTCGCCATTCACCATAGGCTGCAAGTTCCAGACTCTTTCCAAAAACTTATAGCAGCCCTTCAACCCCTGCTGCGACCACGGAGTGGACTGATCAAACGCGCCGATAAACATCTCGTAGGTTCTGAACGCGTCCGCGCCGAACTCCTCCACGACCTCGTCGGGATTTACGACGTTGCCGCGCGATTTTGACATTTTTTCGTTGTTCTCGCCCAAAATCATACCGTGTGAGGTACGCTTCATATACGGCTCTTTCGTCGGAACCACGCCAATGTCATAGAGGAACTTATGCCAGAAACGCGAGTACAGAAGGTGAAGCGTCGTATGCTCCATACCGCCGTTGTACCAGTCAACCGGCAGCCAGTAATCCAGAGCCTCCTTTGACGCGAGCGCGTCGTTGTTGTGCGGGTCTGTATATCTTAAAAAATACCAGCTTGAGCCTGCCCACTGCGGCATCGTGTCCGTTTCACGCCGCGCCTTGCCGCCGCAGTGCGGACACGTTGTTTCGATCCAGTCGTAAGCCTTTGCCAGCGGCGACTCGCCGTTTTCGCCCGGCTCAAACGTATCAAGCTCCGGCAGCTCCAAAGGCAGCTCGCTTTCGGGAATGGGAACCCAGCCGCACTTTTCGCAATACACGAGCGGAATAGGCTCGCCCCAATAACGCTGACGCGAGAATACCCAATCGCGCAGCTTATAATTTACCTTGCGTTTGCCGAGTCCCTCTTTTTCGAGCCAATCTATCATCGCGGGAATCGCCTTTTTGACCGGCATACCGTCCAAAAAGCCCGAATTTACCATATTGCCCTTATAAACGTCCGTGTACGCTTCCTCCTGCACGTTCTTTCCGCCCGAAACAACCTCTATAATCGGCAGATTGAATTTCTTCGCAAATTCCCAGTCGCGGCTGTCGTGCGCGGGAACCGCCATAATCGCGCCGGTGCCGTAGGTTACAAGCACGTAGTCGGAAATAAATACCGGAATATGGTTTCCGTTTACGGGATTTATCGCGTAAATACCCTCAAGCTTAACGCCCGTCTTGTCCTTCGCAAGCTCCGTGCGCTCAAACTCCGATTTCTTCGCCGCCTCGGTCTTATATTTTAAAACCTCGCCGTAGTTTGTAATCGAGTCCTTCATCTTTTCGATAAGCTCGTGTTCGGGCGACATAACGGTATACGTCGCGCCGAAAAGCGTGTCGGCTCTGGTGGTATAAACAACCATTTCGTCGCCGGTGGAAAGCTTAAACTTAACCTCCGCGCCCTCGCTTCTGCCTATCCAGTTTTTCTGCTGAATCTTTATCTTTTCGAGATAGTCAACGTCGTCCAAATCGTCGATAAGTCTTTGCGCGTACTCGGTGATTTTAAGCATCCACTGGCTCTTGCGCTTCTGCACGACCTCGCTTCCGCAGCGTTCGCACACACCGTTTACGACCTCCTCATTGGAAAGTCCGACCTTGCAGCCCGTACACCAGTTTATAGGCATTTCCTGCTTATACGCAAGACCGTGCTTAAAGAGCTGCAGGAATATCCACTGCGTCCATTTATAATAATTCGGGTCTGTTGTGTTAATTTCTCTTGACCAGTCAAACGAAAATCCGAGCATCTTAAGCTGGCGCGTGAAATTTTCAATATTCTTCGCGGTTATGATTTTCGGGTGAACCTTGTTCTTAATCGCGAAATTCTCCGTCGGCAGACCGAAAGCGTCCCAGCCTATGGGATAAAGTACATTGTAGCCCTCCATACGGCGCTTGCGCGCGATAATATCGAGAGCGGTGTAGCTTCTGGGGTGTCCGACGTGCAAGCCCGCGCCCGAAGGGTACGGGAACTCGATCATAGTAAAATATTTCGGCTTTTTCGAGTTCGTCTCGGCGTGAAACGCGCCCGCTTCCTCCCATTTATCCTGCCATTTCTTTTCAATGGTTTTAAAATTATAGCTTTCCATTTGTATATTTGCTCCTTATATAAGATTTAGTTTTTCTCTTCGGCGGTCTTGCCCGCGTCGTTCCATAACCGCTCGATGTCATAGAATTTACGGGTTTCCTGCTGCATAACGTGTACTATTACGTCGCCGTAATCCATTAAAATCCAGCTTCCGCCCTGATAACCCTCTTTATGATTTACGCGAACGCCCGTTTCCTCAAGCTTTTCCTCAACCTCGTCAACGCACGCTCTTACCTGAACGCCCGACTGACACGAGGCGATTACAAAGTAATCCGCAAGCGAGGTATGCTCCGCGACGTCGATTATCTCAATATCGGACGCCTTCTTGTCCTCGAGCGCGTTTTTTATAATCTCGACCTTCTTATTCATATTAATCAGCTCCTTATTAAATCATTCCACATATGAATTGTATTGGGGTGTATGGCTTGCCTTTTTTTCGCAAACCGCGCAAGCTGTTTCTGTACGCTTATTATAATCGCTTCATTAATATCTTTATCGACCGCTTTCCTAAGCTCGTCCACGCCCTCAAAATCACGATTTGCCTCTGTAAAATCCGCGATATATATTATCTTTTCCAAAAGCGTCATTTTCGCTTTCCCTATGGTGTGCCACCTGATCGCTCCGAGAATTTCCTCATCGTCAATTCCAAAATCAAGCCTCGCGACCTCAGCCCCGAGTATGCCGTGAATAATCCCCGTATTCCGCCTCATTATATCGTCTATCTCAATGCCAAGCTCGTCGCACATCGCCGCTTGATTTTTAATTTCCTTCGCGCAGTCGTGCAGAAGCCCCGCCGTATACGCTTTACCGCTGTCCGCTCCATAGAGCGCCGCAAGCCTTTCGCCCTCGGCGGCAACGCCGAGACTGTGAATATACCGCCTCTTGGTTAATACCTTCTGTAATTTAATTTTTATCTCCTCATACATAAAGTCCGTTCTCCTCAATATATTCAATGACTTTATCGGGCAGCATATATTTCACGGTTTTGCCGTTTTTAATCCGTTTTCTTATATCGGTCGAAGAAATTCCCGTAACCGGCGCGTCAATCGGCA
>CAYVUD010000082.1:0-6150 GCA_964454725.1 uncultured Lachnospiraceae bacterium
AAAATCACTCTTCGCCGTACGTTTCCTCAACCGCCGCCATATCCGCGTGGCTTATCAGAACGTCGCGCGGCTTTGAGCCGTTCGCGCCCGAAATAATTCCGCGCGCCTCCATTTGGTCTATAATACGCCCCGCGCGCGAATAACCGACGCTCAACCGCCGCTGCACGAGCGAGGTTGAGATTTTTCCCATTTCGACCGCCAACTGTATCGCGTCCTGCAAAAGCGGGTCGCCGTCCTCCTCAACGTCGGGCGTAACGCCGTTTTCGCCCGTGGCGCAGCGCTCTATATGCTCCGCCAAATCCTCGCTGTAATGGCTTTCGCCGACATTTTCTCGTATAAATTCAAGTACCTTTTCAATCTCCGCGTCCGAAACAAACGCGCCCTGAACACGGGTGGTTGAGCGCGCGCCCATAGGATAATAAAGCATATCGCCCATACCGAGAAGCTTTTCCGCGCCGCCCTTATCGATAATCGTTCGGCTGTCAACCTGACTCGAAACCGCGAACGCGATTCTCGACGGCACGTTAGCCTTTATAAGACCCGTTATAACGTCAACCGACGGACGCTGAGTCGCTATTATCAAGTGGATACCGGCGGCTCTCGCGAGCTGAGTAAGACGGACGATATAGTCCTCTACCTCCTTTGCGGCAACCATCATCAAATCCGCAAGCTCGTCTATTATAATCACAATCTGCGGTATTTTATCGCCGCCCGTGGACTCCATAAGCTTATTATAGCTCTCGAGCTTCCTTACGCTCGTTTCCTTAAACAGCTCGTAGCGGCGCATCATTTCCGCGACCGCCCAGTTAAGCGCGCCCGCCGCCTTCTTAGGCTCTGTTACGACCGGAATTAAAAGGTGCGGTATGCCGTTATAGGTTCCCAGCTCCACGACCTTCGGGTCAACCATAATCATCTTTACGTCCTCGGGCGACGCCTTGTATAAAATACTCATTATAATCGTGTTGATGCAGACGCTCTTACCCGAACCGGTAGCTCCCGCGATAAGCACGTGCGGCATTTTCGCGATGTCGCCCAACACGACGTTTCCGCCTATGTCCTTGCCGAGAGCGACCGTAAGCTTGGATTTCGCGTTTTTAAATTCCGACGTATCGAGTATTTCGCGTATCGAAACGCTTGCGACCTTGTTATTCGGTATCTCCACGCCTACCGCCGCCTTGCCGGGTACGGGCGCTATAAGAACGGTCGAAACCGCCAGATTAAGCGCCAAATCGTCCGCAAGACTTACAATTTTTGAAAGCTTAACGCCCGTGTCGGGCTGTATCTCGTAGCGAGTTACGGTAGGTCCCTGCGCGACCTGCAAAAGCTTTGCCTTAACTCCGAAATCATCGAGAATGGAAATAAGCTTTTCGGCGGTTTTTCGCATTCCCTCTCGCTGGTCGCCGGAAACGGTTTTCGGCTTATTCAAAAGCGTCAGCGGCGGATAAACGTATTCTACGGGCGGCTTCTCGATAGCGGAGTTAAGCTCCTGATGAAATTCGTCCTTTTCCGCCTCGCTTATTGCCGACGTTTTTTCCTTGTCGGGCTTGTCCTCCGCGCCGTCCGGCTTAACGCCGGCGGCCGCGTCCCGCGCGGTCATATCCGTATCGTCCTTTTTCAGCTTGCCGAACACCTCGTCGATGCCGTCCGAAAAGCTTTCCGGCGGCTCGTTGTCGAAAACAGGCGTTCGCTCCTCTGTTTTTTTCGTTTTGCGCTTTTCAAGGCGTTTTGACAGCGGCTCAACCTCTTCCTCGTCGCTATACGCAAGCGCCGCGTCAAGCGCGCCGCGCGACGCTTTCTTTTCCTCCGCCTCACGCTGTTCCCTGCGCTCCGTATACTCCTCGCGCGCGTCCGCGCACTTATCCTTAACGTCCAGAAACATCTCGCGTATATATCTTCCGACAAGAGCGAATATGGAAATATTGGCGATACCGCTTGCGAGAATTATAAGCGTAAAAACCAAAATTATGTACGACGCCGCCGTCTGTACCATTTTCTCCATAAACACGCTCACGCACGCGCCCAAAAAACCGCCGCCTATGCAGTAAACGGAACCCCAGTAATACGCGTCGTTTATCGACGTATCGGCAGACAGATTTATTATCGCGCTCACGTTTATCATAGCCAGAAGCAGCAAAAACAGCTTCTGCCAGAAACGGTTAATATCCCTGTACTTAACGAGGTAAATCAAAAGTCCCGCCATAACCGCCGGCACCGCGTAGCCGACAGGTCCCCAAAGTCCGCACATAGCGTGCTTTATAAGCGCGCTCACAACTCCGTCCTCGCCGCTTGAAATGTACATAAAAACCGCCATAAGAATTGTCAGAATCGAACAGGCTATGACGTAGGTCGGATAATAAGCGTTTTTTTCTTTTTGTTTTTTTCTTGTGTTTCGTTTTGCAGTTGCTTTTTTCTTCGCAGCCATAAAATTTAGCCTCACAATCAATTTAATCTTATACAGATTAAATTATATCACAAATCGAACAAAATTTCTATAGTTGTTATCATTTTGTAAAGAGTTTGATACAATCACTCCAAAATTTTATCAATTATTTCGGTTTCCGTCATAATTTTACTGATTTTTCCCCGTTTGTCGAGGAAATATACGACCGAATACGCGCCCGAGTTGAATTTTTCCGACGTTTTTCTGTAGTCCGCGCCCTCGTTTTCGATATGATGACGGACGCGCGGCGAGTGTTTGTCCTTATAGAACATCAGCTCCTTAACGTAATCGACGTTGTACTTTTCCTTTTGCGTAAACGCGTTTCCGAGCAAAAATACGGACAGAAACAGCACCGAGTAATTAAACCGAGTCACATACAAAACATACGCGCCGAGCAGAAAAAGTCCCGCGCCGATAATTGCCGAAACCGCCGTCATTATCCGCCCCGCTCTTTTATAGCCCGCGCGGTACATTAAAAGCTTTTTAAGCGCAATTCCGCCGTCGAGAGGCGTTACGGGGAGCATATTCATAACAAACAGGATTATATTGCAGCCGTAGAAGAACCTCAGCCACGGATTTGGATAAAACCGATACAGAAAAAGCGACAGACACGCCAGAAGAATATTGCAGAGAGGTCCGGCAAGATACAGTATCAGCTCGTCGCTCAGACGGCATATTATCTTATTTTTGAGCTTTAAATTAACGCCGAACGGGTGAAACGCCATATACGCGGGTCTCAGCCCTATCATCTTTGCCGCAAGAAGGTGCGACAGCTCGTGCAGCGTCATAACTCCGTAGCAGATATAAAACATCTCAAGACGGCGCGTTATATAGCACACCGCGAGCATCGCTATTGTTATAGGATTTATGTAAACCTTTCCGAATTTTATCATACGCTTCCTCTCCTTCCAAGCAAGTCCGATATAAGCATATGAAAAAGGGCGGCGCAAAATGCGATTATTCTCGGATTTTCTTTAATACGCGCTATTGTCCGCGCCCCGTATTAATTTTTTATTGCTTTTTACATTTTTTTCTGGTATAATAGAAAGGTAATAAACTTCAGAAGAGGTGGAACAATGGAAAAGCTTTTGGTTAAGGGCGGGAACCGTTTGCGCGGCGAGGTTACCATAAGCGGCGCCAAGAACGCGGCTGTCGCGATTTTGCCGGCGTGCCTTTTGGTAAACGACACCTGCCGCATTGAAAATCTGCCAAACATAAAAGACGTAAAGCTGTACCTAAAAATCCTCGAAAACCTTAACGCTGATATTAAATATATAGATAACAATACCGTTGAAATAAACTGCTCAAACGTAAATTCCTGGACGCCGCGCGGCGATTTGACCCGAAAAATGCGCGGCTCAAGCTACCTTATGGGCGCGCTTCTGGGACGTTTTCGCAAGTTCAGCATCGACCCTCCCGGCGGCTGCGATTTCGGCACTCGTCCGATCGATCAGCACATAAAGAGCTTTGAGGCGCTCGGCGCGGATATAGATATTTCGCGCGGAGTTATTAACGGCAGCGCCGACGCTCTCATAGGGAGCAGTATATTTTTCGACGTCGTTACCGTCGGCGCGACGGTAAACGCCATTCTCGCCGCGGTTACGGCGGAGGGTACGACCGTAATCGAGAGCGCCGCCAAGGAACCGCATATAGTGGATCTCGCCAACTTTTTAAACGCTATGGGCGCGAATATACGCGGCGCGGGCACGGACGCGATAAAAATCCGCGGCGTTAAGGAGCTTCACGGCGGAATATACACAATTATTCCCGACCAAATCGAGGCGGGAACATTTATGATCGCGGCGGCGGCGACAAGAGGCGACGTTACGCTTAAGAACGTAATACCGCGTCATTTAGAGGTTATAAGCGCGAAGCTTATCGAATCCGGAGTGTCGGTTGAGGAAAATCCGGACAGCGTGCGGGTATATGTCAAAGACGGCGCAAAGCTCAGGCGGATTAATTTTATCGCGCTCCCCTATCCCGGGTTCCCGACCGATATGCAGCCGCAGCTTGTGGCTTACCTTACGACGATACCCGGAACGAGTATGGCGCGCGAGGGCGTATGGGACAACCGTTTCCGATACACCAACGAGCTTAAACGTATGGGCGCGGATATACGCGTCGAGGGCAAGCTCGCGATCGTAGACGGTGTTGAAAAGCTCATAGGCGCTCAGGTCAAGGCAACCGATTTACGCGGCGGCGCGGCAATGATTATCGCCGGACTTATGGCTGAGGGTACAACGGAAATTACCGATATTTACCACATAGACCGCGGCTACGAGAATTTTGAGCAAAAATTTATACAGCTTGGCGGGGATATTGAAAGGATTCAGGTGCTTGAAGAGGATTTCGATTAATCAAGCGGAGGACGAGCGGTTTGCCGGCTCGCCCTTTTTACTGTAACGCGAAAATAATATTGAGGAAATAACGAAATGGTTGATTTTATATCTTTAATAAGCGGTTCGTCGGGAAACGCGGCGTATCTTGCCGACGGAAAAACGCATATTTTAATCGACTGCGGAATGTCGGGGAAACAGCTTGCCGAGTCGCTCAAACGCATAGGCGTGTCGCCCGAGTCGCTCGACGCGCTTCTGATAACGCACGAGCATAGCGACCATATAAAGGGCGCGGGAGTCGCCGCGCGGCGGTACGGACTTCCGATTTACGCGACGGAGGGTACGCGCGCGGCTATGAACATAGGCGGAGTCGCGGACGGGCAGATAAAAATTATAGACTCCTCGCACGATTTTGAAATAGGCACAATAGGCGTAAAGGCGTTTGACATACCGCACGACGCTGCCGAGCCTGTCGGCTACAGCTTCTACATAGGCGGCGAGAAAGTATCGCTGGCTACCGACATCGGGCATATGCGCGAACCGCTTTTTGAGCAGCTTGCGAACAGCAAAATGGTGCTTTTGGAGTCCAATCACGACGTTGATATGCTCCGGTGCGGACCGTACCCTTTTCCGCTAAAGCAGCGCATTTTAAGCGACACTGGGCATCTTTCAAACGAAAACGCCGCGAAAACCGCGCTGCGGCTTGTGTCAAGCGGTACGGAGCATATTATGCTCGGTCACCTGAGCGAAAAAAACAACCACCCCGAAATAGCGATGATGGAAACGTACAACACTCTTACCTTCGCGGGAGTTAAGGTAGGAAACGACGTGACTCTTCAGGTGGCGGACAGATATAAATTTACGAGGTTTAACGTATGAACATCACCGTAATAGGCGTAGGGAAAATCAAGGAAAAATATTTCACCGCCGCGATAGAGGAATACGCGAAGCGTCTTTCGCGGTTTGTTAAATTGAATATAATCGAGGTCGCGGACGAGAGGATACCCGAAAACGCCTCCGAAAAAGAGAACGAAACGGTAAAGGAAAAGGAAGGCGCGCGGATTTTGGCTAAGATACCGCGAAACTCTTTTGTCGTGGCGCTATGCGTCGAGGGCGAGCAGCTTTCCTCGGAAAAGCTCGCGAAAAAAATCGCGGACGTTTCTATGTCCGCGAGCGGCATTACTTTTATAATCGGCGGTTCCTCGGGGCTTTCGGATAGCGTTAAGGCAGCGTCAAATCTGAGGCTCAGCTTCGGCAAAATGACGTTCCCTCACCGGTTAATGCGCGTTGTGCTTCTCGAGCAGATTTACCGCGCGTTTAAAATCAACAATAATGAAACGTATCACAAGTAATACTATGTTCCTTTTGCGGCAA
>CAYVUD010000083.1:0-6142 GCA_964454725.1 uncultured Lachnospiraceae bacterium
TGAATTAATATTACATTTACATTAATTACTTGACAATTCGCAAAAAATAGTATACAATATATTATGCTTAATATTCTTTAAAAATAAGTTTTCTGTAAAGTAGAATTATTATACGTAATCCGAATACTTAAAATGGAGCGTCTTGAAATGGATTGCTCTATAGGAATTTACAGAGCGCGCGGGACTATGCCTGCAATCCGTTCCGCCGCGATTATTGCTTTAAGCATTCATTTTAAGAAAGCCCCCTTGCAGGTATTGGTATTACTGCCACAAAAAAATGAATGGGGGTTGTTACTATAGCTATAATAATTATAGCCGCGGCAATCGCGCTGATTGTCGGCGGCGCGGTCGGCGCTCTCATCGGGTTTAACTCGGGAGTGGCGCACAGGAAGAAAGTAGCCGAAGCGGAATTGGGTTCCGCGGAAGCGAAAGCAAAGTCTATAGTTTCCGACGCCGAAAAAGCGGCAAACGCAAAAAAGCGTGAGCTTATGCTCGAAGCCAAGGAGGAAAACCAGAAGCTTCGCGCCGATTTCGACAAAGAGGTTAAGGATCGCAGAAACGAATTAAGCCGTATGGAGCGCAGACTTAACCAAAAGGAAGAAACGCTGGACAAAAAGAACGATAATCTTGACAAAAAAAATCAGACGCTTGACCAAAAGTTAAAGCAGTTAGAGGAAAAAGAGCAAGAAATCACTCATATTAAACAACAACAGACAGAGCAGCTTGAGAAAATATCGGGTCTCACCCGCGAGGAGGCAAAGGATATTCTCTTGAAGGATATTGAAAGCCAGACCAGACACGAGGCTGCGATTATGGTTAAAGAAATTGAGCAAGAGGCAAAGGAAAACGCGGAAAGAAACGCTAAAAACATCGTGGCGCTTTCAATTCAGAAGGTTGCCGCGGATCACGTTGCCGAGACGACTGTTTCCGTAGTAAATCTGCCGAGTGATGAAATGAAAGGCCGCATCATAGGCCGCGAGGGACGAAACATCAGAACACTCGAAACGCTTACCGGAGTCGATCTTATAATCGACGATACGCCGGAGGCGGTTATAGTTTCGAGCTTCGATCCCATCAGGCGCGAAGTCGCCAGACTCGCGCTCGAAAAGCTTATTGTTGACGGACGTATTCACCCCGCAAGAATTGAGGAAACGGTTGAAAAATCACGCAAAGAGGTTGACGCCATTATTAAGCAGGAGGGCGAGGGCGCTACGTTTGAAACGGGCGTTCACGGACTTCACCCCGAGCTTATCAAGCTTCTGGGTAAGCTTAAATACCGTACAAGCTACGGTCAGAACGTACTTAAACATTCGATTGAGGTCTCGCATCTGGCGGGAGTTATGGCCGGCGAGCTGGGAACGGATATTGCGCTTGCCAAGCGCGCGGGTCTCCTGCACGATATAGGCAAGGCCGTTGACCACGAGGTTGAGGGTTCGCATGTCACGATCGGCGCGGACATCGCCAAAAAATATCACGAGAATAAAGACGTTATTCACGCGATTATGGCGCATCACGGAGACGTTGAGGCCAAGACGCTGGTCGCCTGCATTGTTCAGGCCGCGGACGCCGTTTCGGCGGCGCGTCCGGGCGCAAGGCGCGAAAATCTCGAAACCTACATCAAGCGTTTGGAGAAGCTTGAGGAAATCGCCAACGATTTTGACGGCGTTGAAAAATCCTACGCAATTCAGGCGGGACGCGAAATCAGGATTATGGTCAAGCCTGACCGCGTTAAGGACGACGCTATGGTTCTTGTTGCCAAGGAAATTGTTAAGAGAATTGAAAACGAGCTTGAGTATCCCGGACAGATTAAGGTCAGCCTTATCAGGGAAACGAGAGCCGTTGACTATGCAAAATAGTCGCTGAAAACTCAAAAGAAAATTGGGAGCCTCTGCGGAATGAGAGCGGTCGGAATACTTATCCGTGCGATAAAGGTACGGAAAAAGCCCCGCGCGCTCAGCTTCTACCCATTCCGCGCAACGCTTCCTTTTTTTTCGGCTAAAGCGGGAGGAAATACAATGCGAATACTATGTATAGGCGACGTCGTGAGCCGTACGGGACGCGAAATGCTTTTTAAATACGTCGATGATTTAAAATATCAAAAGGAGCTTGACCTCGTTATCGCCAACGGCGAAAACGCGACGCACGGGCGAGGTCTGGCGCGCAACGCCTATAACGAGCTTATGCGCGCGGGAGTGGACGGCGTGACGCTGGGAAACCACGCTTGGGGCTCAAAGGAAGTCACGGGCATTATGCGAAAGGAGGGCAACGTCATACGTCCCGCCAACTTTTCAAAGTACGCGCCCGGAGAGGGCAGTATGGTTCTCACGTCAAAATCCGGCAAAAAGGCGGGTTTTATCAACCTTATCGGGCGAACCTTCCTCGACCCTTCCGACTCGCCGTTCGAGGCGGCTTTGACGGAAATCGAAAAGCTCAAAAAAGTCACAAACGTCATTCTAATCGACTTTCACGCCGAGGCAACCTCGGAAAAGCAGGCGTTGGGGCAGTACCTTGACGGAAAGGTTTCGGCGGTGTTCGGCACTCACACGCACGTCCAAACCGCCGATGAGATGATTTTACCGAACGGCACGGGCTTTATATGCGATCTCGGAATGACGGGACCCGCGGACTCGGTACTCGGTATGTCGTCGAAAATCATAATAGACCGTTTCGTAACGGGTATGCCGCAAAAGTTCGATATAGCCGTCGGCAGAGGTCAGTTCTGCGGCTGTATCTTCGATATTGACGAGGATAGCGGACTGTGCCGGAGCGTCGAGCGTATTTTTATACGCGAGAATTAAATTTTTAATTTTAACTTGAAATTTCAGTTAGTATGTGCTAATATATAGATATATAAACTAATCAGGCAGGTGATACCGATGAAGCTTCAGGAATCGGGCGAAATGTATCTTGAAACAATTCTTGTGCTGAAAAAGCGTTTCGGCTACGTGCGTTCAATAGATATAGCGCGCGAGCTTGGCGTCTCAAAACCGAGCGTAAGCCGCGCGGTGTCGCTTCTGCGCGAAAACGACTACGTTGCCTTTGACCCGAACGGTATGATACTCCTTACCGATAAGGGACGCGGGGTCGCGGAAAAGATTTACGAGCGGCACAATGTTTTAAGCCGCTGTCTTGAGGGACTTGGCGTAAGCGCGGACACAGCCGCGGCGGACGCGTGCAGGATCGAACACGTGATAAGCGAGGAAACCTTTTCAAAAATCAAGGAGTATGTCGCAAGCCTTTAAAAAGCGGCTACGGCAAACGGTTTTCAGGCGGCAAAACGCGCAAAAACAGCTTTAAAAGCAATAAAAATCTCTTGATTAAACGGCAAAAAAAGCCGTTTTCAAGAGATTTTTTTCGCAATATTTTAAGAGCCGCTTTCGCGTTTATATATAATACCCTATATCGTTTTTATTTTTTTCGCTTTCGCGCAGCAAATCGGCTATCGTAGTGCCGTCGATATAGTCATTTACCGTTTTATAGAGTCCCTGCCAGAACGCGATCGTCGGACACCCATCGGCGACGGGGCAATTAATTTCCCCGCCCTCGAGGCACGCCACGGGCGCCATATCTCCCTCGGTTACGCGCAGTATATCCCCCACGGTGTATTCCTCCGGCGAACGGGTCATTTTATATCCTCCCTGAGAACCGCGCCGGCTTTTAAGGTATCCCCTTTTGCTCAGCATATTCACGATCTGCTCCAGATATTTAATAGATATGCCCTGACGCTCGGCAACGTCCTTTATGGAAACATTTCCGCCGTCCGAATGTTCGGCAATATCAAGCATAAGTCTTACGGCATATCTTCCCTTTGTGGATATTTTCATATCGCCGCCTCCTAATCATAGTTTTCCCATATGAATTATTATAGCATATATTTATAATTCTGTCAATAACAAACTTGCCACGCGGCGCGGTTTTCGCGATAAGCAAAATCGCCCGCTCCGCGGGCGATTTGCCGCGGGATAAAAGGAAACGCGAAAAAACGGCTCCGCTCAAAAACGCAAAAAAATCTCTTGAAAAGCGGCTTTTTCGCCGTTTAATCAAGAGATTTTTATTACTTTTAAGGCTGTTTTCGCGCGTTTTGCCGCGGACAGTTTTATATCAGTCTTTTATTTGCTTTACAGCCTCAAACTCATCGATTATTTCCTTATCGGGCGCCTTTGTGAGAAGGCTTACAACAACTATCGCGATACTTGCCGCGATAAACGCGGGCAAAAGCTCGTAAATCGCGAAAACGCCGCCCAGAGCCGCGATAGCGTATTTCCAGATAAATACCATCGCGCCTCCCACAATCATACCCGCGAGAGCGCCCCACTTTGTCGTGCGCTTCCAGAACAGCGCGAACAGCACGAGCGGTCCGAACGCCGCGCCGAAGCCCGCCCACGCGAACGATACGATATTAAATACCGAGCTTTCGGGGTTGCGCGCGAGGAACACGCCTATTACCGCTATTACGACAAGCGTAACTCTCGCGATAATCATCGCCGATTTTTCGCTCAGATTCGGTATAAGCTTTTCCTTAATGATATTCTGCGAAACCGACGAGGAAGCCGCGAGAAGCTGAGAATCGGCGGTTGACATTGTAGCCGCCAAAATTCCGGCGAGTATTACGCCCGCCAAAAGCGCCGTCAAAACTCCGTGCTGAGCGATAAGCTTTGAAATCTCGACTATAATTCTCTCCGAGTCCGCAAGCGGAGCCATTGTGCCGCGAGCGACCATTCCAAGTCCGATAACGCCGATAAACACGCCGATAGCAAGCGAAATAACGACCCAAACCGAAGCCACGCGTCTGGAAAGAGTGAGCTTTTTTGTGTCCTCGATAGCCATAAATCTCAAGAGAACGTGCGGCATACCGAAATAGCCAAGACCCCACGCGAGCATAGAACAGCTCTTGAGAATACCGTATGGCTCGGAGGCGTTGGTTTCGGGGTTAAAGGTGTTGCTCAGGCTGAAATATCCGGGCAGACTCTTCGCGTTGTCGATAACCGCGCCGAAGCCGCCCGCGTGCGTAATTCCGTAAACGAGAACCGCCACAAGCGCAATCGTCATAACGATGCTCTGTATAAAGTCCGTCGTACTCGCCGCCAAAAAGCCGCCGAGCATCGTATAAAGAATTATAACCGCGGCGCAGATAATCATAGCCGTCATATAATCGACGCCGAACAGCGAGTTAAAGAGCTTGCCGCAAGCGGCAAAGCCCGACGCGGTGTAAGGCACGAAAAATACTATAATTACAAGCGCGGCAATAACCGTGAGGATTTTCGACTTATCTCTGAAACGCTCCGAGAAAAACGCGGGGAGAGTCGTCGCGCCGCATTTCTGAGAATAGCGTCTTATTCTTTTCGCCACTATCAGCCAGTTTACATATGTACCTATCGCCAGTCCCAGAGCCGTCCACGTCGCGTCGGCAAGACCCGTAAGGTAAGCGACGCCCGGCAGTCCCATAAGAAGCCAGCTCGACATATCCGACGCTTCCGCGCTCATCGCCGTTACAAACGGACCGAGCTTTCTTCCCCCGAGATAAAAGTCGTCGGTTGTCTTATTTTTCTTTGAAAACCAAATTCCGATTCCCAAAACAAGCAATAAATACGCGACTATGGAAATCATAATACACACATTGGTCATAAATATTCTCCTTTTCCGTACAAAATTACATATAGTATATCATACCTTTTGCGATTTTGCAACGCATAATTTCCGTTTTTGTGATAATTTACGCGTTTGCCGTCCGATATTTTTCCGCCTGTTTTATAAACATTTCGGCATATTTGCCGTTTCTGTCCATAAGCTCGCTGTGCGTGCCCTCCTCGATTATTTCGCCGCCCTCAAGCATAATTATTCTGTCCGCCATACACGTGGTGGACAGGCGGTGCGAGATAAATATGACCGTCTTGCGCTCGGAGAGCGTCATCATAGTCCGGTTGAGCTTATACTCGCTTATCGGGTCGAGCGCCGAGGACGGCTCGTCAAGAATTACGCACGAGCATTTTTTGGCGAAAATTCGCGCAATCGCGATTTTTTGCTCCTCGCCGCCCGACAGATTAACGCCGTCCCCGGAAAATTCGCGCGTGAGAGGAGTGTCCATTCCCTTTTTCAAAGCCTTCAGCTTATCGGAAAAGCCGCTTTTATTGAGCGCGTCCTC
>CAYVUD010000084.1:0-5996 GCA_964454725.1 uncultured Lachnospiraceae bacterium
GAGGTAATCGATATGAAAAAAATATTATATGTTCTGTTATGTGTTGTTATGCTCGTTGCGCCTGTTACGACGGCGCGCTGCGAGAACGACATAAAAGTCACGCTTGACGGTAAGGAGCTTGTCTTTGACGTGCCGCCGCGGATTATCGACGAACGTACAATGGTTCCGATGCGCGCGATATTCGAGGCGATGGGAGCGACGGTTGAATGGGACGATATAACAAAAGCGGTACACGCTGTCCGTATTGATGAATACGGAATGAGCGAATACGTCATAATGCAAATAGGCAGCAACGTCCTTGTAAAAGGAGTTATGGACACCCAGACGGCGAGAGATGTTTCCGAGGAAAAAATCACGCTCGACGTGCCGCCGCAAATTGTTGACGACCGCACGCTCGTGCCTATACGCGCGGTATCGGAGGCGTTTGACTGTTCGGTTGAATGGGACGGCGAAACGCGGACTGTGACAATAGCGTCCGCGAAGCCTGCCGAGCCGGAAGAAACAGCCGCTCCGCCGGCGGAGTCTGCCGAGCCGGAAGAAACAACCGCTCCGCCGGCGGAAACCAACGAACCGGCGGTATACGACATTCCCATCGAATACGACAACACAAACGAGCTTCGGGCGCATTATATGCGTGATTTTCAGATACTCGCGTATGAAACGAACGCCGAAGGCGATTACGTTATAACATATCAGCTTCGCACCTTCCTTGAGGGAAAAGGCGCGGTTTCGGTAAGCTTTAACTGTTTAAGCGAAAGCGGAGCCGTTATTGACAGCTTCGGCGGTATGTACGTCGGCACCGACTACACCTGGAGCTGGCATACGAGTACGGCGACTGTTTCCGGCAAAACGGTAAAAATAGAGCTTGCTTTGACTGATTAAGAAAACAGGAACGGCGAATTGTAAAGCAAAATTTTACAATTTCCGAAAATTAACACGATTATAGGAGGGTAAATTATGGTAAAAGCAATAGTCGGCGCAAACTGGGGCGACGAGGGCAAGGGCAAGATTACCGATATGCTTGCCGCGGACAGCGATATTGTTATACGCTTTCAGGGCGGCGCCAACGCGGGACATACCATTATAAACGAATACGGAAAATTCGCTCTGCATCTTCTCCCGTCGGGTTCATTCAACAAAAATGTTACGAATATGATAGGCAACGGCGTCGCTCTCGACATTCCCGAGCTTATAAAGGAGCTTGACGAGGTCGTATCGCGCGGCGTTCCGAAGCCCAACCTCGCCGTATCGGAAAGATGTCAGGTTTTAACGCCTTATCACAAGCTGTTTGACCAATACGAGGAGGAAAGACTTTCGGATCGTCAGTTCGGTTCGACAAAATCGGGTATCGCTCCGTTTTTCTCGGATAAGTTCTCAAAAATAGGCTTTCAGGTATGGGAGCTTTTTGAGGACGACGAGAGATTAAAGGAAAAAATCAAAAACGTGCTTGAGGTAAAAAACCTTATGCTCGAGCATATATATCATAAGCCTCTTATCGACCCCGAGGAGCTGTACAAGACGCTCAAGGAATACGGCGAGATGATAAAGCCGTATGTTATCGACTCCGTTTCATTTATACACGACGCAATAAAAAGCGGCAAGAACATTCTTCTTGAGGGTCAGCTCGGCTCGCTTAAAGACCCCGATTTCGGCATTTATCCGATGACCACGTCGTCCTCAACCTTGGCGGGCTACGGCGCGGTCGGCGCGGGTATACCGCCGTATGAGATAAAGGAAATAATAACAGTGGTTAAGGCTTATTCCTCGGCTGTCGGCGCGGGCGCGTTCGTTTCGGAGATATTCGGCGAGGAGGCCGACGAGCTTAGACGCAGAGGCGGCGACGGCGGCGAGTTCGGCGCGACGACAGGCAGACCGCGGCGTATGGGCTGGTTCGACTGCGTAGCCTCGCGCTACGGCTGCCGCGTTCAGGGCGCGACTCAGGTCGCGTTTACCGTACTTGACGTTTTGGGTTACCTCGACAAAATACCCGTATGCGTCGGCTACGAGGTTGACGGCGAGGTTTTGAGGGACTTCCCGACCACCGCGAAGCTTGAAAGAGCAAAGCCGGTTTTAAAGACGCTTGACGGCTGGAAACGGGATATTCGCGGAATTAAAAGGTATGAGGATTTGCCGGAAAACTGCCGCAAATATATCGAGTTTATCGAAAAGGAGCTTGAGGTTCCGATTAAGATTGTTTCAAACGGTCCTTCAAGAGACGATATAATTTTAAGATAACATACGGGCGACCGCAAGAGCCGCCCCCGCGCGGCGTTGAATTTTAACGGTTGTAGGGGCGGCTCCGGCGGCCGCCCGTTATTTTTCAGGAGGTCAATTATGGACATATCCGCGATAAAGCTGATAATCTGGGATTTGGACGACACTTTCTGGAAGGGAACGCTGTCGGAGGGCGCGGTAGAGCCTATCGAGTTGTGCGTTGACTTGGTTGTAACGGCGGCGAAAAAGGGCATTGTGAGCGCGATTTGCTCGAAAAACGACCTTGAGCCGTGCCGTGAAAAGCTCGCCGAATGGGGCGTGTGGGATTATTTCGTTTTCCCGTCCATAAATTGGGAGCCGAAGGGACAGAGAATAAAGCGGTTGATTTCCGATATGAATTTGCGTCCGGCAAACGTCTTGTTTTTAGACGACAATCCGCTCAATCTCGAGGAGGCAAAATACTACTCCCCCGATTTAATGACCGCCTCGCCCGATATAATCGGCGGACTTTACGCCGAAATTTCGGCATATGACAAGGACGACTGCTCGTTGGAGCGTCTGAACCGCTACAAGGTTCTCGAAACGAAGCAGAAGGAAAAGCGGAATATGGGTTCAAACGAGGAATTTCTCAGGCAAAGCAATATCCGCGTCGATATTCACACCGACTGTATCAACGCTATCGACCGCATACACGAGCTTATACTCCGCTCAAACCAGCTTAATTTTACGAAGGTCCGCTCAACGCGTAAGGAGCTTGAGTCCATTCTGAAAAATCCCGATATAAAATCAGGCTATGTGACTGCCCGCGACAAATACGGCGAATACGGAATTATCGGATTTTTCGCGTATGCGCCGCGTCCGGACGGCAGCGGCGGCAAAATGCTGCATTTCCTTTTTTCCTGCCGCGCGCTCGGTATGGGAATTGAACAGTACGTTTACGAGAAAATAGGCTTTCCCGAGATGAAAATCGAGGGAAGCGTTTCGTCCGAAGTCGGCGCGGACAAGCCGCGAGTAACGTGGATAAACCTTGACCGAAACGGCGCGGACGAGCGGTACGAAACGACGGACGGCATAAAAAACGGATTTAGGGTTCTGATGAAGGGTCCGTGCGACCTTTTTCAGATTTTCTCGTTTATAAGGGACGAGAAGCTTTTCGACTGCGAGTTTACATATACGAGCGAGGAAAAACACTCGCTCGGGGTTACAATAGAGGGCGTGAACCACACGACGCAGATCGTTCAGGCGAAAACGCTTACCGACGCCGAAAAAGCGGAGGTCTGCGCTCTTCCGTTCTGCGACTCGAAAATGTACCCGCGAAGCGTTTACGATAACGATTACGGTATGGTTTTTATAAGTATACTTACCGACGTAAATCTGGGACTGTATAAAAAAATAAACGGAAACCAGATTATCGCCTTCGGCGAGTGGCTTTATCCGCTCACCGACAGCGCTAATTGGGATAACTACGTAAACGGAAGGCTTTACACCGGAAACTGCCGCTTTACGCGCGGATTTCTTGAAAAATTTTCGTCGGAATACGAGTTTATAGGCAGAATTACGCCCGAAGGACTTGTCGAAAACCTAAAGTTTATCCGCGAGAACGTCAAAAAAGACACTGAGCTTGTGATAATGCTCGGCTGTGAGCGGGAGTTCGCGGGAAACCGCTCTGAGGCGTGGAAAAACCGCCATAACGAGCATAAGGAGTATAATGACGCGGTGCGCGCGTTCGGCGCGAATTTCGGCAATATAACGCTGTTTGACGTGAATGATTATATAACCTCGCAAAATGATTTCAGCGACAGCATAAACCATTATAAAAAACGCGTTTACTATATGATGGCGCAGAGGTTTATCGAAATGATAAACTCGCGCTCCGCGGCGGATTTGAAGGAGCCTTCAAAGCTAAAGCTCGCGTATTTGTCCTTTAAACAGAAAATAAAGGAAATATTGACCGCCGCGGGTAAAAATACGGAATAATACAAAAACCGCCGTTATCCGGCGGTTTTATTTGTTTCTATCTTGTCCGCGCTCACCGTCGGTCCGTGGTGACGGGTAGGCTCCCATTCGATATGCTTAAAAATCGCCGCGATAGAGATAGGCACGTATGTAAACAGGAAAATCGGGAAGGTAAACAGATATTTTATCTTCTTCCAAGCGCCGGTATGTATTCGCTTTCTCTCCGTCAGCGTCGTTATAAGTCCTACCGCGAAAAGCATCAGATACGCTCCGGCGACCCACCCTATAATCGACGTCACAAGCGGCTGCCACGCCTCGCCCCGATATATACCCGCCGCGAGCGCCGCGCCGTTTACAAGCACGATTAAAATCGTCATAAAAATCGCGGGGAATATCGTCATTGTCATATCGTAGCAGGTGCGTCTGTTCTTTTTGAATATCGAGCCGATAAGCTTAACGCCGTAATTTTTAAACACCTGCAAAAAGCCTCTCGCCCACCTGAGGCGCTGCGTCCACGACTGCTTAAACGTCTGCGGCTGCTCGTCGTAAAGTATCGCGTCGGAGCAAAAAGCGATTTTCTCGCCGCGCATAGCGCTGGAAATGGAAAATTCAATGTCCTCCGTAAGCAGAAAGCATTTCCAGCCGCCCGTTTCCTTTATTACGTCCGAACTCACGAGAAAGCCCGTTCCGGAAATGGCGCAGCCCGAATTTAAGAGCATACGCGAATGGTTTAAAAATTTCGACTCCCTTATATACCACAGCGCGTAGCCCGCGGTTATCCAGTTGGTACCGTAATTTGTGGAATTACGGTAGCTCGTTATAATTCTGTGTCCGTCCGAGAAAGTACGGTTCATCGCGCTTATGTAATTCGTGTCAAGAATATTGTCCGCGTCAAAAACAAAGTAGCCGTCGTAATAATCGCCGCCGCGCTCCTTTGTTATTCTGGCGAACGCGTAATCGAGCGCGTAGCCCTTTCCGACCTTCTCCATATCGTTTCTTACGTATACAATCGCGCCCGCTTTTTTCGCCGCCTCGGCGGTTTTGTCGGTGCAGTTATCGGCGATAACATATATATCTATAAGCTCTCGCGGGTAATCCTGATGGTGAATGGAATCCACAATGGTGGATATGACTGTTTCCTCGTTGCGCGCGGAAATAAGCGCCGCGTAACGGTGGAGCTTTGTTTCCTTATGAGGCTTATCCTTTTTTATAAAAGGAACAAACATATATATAAGCTGATAGAAGTATAACATAAAAAACAAAGCGCCAATAATTAAATTGGCTTTTTCAACTGTTTCTATAATCATTATATTCCCCTCTGTGAACCCTTCCAAAAGCCGCAGGCTCCCCGAATCGCCGTAAGCCCTGAATTTAATCGGGTATGGAAGTATTAATCCGTTTCAGTTATATTATCACAAATACGCCGTTAAGTCAATATACCTTTTGGATATTGTTTACTTAACATAACTGAATTAATTTTACTCTTTTCGCAAAGAAAAATCAATAAGCAAAATCAATTAAAAGCGGTTGCTTTATAAGGGATATTCTGTACAGTATTTTATTGCTTTTCAAACCGAAATCGAGGCTATAATAAGATAAAGCGCGCCGCAGCCTATGAAAAGGAAGAAGAAAAAGACGGCAAGCTGAGATTTCAGCTTCGTTTCCCTTTGACGGCGGCGGTACATCGTCACGGCTATGTATTTGTTGTTTTTTATCGTTTGTGATTTCATAATATCAGCTCCCCGAAATATTGTCTGATATTATGTATATGCGGACGGTTGGTAAAATATTCCATAGTTGGAAAATATTTACAAAATTGTTGTTTG
>CAYVUD010000085.1:0-5947 GCA_964454725.1 uncultured Lachnospiraceae bacterium
GGAAGCGAGGAAGGCAAATATAGGCGGAGAGGTACTGGCCTTCGTATGGTAAGTTAAAAATGTAAAAAATCTTCCGCTTACTGCCCTTTTCCCCTTTACCGTCGTTAAAGCCGCTTGCCGTACAATGCGTACTGTCTGCGCGTCTTTGCCTCGGTAAAGGAAAAAATCATCAGCAAGCGTCGGATTTTTGCGGTAGCCGAAAGGCTATATAATAACTGAAAACCTGCCGCGAAACGGCAGAGTAAATTTAAGTTAAGGAGGAAAAAAACCTATGTCGAGAATAGGTAGAATGCCTATCACTGTTCCCTCGGGAGTCGAGGTAAAAATCAGTGATACAAACGAAATTACAGTAAAAGGTAAAAACGGAACACTTCAAAGACAGCTTCACCCCGATATGATTGTAAAAGTAGACGGCGGAGTTATCACGGTCGAGCGTCCCTCGGAGGACAAGATGCACAAGTCGCTCCACGGTCTTACGAGAACTCTCGTAAACAATATGGTCGTAGGCGTTACAGAGGGCTTCACGAAGGAGCTTGAGATAAACGGCGTCGGTTACAGAGCGGCTATGCAGGGCAAGAAGCTTAACCTTAGTCTGGGTTATTCGCACCCCGTGATTTATGAGGCTAAGGAGGGCATTACGATTGAAGTTCCCGCTCCCAATAAAATCATCGTTAAGGGCGCAAACAAAGAGGACGTCGGCGCGACCGCGGCGAAGATAAGAGAGTTCAGACAGCCTGAGCCGTACAAGGGCAAGGGTATCAAGTACGTTGATGAACACATCAGACGTAAAGAGGGTAAAGCAGGAGCTAAGAAGAAATAATTGAAAGGAGTGTTCTTAAATGATTAAGAAGATAGATACCAATGCGGCAAGAATCCGCCGCCACAAGAGAGTTAGAAAGAACATCTCCGGTACTGCGGAGAGACCTCGTCTAAACGTATACAGAAGCCTCAATCACATATACGCGCAGATTATTGACGATGTTAAGGGCGTTACGCTTGTAGCGGCGTCAAGTCTGGACAAGGGCTTCGAGGGCAGAGGCTCAAATATCGAGGGCGCTAAGGCCGTTGGCAACGCGGTTGCGAAGAAGGCTTTGGCGGCAGGTATTAAGGCTGTTGTTTTCGACAGAAGCGGATATGTGTATCACGGCAGAGTTGCCGCTCTTGCGGAAGGCGCAAGAGAGGGCGGCTTAGAATTCTAAGAAGGAGGACGAGAAAGTGGCTGAAAGAATAGACGCATCAGTAGAGATGGAAGAAAACGTAGTCGCTATTAACCGTGTCGCAAAGACGGTTAAGGGCGGCCGCACAATGAGATTTTCAGCTTTGGTCGTAGTCGGTGACAGAAACGGTCACGTCGGCTGCGGTCAGGGTAAGGCTGCTGAAATCCCCGACGCTATCAGAAAGGGTATCGAGGCCGCGAAGAAGAATGTTATAAGCGTTCCTATAACCGGTTCGACTATCCCCCACGAGGTAATGGGTATTCACGGCGCGGGCAAGGTTCTTATTAAGCCTGCCGCGGAAGGTACCGGTATCATAGCCGGCGGCGCGGCTCGCGCGGTTCTTGAGCTTGCGGGCATAAAGGACATAAGAGCGAAGAGCCTTAGATCAAACAATAAGAGAAACGTAGTAAGTGCTACTATCCAGGGCTTATCGGAGTTAAAGGAAATCGAAGAGGTTGCGAGACTCCGCGGTAAGTCCGTAGATGAAATCAGATAGGAGGAAGCACAATGGCTAAATTAAAGATTACGCTGGTCAGAAGCACAATCGGCAGAAAGAAGGATCAGATTGCCACGGTTGAGGCTTTGGGACTTAAGAAAATCAGAAGCGTTGTCGAGCACAACGATACGCCGCAGATACGCGGTATGGTTAACAAGGTATCTCACCTTGTAACAGTAGAAGAAATCTGAAATTGACAAGGAGGTGCAGCAAATGAACTTAAACGAATTACAGCCTGCTGC
Organism: uncultured Lachnospiraceae bacterium; assembly: GCA_964454725.1. Classification (GTDB taxonomy): domain Bacteria; phylum Bacillota; class Clostridia; order UBA1381; family UBA1381; genus JALEPO01. The sequence goes on from CAYVUD010000085.1 coordinate 1,956, forward strand.
CGGATCAAAGTTCGCTCCCAAGAGAGTGGGCAGAGGTATCGGCTCGGGAACAGGTAAGACTTCGGGTAAGGGTCATAAGGGTCAGAACGCGAGAAGCGGCGGCGGTGTAAGACCGGGCTTCGAGGGCGGTCAGATGCCTTTGTACAGACGTTTACCGAAGCGTGGATTTAAGAATATATTTGCTAAGCAATATGTTACGATAAACGTCGAGGCTTTGGATAAGCTTGAGGACGGAACCGAAGTAACAGCCGAGGTACTGAAGGAAAACGGCGTCATCAGCAAGACTCTTGACGGTGTTAAGATTTTGGGCAGAGGCGAGGTTACGAAGAAGTTTAACGTAAAGGTAGCGAAGCTTAGCGCGTCCGCGAAAGAAAAAATTGAAAAGGCGGGCGGAAAGGCTGAGGTGATTTAAGTGCTTGAAACTTTAAGAAACGCGTGGAAAATCCCCGACCTCAGACGCAGAATCCTTTTCACTTTAATGATGCTTGTTGTTTTCAGATTCGGCGCGCATATTCCGGTGCCGTATCTGAGTACGGAAGCGATGCAGGCGTTTTTGGGCAGCGGCGGAACCGACCTGTTCAGCCTGTTTGATGTATTTACGGGCGGCGCTTTTTCAAACGCGACCGTTATGGCGATGGGTGTTTCGCCGTACATCAACGCGTCGATTATCATTCAGCTTCTGACCGTCGCGATTCCCTCGCTTGAGCGTCTTGCCAAGGAGGGTCTTGAGGGCAGAAAGAAGCTTAACAAAATCACGAGATACGTTGGTATTATTCTCGGCTTCGTTCAGGGCGCGGGTCTTTATGTAACGCTTTACAATATGAAGGCTACGGCGGGTCTGGACGCGATAAGCAACCCCGGAGTTCTGACGTTCTTCGTAATTGTTCTTACATTTACGGCAGGTACGGCATTCCTGGTATGGCTGGGCGAGCTGATTACCGAAAAGGGTCTGGGAAACGGCGTTTCGATGATTATCTTCGCCGGTATCGTTTCAAGAATACCCGCGGGAGCGAAAGCTCTTTATGAGCAGTTCCTCTCAACGGGCGTTTCGGTAAAGGGACTTATCATAGTGGCGGCTGTAATAGTGGTAGCTGTTATAGCAATCGCGTTCGTTGTATTCTTCTCCGACGCCGAAAGAAGAATACCCGTACAGTACGCTAAGCGTGTTGTCGGCAGAAAGATGTACGGCGGTCAGAGTACAAACATTCCGATTAAGGTAGCGATGGGCGGCGTTATGCCGATTATCTTCGCCTCCTCGATTATGGCGTTCCCCGCGACGATCGTAAGACTTGTTTCGGGCGGCAATCTCCCGACAGACGGCTTGGGACACATTATCCTCAGTTGTCTTTCGGCGGGTCTGGGCCCCGCGTGGACGAGCGTTGTTTACGCTGTATTGTACTTTATATTAATCATCTTCTTCACATATTTCTATTCGTCGATTCAGTTCAATCCGATTGAGCTGTCGAACAATATGAAGAAGAGCGGCGGTTATATCCCGGGTATAAGACCGGGCAAGCCGACGAGCGACTACATCGCGAAGGTTTCTTCGAGGCTGAACCTTATCGGTTCGATTTTCCTCGGCATAGTTGCTATTATGCCTGTTATCTTCGGCGCGGTGTTCAAGATTTCCTCGCTGCAGCTCGGCGGTACGTCGCTCCTGATTATGGAAGGCGTCGCGCTTGAGACTGTTAAGCAGATTGAGTCGCAGATGGTGATGAGACATTATCGCGGCTTCCTCGAATAAAATTCCGTATTGGGCGTGTTACGAACCGCGCTAAAATCCGAAATTTTATTATGTGTATGTAAGAAGAAAGGCGGAAAAAACTATGAATTTGGTATTAATGGGACCCCCGGGAGCCGGCAAAGGCACTCAGGGCGAAATATTGGCTAAAAAGTTAGGTATTGATACGATTTCAACGGGCGTAATGCTCAGAACCGCCATAAAGGAGCAGACCGAAATCGGAAAACAGGTTGAAAAGCTTATTAACGACGGAAAGCTTGTTCCCGATGATATAATGGTTAAACTTGTAAAAGAGAGACTGCAAAAGCCCGACTGCGAAAAGGGATTTATCCTTGACGGTTTCCCGCGCACGACGGCTCAGGCGGAAGCTCTGACAAACTCGGGTGTGAAGATAGACAAGGTGCTGTCGCTTGAGGTTGACGATGATGTGATAGTCGAAAGACTTTCATCAAGACGCGAATGTTCAAAGTGCGGCGCGCCGTATAATATAATTTCAAACAAGCCCCAAAAGGACGGAGTTTGCGATAAGTGCGGCGGCGGCTTAATTCAAAGAGCCGATGACAATCCCGAAACTATCAAAAACCGTCTGTCGGTTTATCATACCCAGACAGAGCCGATAAAGGCGTATTACGAAAAGCTCGGACTCCTTGTAACAGCGAAAGGAGAAAACGAGCTGTCGGATACTACGCGTAATGTGGATAAGGCTCTCGGACTTGAGGTGTAAGATTTATGATAACGATTAAATCTGCGAAGCAAGTCGAAAAAATGCGCGCGTCGGCAAAGGTGACAAAGGAAACGCTTGAACTTTTGGAAAAGCATATAAAGCCCGGAGTTACCACGGCGCAGCTCGATAAAATAGCTTACGACTTTATCGCTTCAAAGGGCGCGAAACCTAATTTTCTGAATTATAACGGTTTCCCGGGGAGCATTTGCACGTCGGTAAACGACGAGGTGGTTCACGGAATACCGTCCAAGCATCAGGTCTTAAAGGAAGGCGACATCATAAGCATTGATATGGGCGCGGTTCTTGACGGCTGGCACAGCGACGCCGCGAGAACCTACGGCGTAGGAAAGATAAGCGCCGAGGCGCAGCGGCTTATAGATGTAACGCGGGAGAGCTTCTTTGAGGGATTAAAATTTGTAAAGCACGGCGCTAAATTAGGCGACGTTTCGGCGGCAATTCAAAAGTATGTCGAGGGACACGGCTACGGGGTTGTCCGCGACCTGGTAGGTCACGGCATAGGAACTCATCTTCACGAGGACCCTTCGGTACCGAATTTCGGTAAGGCGGGACACGGCGTGAGGCTCGCGGCGGGAATGACGCTCGCGATCGAGCCTATGGTAACCGAGGGCAGCTATAAGGTAAGCGTACTCGACGATGACTGGACGATTGTAACCGACGACGGAAGCTTGGCGGCTCATTATGAAAATACCGTAGTTATTACCAAGGACGGTTATGAAATATTAACTTTGTGAGGTAAATATGGAAGTATTAATTGGGTCAGTGGTTCGCTCAAAGGCGGGCAGGGATAAAGGCGATCTGTTCATAGTGCTGTCGCGCGAGGGCGAATACGCCTATCTCGCCAACGGCGATTTGAGAAAGGTCGATACCCCGAAAAAGAAAAAGCTCAAGCATCTTCAGCCCTCCGGCAAGGTCTCCGAGTTTATTAAAAATAAGCTTGAAACTGTCGGCAAGGTAACAAATTCGGAGGTGCGAAAAGCATTAGCGGATATAGGAGAACAAAATAATGGCTAAAGATGATGTTTTGGAATTGGAAGGCGTAGTCGTTGAGACTTTGCCCAACGCAATGTTTAAAGTAGAGCTTGAAAATGGGCACCGGGTTTTAGCGCATATTTCAGGCAAACTGAGAATGAATTTCATTAAGATTTTGCCGGGCGATAAGGTCACTCTTGAAATGAGTCCTTACGACCTGACAAGGGGCAGAATTACGTGGAGAAGCAAGTAGTTTGGCGGTATTTGGCGCGTTCCGAACCTTTTTACGATACTTGCGTACTTACTACCGCAAAGATATGCGGACGCGAAGCGGCTTTTGCGAAGCAAAAGTAGTGAAATGTGTACGCGGCGGCTGAAAAGGCGCACCGGATCGCACTCAAAGCTCGTCCGAACATAAATTTTATAGGAGGTAATTAAAATGAAAGTACGTCCGTCAGTAAAACCGATTTGCGAAAAGTGCAAAATCATAAAGAGAAAAGGCAAAGTAATGGTAATATGTGAAAATCCGAAGCATAA
>CAYVUD010000086.1:0-5946 GCA_964454725.1 uncultured Lachnospiraceae bacterium
AAACCCCGCCTTTTATCTGTTTCTTTCCTTTATCGCTCTGTCGATATTTCGCCGCGCGTCGCGTTTGGCGGCGTCCTCGCGCTTGTCATAGAGCTTTTTGCCCTTTGCCAGAGCCAGCGATACCTTAACGATCGAGCCCTTTAAGTACAGCGAGAGCGGAATGAGCGCGAGTCCCTCCTGCTGAAGCCTGCCGATGAGCTTGCGTATCTCCTTTTTATGCAGCAGGAGCTTACGCTCTCTCAGCGGGTCGCGGTTGAAGATATTGCCCTGCTCAAACGGACTTACGTTCATCTGCTTTATCCAAACCTCGCCGCCCGAAATCGACGCGTATGCGTCTGTCATATTTACCTTTCCCTGACGTATCGATTTAACCTCGGTACCGCAAAGCTCGATTCCCGCCTCGAATGTTTCAAGTATGAAATATTCGTGGCGCGCTTTTTTGTTCTGAGCGAGTGTTTTTGTATTAATTTTTTCAGCCATTTTGCCGTTCCTTTCTTTTATGTCCCGCCTTGCGCGCGATATAGCGTTTCTGCCCTTCCAAAAACAGCTTCTTCCCGAATATATCGTCCTCGCCGACCTCGATTTGCGGCACCTGCTTCGGGCGTCCGTCCTCGTCGAGCGCGACCATCGTGAAAAACGCGGTAAGCGCTATTTGCTTACGCCCTGTGGATAGGTTCTCCGACTCCACCGAGACGAAAACCTCCATAGACGAAACGCCCGCGAAAATCACCTGAGCCGAGCAGGTCACAAGCTCGCCGACGAGTACCGGCTCGCGGAAGAGCAATTCCTCCACGCGCGCCGTCACGACGTTTGAACGCGCGTGCTTCTGCGCCGCGGCTCCGGCGGCGGTGTCCATCATTTTCATTATCTCGCCGCCGTGTACGTTGCCCGCGGGATTTGCCTGATACGGCAGTATCATCTCCGCGATAACCGAAAGCGAGTCCTTTTGCGTTTTAGGTTCCATAACAATCTATCCCCTTCTTTACGCTTAGTATACCACATTTTTGAAATATTGTCTATAATTATATTATCGCTATTGAAATTTTATAAACCGTGTGTTATAATGAATATATGTATAAATATTCAACAGGAGAAAGCCGCGAAAATGAAAAAAATTGCGATTATTCCCAATAACGGCAAGGATTTGGGACTGGAGAACACAAAAAAAATAATTGAATATCTCAGAGACCGCGCGGAGATTTATATGGACGCGGTTTATTCCGCCGCGTGGGAGGGCGTAAATTACGTCAAAGCGGATAAGCTTTTGGATAATGCCGATATTCTTACCGTTCTGGGCGGCGACGGAACGATATTGCAAAGAGCCGGAGAGTGCGCGAAAAGGCACATACCGGTTCTGGGGATAAACCTCGGCCGCATCGGGTTTATGTCGGAGGTTGAAACAGACGGTATAGAGCCGGCGCTGGAAAATCTGCTTTCGGATAATTATACAATCGAGAAGCGAATGATGATGAGGGCGGAAATAAGGAAGGACGGCAAGCCGTACCGTTCAAGTCACGCTTTAAACGATATTGTGGTTTCAAAATCCGCAGGAGAGCAGCTCATATCAATGGAGCTTTATACCGACGGTTTTCTTGTAAACCGCTACATAGCCGACGGACTGATAATCGCGACTCCGACCGGCTCGACGGGTTATTCCATTTCCGCCGGCGGACCGGTGGTTGACCCGAGAATGAGCCTGTATGTCGCGACGCCCATATGCGCGCATATGCTCTCGGTAAGAAGCGCGGTTCTGCCGCCGGACAGGGAAATAGTGATAAGGCTCGATAAGGACTATCCGTGCCGCGAGGCGGTTATAACCGCCGACGGCGACGCGGAGGGTACGATAAACGGCGCGGACGAGGTCGTTATAACGCGTTCGCAGTACGATTTCGAGCTTATAAAAATCGGCAGCCGTTCGTTCTATGACACGGTTCTTAAAAAGCTGTCATAATATATTGGGAGACGAATTATGAAATACAAACGACAGGGACAAATCCTTAAAATCATAAAAAGCAAAAGAATAAAAACGCACGAGCAGCTAATAGAGGAGCTTCGCGAGGCGGGATTTTCCGTTACGCAGGCGACCGTTTCGCGCGACATAAAGGAAATGGGGCTTGTCAAGGTACCAAGTCCCGACGGCGGCTCCGTTTACGCCGCCGCGAGCGGCATAGCCGGCGAAAACGGCAAGCGTATAGATATATTTTCCGACGCGGTGCTGGAGATAGACTGCGCGCTCCATACCGTTGTCGTGCGTACGTACCCGGGAATGGCTTCCGCCGTCGCCGCGTCGGTCGATTCCGTTATGCGGAACGAGTTCCTCGGCTCCGTCGCCGGCGACGACACGCTGCTTATAATCGCCTCCGACGCGGAAAAAGCGGCTGAGCTGGCGGGAAAGCTGCGTAAAATCTTCAGCTCCAAGGGCGAATAAAGCGCCTTTAAACAGAAATTCGGACGCTTTACTGTTGATTTGCAGGGAAAGGAATTTGCGAAAATGCTTAATCATTTATCCGTAAAAAATGTCGCCGTAATAGACAAGCTCGAGATAAACTTTAACGGCGGAATGAGCGTTCTTACCGGCGAAACGGGCGCGGGAAAGTCGATTATTATTGACTCGATAAATATGATCTCGGGCGACCGCGCGAACAAGGATTTGGTGCGTTTCGGCGAGGAAAAGGCTGTGGTGGAGGCGGTTTTCGACTCCAACGCCTCGGCGCGCGCGCTGTTGGAGGAAAACGATATAGAGCTTGACGATAACCGGATTATAATAAGCCGCCGCGTGACGAGCGACGGAAAAAGCGTCGCGCGGATAAACGGCTCGATTGTCACTCTTTCGCTTTTGCGCGACGTCGCGGACTGTCTTATAAATATTCACGGTCAGCACGACAGTCAGGCGCTTTTAACTCCGCGCAGGCACATAAATTTTCTTGACGATTACGCCGGCGACGGCGCGCTTTTGGAAACGTACCGCGCCTTGTACGCCAAAATGCGCGAAACCGAAAAAACGCTTGCCTCTCTCGAAACGGACGAGCGCGAGAAATCGCGCCGTACAGACCTTTTGGAATACCAGATTAAGGAAATAGAGTCGGCAAGCCTTACGGCGGGCGAGGACGAGGATTTAACGGAACAGCGCGACGTCGCCGCGAACGCCGAAAAGATAAAGTCGGCAATCGGCGCGGCATACGAAAATCTGTATGAAAACGACGGCGCGCCCTCGGCTTACGATTGCCTGAGTCTCGCGGTGAACGCGCTTTCGGACATATCGGAGCTTAATCCGAAAATAAAAGAGGTTTACGACACCGTGACCGAGACGGTGTACTCGCTCGAGGACGCGGCGCACGAGCTTAGGGAGTTCGGCGAGTCGGTCGATTTTGACGAAGCCGCGCTTAACGAGATAGAGGAACGGCTGGATATGATTTCAAAGCTTAAGCGCAAATACGGAAACACGATCCCCGAAATTTTACAATTTCTTGAGAACGCGAAAGCGGAGCTTAACGACATACAGCTCGGAGACGAGAAAATCGAGCGGCTTCGCTCGGAGCTTAAAGAGCTTACCGAAAAGCTTAGCGCGGCGGGAGAAAAGCTCGGCGCGGCGCGCAGAACCGCGGCGGCGGAGCTTGAGGAGAAGATAGAGCGGTCGCTCTGCGAGCTTAATATGGAAAAGGCGAAATTCCGCGTTGAAATACAGAAGAGCGGCGAATTTCTCGCAAACGGTACGGACAGGGTGGAGTTTCTCATAAGCGCGAACCCGGGCGAGCCGCCGAAGCCTCTCGCGAAAATCGCGTCGGGCGGCGAGCTTTCGCGAGTAATGCTGGCGATAAAGTCGATTTTAGCCGATTCGGACGAGGTTGAAACGCTGATTTTCGACGAGATTGACACGGGCGTTTCGGGTAACGCCGCGTTAAAAATCGCGAAAAAGCTTAAGGAAATAGGCGCAAAAAAACAGGTTATCTGCATAACGCACCTGCCGCAGATTACCGCCGCGGCGGACACGCACTACCTGATAACCAAAAACACCGACGGACCGCTTGCCTCGACCACGCTTCGCGAGCTTGACGCCCGCGGCAGGGAGGAGGAGCTTTCCCGCCTCACAGACGGTAAAATTTCGGCTCTCGGCGTGGAGCATGCCCGCGAAATGCTTAAAAACGCGTAATTTGACTATTGAAATGCGGACGGAAATGTGATATAATTAAATATTATTAAAAATGAAAACGGAGGAATTTATAATGGCGACGGCAAAGAAAAAGAAGCTGCTTACCTATAAGGGAAAGCCGCTGATACGAATAGGCGACAGGATTTTTTACGGAAATCTGGCGGACAAATATATTCTCGTACTGGACGTCATTGAAACGAAGGACGTAAAGGACGTTAAGGCGGCGACGAAGGTTAAAATTCAGCTTATGGACAATACGGGAGAATTGGGCAAGGGACAGGTATACAGAAAAACCGAGCGCGAAAATCTGTACAAGGCGATAGACATAGGGGAATGGTGGCTTCAGGACGCCCTGCAAATGGGCTGATTTGGCAAATTATACAAAAACAAACGGCATAATTTTGTAATTTTGTCTTTTTTGAATTTGTAATTATGATTGACACCGAATACAATATATGGTATAATAATACTAACTAAAAAAATATATTTATCGGCTTCGCGGCCGAAAAGAAATTAAGGAAGGGGCAAATAAAAATGAAAATCAGAAAGCTATTGGCGGGCGTTTTGTCGGTGACAATGCTCGCTTCGGCAACAGCGGCTTTCGCGGCGGCTCCGTCGGCGTATGACGGTCAGTCCTATGAAAGTCTTGGTTATACATCAGACGACCCTGACGGTCAAATTAATCTTGCCGTAATATCGGCTGAAGATGTAAAGCTCGGAAACACGATGTACATTAAGGGTTCCGTATATGCAAACGGAAACATTTATGTAGTTGACGGCGCGGGAAATACAATCGACGGTCTGTTTATTTCAAAAACGGGGAACACAACATACGGTCCCGCGAACGAGGGCGATTTCACAACCTTTGAGGCTGTGGGCTATAAAATTGTAGACAGCAACGGAAATGAGGAAACATCAACCGCTTATGACTCCAAGCCGAATTACGGCGGAGCTATATATGACGCGGATACATCGTTTGAATGTACGTATACAGACTATACGGTACCCGACATATCGAATTATATTTCGGGAACAACGACCTTGAACATTTACAGCGACAATGTCCTTACTATTGACGAGGATACGCATTTTGAAGATCTCGACTTAAGCGGTGAGAGCTTTATAATCGACGCGACAAATAATGACGTAAACGTAGTTATTGACAAGTTTACCTGGGGTTCGGCAGACGATCCGTATTTTACGGTTCTCGGAGACAATAAGGTTAATATCTATATAAACTCCATATATCGTTATGGCGCTGTTACAGGTGATTTGAAATTCTATACTCAAAAGGCGACGGGAGTATTAAATAATATCTCTTCTATTTGGTGGCTTAATACTGCGGATCAGATGAAAGAGGATCTCCAAAGCCTTAACGCTTCCGATCAAATAACATTCTATATTGACAGCGACGACTCTATTGATACTATTAATGTGCAGGGAAGCCGTGCGGTTGCGAATATTGTTACAAGCAAAAACCTGACGATTAACGATTCATCATACATAATCGGCGATTATACTGTGGGCGGCGATTATGCGATGAAGGGTTCCGCTCTTACATGGGGAACTGTTTGCGCGCCTAACTCGGAAACGTTTATAGGCGAGGCTGCCGTACTTTACGGTCAGCTTCATACAAGGACTCTTGATATGGCGGGCGCCGGCGCGATAATCTATCAGGCGGACAGCATTACGCAAACGTCAAGCACACCTGAACCGACAGAGACAGATACGCCTGTAGTTGACGATGTTGTTACAGACGAGGTTGTTTACGTACATCTTGACGGTACGACGGTGAC
>CAYVUD010000087.1:0-5834 GCA_964454725.1 uncultured Lachnospiraceae bacterium
GAAAATTTTTATAATTATTTTAAAACTTTTTTCCAAGTTGGGACAATATGTAAATGAAAGGGCAAATCCCTTGAACCGGTTTAAGAGAATAAAAAGGAAAAAATTGCTATGACTAATAGTGAGTTTGAGCGTTTTGTCTCAGATAACGGCAAAGACATTCTGCGCTTTTGCAAAATAATCGCCGGAAATAGAGAAAGCGGCGATGATTTATATCAGGACACAATGTTGAAGCTGCTGGAGAGACTGCCGAGGCTCGACATTGAACAAAATATTAAAAGCTACGCGTTATCCGTGTCGATATTGCTTTGGAAAAGCAAAAAGAAAAAGTACGCGGTCAGAAGAAGAATCGCGCCGGTAAGCAGCTTGGAGGAGCTTACGGAAAACGGAGAACAATACGAAAACAGAGCGTATGAAAGCTCTCCCGAGCAGGCGTTTCTCGATACGGCGGAAAAAAATAATGTCAGAGCGCTCGCGGCGGCTCTTCCCGAAAAATACAGATTGCCCATATATCTTGAATATTCGGCGGATATGAAAATGGCGGAGATCGCGAAGTGCTTACATATTCCGGTCGGTACGGTAAAAACCCGTATACGCAAGGCAAAGCAAATATTAAAAGAACAGTTGGAGGCGATAGGATATGACAGATGAAAGATTAGAACAAATTCTAAAGCAAGCCCTTTCTCCGGAGGTCTCCGATGCGGAAATTAAAATCAGAGCGAAAGAAAGGAGATACAGTATGAAAAAAACAGTAAAGGCGGGTATCGCCGCCGCGGCGTGCTTGGCTATTGCCGTGACCGCGTGCTTGGGAAGCCGTTATTTTGGGAGCGGCGGCAATACACCGCAAAGCAATAACTTATTTACGCTTATGGCATACGCCGAGGAACTGACTCCCGACAAGGAAGTGCCGGTAGTAATCGGGAGAGAGCAGGGCTGGGTGTTGGGCGGCGATCCGGACAACGGAACGGTAAATTATTGTATTCAGACGCTTTTCAGATGCGAGGGAGATGATATTGAAAGCGTTACTTACTCGATCAACAAGGGAGCCTTTCAAATTAACGAGATGCCGGAAAAAAGCATTGTTGCCGACGTCAAGGATTACGAAGGGGAAATAAACGCGGGTCGCGTAGGTGGAGGCGTAGCGGACGAAAACGGCAATATTCTTACCGAAACACGGTTCGCGACGGAGTACACGGTTTCCTACGGCGCGCAGACAAGCGATACAACGTGGTTCAGTATTTGCGGCGAAATAACATCGCCGGAGCTGTTTAATACATTGTGGGGCGAAAACAGCGGGCAGGACCCGAACTCCGTAGCGGCGGGTTACGGCAAAATGCTCGAAGGCGTGGAGATAGTATGCACAGCGCATTATACGGACGGAAGCGCCGCAAGCAAAATCATCGTCCCGAGCGGAAAGGTTATGACATTTGAAGAAGCGGGGCAATATTATAAAGATGAAGAAGCGGGACAATATTATAAAGACGAGGGCTTTAACCCCGATACGGAGGAGGCGTTCATCGTCTTTGAACTGAAATAGGCAGAGAAACGCAAAATACGAACATAGCAACTGCCCTACGAGAGATGGCGCGTAAATTTCTGTCGGTTTTGTTGCTTCAGACAAACGAGAACGGAGCGGTCGTCAGACCGCTCCGTTCTTAAAAAATCAAATATTACTGTCTTACGCGGAAAACCAACGCTTTGACTTTTTACATCTTAAATATCGCCTTCACAATTCCTCTTAAGCATTTTGGCATTTTCATTACAACGATTTTCACAGTCATAACCTCCTTTTACCATTTAAACAGACACAGCCAGCCCAACAGCAGCAATAAAATTGTTTCGATAACCGCGAGAACGGCAACGGGCAGCAGAAGTCCCGAAATCACTCCGAGGCAAAAAGCCAGAGCGCTCAGACCTACCGCTTTGGCGCACCCGCTCATACAAAAGTTTACCATAGCACCACACCCTCAAATTTACTTATATCACATTATATGTTTGTATGTAAAATGTGTGATAATTTTCTTGATTTTTATGTATGTATATGTTAGAATGAAATAAAGAGGAGGAAGGCATAAGAAAGGGGGATACCTTTATGGATATGTCTGTAATATGGATTGCCGCCATTGTGGTTTTCGCTGTGCTTGAAGCCGCGACTTATCAGCTTGTGAGCGTGTGGTTCGCGATAGGGTCGATAGGAGGACTTGCCGCGCATCTTCTGGGATATAATTTTACGGTACAGATGGGAGTCTTTTTGATACTTGCCGTAATCGCGCTGTGCTGCCTCAGACCGCTCTCGCTTAAGAAATTAAAGCCGAAGGGACTCAAAACCAACGCCGACGGTCTTATCGGCGAAGATGTTCTTATAACCGAAACGGTAGATAACCTCAAAGGACAGGGGAAGGGCAGCGTCAACGGTATGATATGGACCGTAAGGAGCAGCGACGGAAGTCAAATTCCGGAAAAAACAAAGGCGAAGGTGGAAAAGATAGAAGGCGTAAAGCTTATTGTAAGCGCGATTGCCGAGTAAAGGAGAAGAAAAAATGATTGTATTGTTTATTTTAATAATTTTGGCGCTGATATTGATAATTTCAAATATCAAAATCGTGCCGCAGGCACATTCGTATATAATCGAGCGCTTCGGCGCGTATAACGGCACTTGGGGAGTCGGACTCCATATAAAGGTTCCGTTTATCGACAGGATCGCAAAAAAGGTGAATTTAAAGGAACACGTTGTTGATTTCCCGCCGCAGCCGGTTATTACGAAGGATAACGTAACGATGCAGATCGATACGGTCGTCTATTACCAGATTACCGACCCGAAGCTTTTCACCTACGGAGTCGAGCGCCCGATGATGGCGATTGAAAATCTTACGGCGACTACGCTTCGTAATATCATAGGCGATTTGGAGCTTGACGAAACGCTTACCTCGCGCGACACGGTAAACACGAAAATGCGCTCAATTCTTGACGAGGCAACGGACCCGTGGGGAATAAAAATAAACAGGGTAGAGCTTAAAAATATTATGCCGCCGAAGGAAATTCAGGACGCTATGGAGCGTCAGATGAAAGCCGAGCGCGAGAGACGCGAGAGTATTTTAAGAGCCGAGGGCGAGAAAAAATCGGCAATTCTTCTCGCCGAGGGCGAGAAGGAGTCGGCGATACTTCGGGCGGAAGCCAAGAAACAGGCGGCCATACGCGAGGCGGAGGGCGAAGCCGAGGCGATTCTTACGGTTCAGACGGCGGTTTCCGAGGGTATAAAGAAAATCAACGAAGCGAACCCGTCCGAGGGTTATCTGACGATAAAGTCGCTTGAGAGCTTCGAGAAGGCTGCCGACGGAAAAGCCACAAAGATTATTATTCCTTCGCAAATTCAGGGAATTGCGGGACTTGCGGCGTCCTTAAAGGAGCTTATGACGAACGATAAATAAAAATAAGACTGAGTACAGCGCGCCGCGGCGCGCTGTACTGTCATTTGGGATAAAACAGGGAAAACATATGAATATACTCAGCAGAATAATAGACATATTTGAACGGAAAAAGAGCATCGGAATACCTCAGAACAGAATTGTCGGGAAGGGAGAGCCTAAAATGAAATATAACCGCTACAGAAACCGTGAGCTTTCGTGGCTTGATTTTAATAAAAGAGTGCTTGAGGAGGCGGAGGATAAAAACAATCCGCTCTGCGAGCGTATGACGTTCGCGTCGATTTTTAAAAGCAATCTCGACGAGTTCTTTATGGTGCGCGTCGGACTTCTTCACGACCGTATGCTCTTTTCCGACAATCCGCGTGAAAACAAAACGAATATGACCGCAAAAGAACAGCTTGAGGCGATTTCCAAGCGTACGGCGGAGCTTACCGAAAGCTGCGATGAGATTTACCGCGGACTTATGAGCGAAACGGAGGAGAGCGGCATAAAGCTCGTAAATTTCAACAACCTTACCGAGGAGCAGTCCGCGGCGATGGAGAAGTATTTTGACAGCGAGATAAAACCGCTTTTATCGCCGCAGGTTGTCGGAAAACGCCAGCCGTTTCCGTTTCTTAAAAACAAGGAAATATACGTGCTTGTGACGTTCGAGACTAAGGGCGGGGGCGAGAAAATCGGAATTATTCCGTGTACGAGCGTTGTGTTTCGCCGGCTTATTCCCGCGCTTGACGCGAAGGGCGTGTATATGCTCGCGGAGGAGCTTATACTGCATTACGTTTCAAAGGTGTTCGATAACTACAAAATCAAAGATAAATCCATTATGCGCGTGATAAGAAACGCGGATATCGACACCGAGGAAATAGACGGAGACTCCGACTACAGAGCGACAATGGAAAAAATAATAAAAAAGCGTAAGCGTCTTTGCGCGGTAAAGCTCGAGCTGTCGCGTAAAATAAACGGCGACTCCGTAAAGTATTTGTGCAGGAAGCTCGACTTGCCGCCGGAACGGGTTTTTTACTCGTCAACGCCTCTGGATTTGTCGTTTATTTCCGAAATTCAGAATATTTTAAGCGCCAAAAAAGAGCTGTTCTTTCCGCCCAGAGTTCCGCAGCAGTCCGCGGCGGTTAAAAAGGACGAAAGTATGATTGAGCAGATAAAGAAAAACGACATACTGCTTTCGTACCCGTATGAGAGTATGAGACCGTTTTTAAGGCTTTTAAGAGAGGCTTCCTGCGATCCGGAGGTCGTTTCGATAAAAATGACGCTCTACCGCGTCGCGAAATACTCAAAGGTCGTTGAGGCGCTTATCGAGGCGGCGGAAAACGGCAAGGAGGTAGTCGTTCTTGTAGAGCTTCGCGCGAGATTTGACGAGGAGAACAATATCGAGTGGTCAAAGCGTCTTGAGGAGGCGGGCTGCCGTATAATTTACGGACTAAACCGGATAAAGGTACATTCCAAGCTTTGTCTTATAACCAGAAAAACCGAAAACGCGATTGAATACATTACTCAGATAGGCACAGGCAATTATAATGAAAAAACGTCGCGTCAGTATACCGATTACTGCCTTATGACGTCATCGGTTGACATCGGCATAGAGGCGGCTGAGGTGCTTAACGAGCTTGCTATGGGGCAGCTTGTCGAGAATACGGAGCATCTTCTTGTCGCGCCCAAGTGTCTGCAAAATAAGATCCTCGATATGATGGACGGGGAAATACGCAAGGCGCGAAACGGCGAGAACGCGTATATCGGCGCGAAAATAAACTCTCTTACCGACAAAAAGCTTATAGACCGCCTTATAGAAGCGTCGCAGGCGGGAGTAAAGGTGGAGCTTATAGTTCGCGGCATCTGCTGTCTGATACCCGGGATTGAGGGCGAAACGGAGAATATAACCGTGATAAGCATAGTCGGACGCTTTCTTGAACATTCAAGAATTTATATTTTCGGCGCGGAGAATAAAAAGGTGTATATCAGCTCCGCCGACTATATGACAAGAAACACCATTCACCGCGTTGAGGTCGCGGCGCCGGTGTATGACGAGGGCATAAAGGAGCGCATACTTAAAATGTTTGATACTATGATGAGGGATAACGTAAAGGCGCGCCGCCAAATGCCGGACGCGACATACGTAAAGCTCCCTCAAAGCGGCGAGCCGCTCAATTCGCAGGAGTATTTTTACGAGGAGGCGTACAAGCGCGCGGAAACGGACAAGTAAATTTCAGCCGGCAGTAACCGCGCCGCGGAAAATATACAGCGGGTCACAAACGCGGAAATATTCCGCGGCGTTATCACCCAAATTGGCGCCGGCGGCGTGAATTATGCAATCGAATAGGGAGTGATAAATAATGAAGAAAAAAGTAGCTGTTACAGCGGGTATATTGCTTGGAATTATCACAATAATTTTTGCGAGCGGTT
>CAYVUD010000088.1:0-2920 GCA_964454725.1 uncultured Lachnospiraceae bacterium
AAAAAAGAAGAATATAAAATAAAAAATTATAAAAATACTATTTTTAAAAAAGGAGAAATTGTTATGGAAAGAGCGATTATTTTAGCGGCTTCGGCGATAGGAGCCGGACTTGCGATGATAGCGGGCGTCGGCCCCGGCATAGGTCAGGGCTTCGCGGCGGGTAAAGCCGCCGAGGCGGTCGGACGTCAGCCCGAGGCGAAGGGCGCGGTTACGTCAACTATGCTTTTCGGCTGCGCGGTCGCGGAGTCTACGGGTATTTACGGACTGGTCGTCGCGCTGATTTTACTGTTCGCGAATCCGCTTATCGGATTACTGTAAGAGGAGGCGGCAAAAATGGAGGAATATTTACCCTTTGTTTCAATCGATACCTGGACAATAATAATGAGCTGGGGCAATCTGCTTGTGCTGTTCCTGCTTTTAAAGCGTTTCCTGTTTAAACCGGTGCAAAAGGTTCTCGACGACCGCGCGGCGGAAATTGAAAGCGCCTACAAGTCCGCCGAGGATACAAAATCCGACGCGGAGGAGCTTCGCGCGCGGTACGAAACGCGGCTTCTGGGCGCACGAAGCGAGGCGGACGGAATTATAAAATCGGCGGTTGAAAGAGCGGATACGCGTTCGCGAAGTATTGTGGAGGAAGCCAATAAAAGAGCCGCGGGCATAATCGAAAAGTCGCGCGCGCAGACAGAGCGGGATAAGGAGCAGGCTCTGAAGGACGCGCGGAAGGATATTGCGGTTATGGCGGTGAACGCCGCGGAAAAGCTTATCAAAAAGGCGCTCGACCCCGAAAGCGATAAAGAACTGATCGAGAGTATAATAGATAAAATTTGAGAGGTGATATAAATGTCTGTCGCGAAAATTTACGGCGAGTCGTTTTTTGAACTCGCGCGCGGCGAGGAGCTGGAGGACGTTATTCTTTCGGACCTCGCCGGTATAGCCGAACTGTTTAAGGAACACCCGCTCTACGTCGCCATTCTCGACTCTCCCCAAATCGAGCGCGGCGAGCTGATGACGATACTCAACGAGGACTTGTTCGGCAGAGTCAACCGCTATACGCTCAATTTTCTTAAGCTGCTGTGCGAAAAGCATATGGTACGTTTTCTCGCGGAGAGTCTCGACGCGTACGAGAATTTATACAACCGGTACAAAAATATAAAGACGGTAACCGTTACGACGGCAAGACCGCTGAGCGAGGAAACGGCAAAAAAGCTAAAGGAAAAGCTTGAGGCGAAAACCGGCGGTAAAATAGTTTTAAAGCGTAGGGTTGACGAAGCGTGTATCGGCGGAATAGTAATAGAATCCGGCGAAAAGCTCATCGACTCAAGCATTAAATCGGGACTTTCCAACCTCAAAAAGGAATTAATATCATAGGAGCAAAAAATGCGGGATATAAGCAAGGTCATAATTGACCGGATTAAAAATTACGAAAATGTTATAAACGAAACGGAAACAGGCTATATAATAGAGGCGGGCGACGGTATCGCTCGCGTACACGGGCTTTCCGATTGTATGGCGGGAGAGCTTATAGAGCTTGACGGCTCGGTTACGGCTATGGCGATGAATTTGGAGGAGGACAGCGTAAGCGTCATAATCCTCGGTTCCGATACGGATATAAAGGAGGGCAGCCGCGCGAGACGTACCGGCAAGGTCGTAAGCGTGCCGGTCGGAGAGGCGCTTATCGGACGCGTCGTTGACGCTCTGGGGCGTCCCATAGACGGAGGAGGCGACATTAGAGCCGACGAGTACCGAAGCGTCGAGGCGGCAGCCTCGGGAATAATCGAGCGCAAATCGGTGAGCGTACCGCTCCAGACGGGCATTAAAGCCATTGACTCTATGATACCAATCGGCAGAGGTCAGCGAGAGCTTATTATAGGCGACAGGCAGACGGGAAAAACAGCTATCGCGGTCGATACGATAATCAATCAGAGGGACACGGGCGTAATTTGTATTTACGTCGCGATAGGTCAGAAACGCTCGACAGTCGCGTCGATCGCGGACACGCTCCAAAGGGCGGGCGCGATGGATTACACCATAGTCGTTTCCGCTACCGCGTCGGAGCCGTCGGCGATGCAGTATATCGCGCCGTATGCCGGCTGCGCGATGGGCGAGCATTTTATGTATCGCGGCAGGGACGCGCTTATTGTATACGACGATTTGTCAAAGCACGCGGTGGCGTACAGGGCGCTGTCGCTTTTGCTGCGGCGTTCGCCGGGACGCGAGGCGTATCCGGGCGACGTGTTCTATCTCCACTCGCGTCTGTTGGAGCGCGCGGCGCGGCTTTCCGACGATTTGGGCGGCGGTTCTTTAACCGCTCTGCCGATAATAGAAACGCAGGCGGGTGACGTTTCGGCGTATATCCCGACGAATGTCATATCCATTACCGACGGACAGATTTTTTTGGAAAGCGAGCTGTTTCACTCGGGCGTAATGCCCGCCGTAAACCCCGGAATAAGCGTGTCGCGAGTCGGCGGCAGCGCGCAGATTAAGGCGATGAAAAGGGTCGCGGGCAGCCTTAAGCTCGCGTACTCGCAGTACCGCGAATTGCGGGCGTTCGCGCAGTTCGGCTCGGATTTGGACAGGGACACTAAAACGCGTCTTGCCAAGGGCGAGAGAATAGTCGAGGTTTTAAAGCAGGGCAGAAACGAGCCGATACGCGTGGAATTGCAGGTCGCGATTATCTACGCGGTCGTAAACGATATGCTCGAGGACGTACCCGCCGATAAAATACACGACTTTGAGCGGACGCTCTTCGACTATATGGAAAACAAAGCCCACGACATAATCGAAGCTATCGCGGAAACAGGCGATTTAAGCGAGGACGCGGAAACGAAATTGAGAAGCGTTATTAAGGAGTGCAAGCAAGGATTTAAGGAGTAAAGGTTGAATAAAATTGCCCATATCACCGCTTTTTGCTCGGGGCGGT
>CAYVUD010000088.1:3020-5806 GCA_964454725.1 uncultured Lachnospiraceae bacterium
TATGTCTGCGTCATCAATGAAAATCATTAAAAACCGAATAAAAAGCGTAAGCTCCACAATGCAGATTACAAAGGCGATGGAGCTTGTCGCGTCGTCTAAAATGCGTAAAGCCGCCGAGCGCATTGAGCGCTCGAAGCCGTATTTTAACATACTCCGCGAAACGCTTGACGATATTGCGAGGGACAATATCGATTTTACGTCCGTCTATACGCGCTCCCGCGCGGGGAAAACCTGCCATATCGTAATCGCCGGCGACAGAGGTCTGGCGGGCGGGTATAACAGCAATCTTTTTAAATCGCTCGATATTTCCGACGGCGATTTGATTTTCCCGATAGGCAAAAAGGTTGTCGAGTATTTCGGCGGCGCGGATATTTACACTGCCGCTTACGCCAAGGCGGGGGACATTAAAATTTCCGACTGCCGCGTCATAGGCGAGCTTCTTGCCAAGGCGTATGAGGCGGGTAAGTTCACGCGGCTTACGCTTTCCTACACGAGCTTTGTAAACGCGCTCACGCGCGAGCCGAAAACTGTGAATATGCTCCCGATTAGGACGGAGGGCGCACGAAATATCAACTACAGCCCGATTATTTACGAGCCGGACGCCGAAACGGTGTTTTCGCGAATCGTGCCGTATTACCTTGCGGGTATGATATACGGCGCGGTTTCCGAGTCGGTCGCGTCCGAATTGAGCGCGCGGCGAAACGCTATGGAGTCCGCGACAGATAACGCGTCGGAGATGATAGAAAAGCTCAGTCTTGAGTACAACCGCGCGCGTCAGGCGGCGATAACGCGGGAGCTTACGGAGATAATTTCGGGCGCGGAAAACCGGTAAAATCGCCGTTTAACGCCTTATCCGCCCGCGATAAGGCGCCAAATATTTTTCATTTCTGTTCGCGGGCGGAAAGGCTATGGGAATTAATGTGAATAATATCGGAAAAATAGTACAGATTATCGGTCCTGTGCTTGACATAAAATTTGAAAAGGACAGTCTGCCAAAGCTCCTCAACGCGATTGAGATTAACCGCAACGGCAAACGTCTTGTCGCGGAGGTCGCCGAGCATATCGGCGACAGCGTCGCGCGCTGTATATCAATGGGTTCTACCGACGGACTTGCGCGCGGTACGGAGGCGGTCGATACGGGCGCGGGAATAACCGTGCCGGTCGGACGCGAGACCTTGGGAAGAATATTTAACGTCCTCGGCGAAACGGTCGATAATATGCCGCCGCCCAAAACGGCTGAAAAATGGCGCATACACCGCGAGCCGCCCCCGTACAGCGAGCAAGATCCCGCAACGGAGGTATTGGAAACGGGAATTAAGGTTGTCGATTTAATCGCGCCGTATGCCAAGGGCGGCAAAATAGGTCTGTTCGGCGGCGCGGGAGTCGGCAAAACCGTGCTTATAATGGAGCTTATCAACAACATCGCCAAGGAACACGGCGGTATAAGCGTGTTTTCGGGAGTCGGCGAGAGAACGCGAGAGGGCAACGATTTATACAACGAAATGAAGGAGTCGGGCGTTCTTGAAAAGACCGCGCTCGTTTACGGTCAGATGAACGAGCCGCCCGGCGCGAGAATGAGAGTCGCCCTGACGGGGCTTACTATGGCGGAGTATTTCAGGGATAAAGAGCATCAGGACGTGCTGCTGTTTATAGATAACATTTTCCGGTTCACTCAGGCGGGGTCGGAGGTGAGCGCGCTTATCGGGCGCATACCGTCCGCGGTCGGCTATCAGCCGACGCTCTCAACCGAAATGGGAGCGCTGCAGGAGCGCATAACCTCAACCAAAAACGGCTCGATAACGTCAATTCAGGCGGTATACGTTCCCGCCGACGACCTCACCGACCCCGCTCCCGCGACGACGTTCGCGCACCTTGACGCTACGACTGTGCTGTCGCGCCGGATTTCATCGCTCGGCATTTATCCGGCGGTTGACCCGCTGGAGTCAACCTCGCGCGTACTCGCGCCCGACGTCGTAGGAAAGGAACATTACGAAACCGCCCGCGCGGTTCAGAGGATATTGCAGCGCTATACCGAGCTTCAGGACATAATTGCGATAATGGGTATGGACGAGCTTGGCGAGGAGGATAAAAACACCGTAAACCGCGCGAGAAAGATACAGAGATTTTTGTCGCAGCCGTTTTCGGTCGCGGAGCAGTTTACGGGTATGCGGGGAAAATACGTGCCCGTAAAGGAAACCATACGCGGGTTTAAGGAGATAATAGACGGAAAGTGCGACGATATTCCCGAATCGTGCTTCCTGTTCGTAGGCGGTATAGACGAGGTTCGCGAGAAGGCAGCCAAGATGAGGGATTGAGTATGAGTACATTCCATTTGCGGATAGTAACGCCCGACGGACTGATGTTTGACGGTCAGGCTAAAATGGCGATCGTCAGAACGACCGAGGGCGACGTCGGCATTTTGTCCGGTCACGCCGACTATGTAAGCCCCGTCGCGACGGGCGTGGCGCGTATCACGCTCGAAAACGGGGACACTAAACTTGCCGCCTGCTCGGGCGGACTTTTAAGCGTCAAGCGCTCCGTAACGCGTATAGCCGCCGACACGTTTGAGTGGGCGGAGGACATAGATATTGAGCGCGCAAAAAGAGCGAAGGAAAAAGCCGAGAAAAGGCTTAAGGAGTCCTCGGACTACGAGGAGCGCGCGGCGGAAATAAAGCTAAAAAGAGCGATAGCGCGTATACGCGCGGGCGGGGACACAATATAAAAGGGACACTAAAATTTAGTGTCCCTTTTGATGCGTAACCAATAACAATCCAATTCGTAGGGGC
>CAYVUD010000089.1:0-3748 GCA_964454725.1 uncultured Lachnospiraceae bacterium
TGCAGACAGCGGCACAGCACGATTACGGCGGCGGCAACCAAAAACGCGGCGGCGATTTTTAAACGCCGCGTTTTGCCGCGCCTTTTGGGTATCGCTTTTTTTGCGTCAAGCTTTTCGATATACGCGGAAACAATTTTTTCCGCGTCGGCTATGGCTCTTGTGTCAAGCCGCGGGTCATAGTCCTTGAGAATTATTATCGCCTCCGATACGTAGGGCGAAACGAAATTATTTAAAATTACAACCTTTTTCGTGGTATCCTTCATATTTTTTTACCGTCCTGTTATTTATTTTCAAAACACCCTAAACATCGGTTTTTCAGACGTTTTTTACGCTTTTCTTTCCTATTATTTCCTTGAAACTCTTCGCGTATACTGTAATTTTATACAAATAATTTTCCATAAACTTACATAAAATGGAATATATTGCCTTTTTGCCGCATATAATTTACAATATATGGGAATTTTTTGGTGCAAACCTATCAAAATTGTAACATTTGAAACGGATTTGTAATAAAAATGTAATAAAAGTCTTGACATTGTAACAAAAGTATAGTATACTTAATTGAAGTAAGATAAAATAACATTAGTGTTTTATAAGCTCGCGGTGATGGGCGATCGGTTTTTATCGCGCGAAGCGGGCGGAAAGGCAATAGGTTTTTTTATGACGGATTTACAAAAGCAAAAGGCTCTCAGAGAGTTGGCGAAAAAGCGTGAAAGAAAGCGTCAGGCGAAGGCGCGCGCGAAAAAGCGCAAGAAAATCGCGGCGCTCATATCGCTCGTTCTTACGGCGGCGCTTATGGCGGGACTTGTGTACGGAGCGTCCGCGAAGGAAATCAGCATTACGGAAATTAATGATTTTGACGGCACATACGAAACGACGGTCGTTAAAACGCGCGCGTCGAACGTCGGCGACCTTCTGAACGAGGCGGGAATAAGCGTTAATGAGGCGGACAAACTCAGCGTTCCCGAGGAAACTCAGATAAACAATAAAGACGAAATTGTGCTTGAGCGCGGGAAAAAGGTCACCATTAAAACAAATCAGGGCGAGCAGGTGGTAAATGTTACAAAGGCCGACGCTACCGACGCGCTCGTTCAGGCGGGAATCATTCCCGGCGAGGACGACGAAATTTCCGCCGACGGCGATACGATCGAGCTTATTTCGGTAAGCAGCGGCAAGGACGTGCAAAAGGAAAGCGTCGCGTTTGAGACGGAATATGTCGAGGACGAAAATCTCGCCGAGGGCGAAACGGCGGTTATTTCCGAGGGGAGCGAAGGAGTTAAGGAAATTACAAGCGCGGTTACATACAGAGACGGGGAAGAAATTTCCCGCGACGTTATATCCGAAGATATAACCGTAAGTCCTCAGAACAGAGTTGTCGCGAAGGGCGTATCAAAGCCCGCGGCGAAGCCGACGGCGGAGGAGAGAACGTCGTTTGGTTCGGCGGCGGTGAGCGATTCGGGAAATACGATAAACGGTATGAGCTATTCGCGCAAAATCAATATGACCGCGACCGTGTATTCGACGTCGCCGGCGGAAAACGGCGGCTACAGCACCTCGGCTATGGGAAATCCGCTGGGGTTCGGAATTGTCGCGGTTGACCCGAGCGTTATTCCGCTCGGCTCAAAGGTGTACGTAACAAGTACCGACGGTTCGTGGTGCTACGGCGTCGCGAGCGCGGAGGATACCGGCGGCGCGATAAAGGGCAACAAAATCGACCTTTGCTATGACGGCGACAGTTGGAGCTGGTTCGGACGGCGAAGCTGCGTTGTGTATGTTTTGAATTAATGGAAAAAATAAGCAAGGCTGCCGCGTAAATCGCGGCGGCCTCTTGGTTTTTTGAGCTTGGAGGCTAAATATGATGACTCTTGAGGAATTTTTCGGGAAAAATCCGAAAGCCGCGATCGCGTTTTCGGGCGGAGTCGATTCGGCGTATCTTCTGTACGCCGCGAAAAAGTGCGGCGCGCAGGTTAAGGCGTACTATATAAAAACTCAGTTTCAGCCGTGTTTTGAGCTTGAGGACGCGGAGCGTACGGCACAGGAGCTGGGCGCGGAGCTTGAAATAATCGAAACCGATATTTTGTCGGAGGAGATTGCGAAAAATCCGCAAAACCGCTGTTATTACTGCAAGAAGCGCATTTTTTCGGCTATACTCCGCCGCGCCGAAAAGGACGGGTACAGTCTTATTCTCGACGGCACAAACGCGTCCGACGACGCGGCGGACAGAGCCGGAATGAAGGCGCTTGGCGAGCTTTCGGTAAAGTCGCCGCTGCGGGAGTGCGGACTTACAAAAAACGAAATAAGAAGGCTTTCAAGGGAGGCGGGACTGTTTACGTGGGACAAGCCGGCTTACGCGTGTCTGGCGACACGCGTACCGACGGGCGAGCGGATAACGGAGGAAACGCTCAAAAGAGTGGAGGGCGCGGAGGACGCGCTTTTTAAGCTCGGTTTTACGGATTTCAGAGCAAGAGTGTTTCACGGCGCGGCGCGGCTTCAGTTCACGCGCGAGCAGACGGAAACGGCGGTTAAAAAGCGCGGTGAAATATGCCGCGCTCTTAAACCGTATTTTGATATTGTAATGCTCGATTTGGAGGGCAGGGAGAAAACGCCCGCCAAGCCGTGATGTTTCGCGGGTTTAAATCACCGTTCCGCCGCCGAGAACCGTGTCGCCGTCGTAAAAAACAACGGCTTGCCCGGGAGTTATGGCGCGCTGGGGCGCGGAAAATTTGATTTTTACATTCCCGTTTTCGAGCGGATAAAGCGTCGCCGCGGCGGGCGGCGCCTGATAGCGTACCTTTGCCTGAATTTCCGAAGGCTCCTTCGGAAATTCTCCGGATATGAAGTTTACATCGTCCGCCGTCAGCTCGTCCGAAAATTCCATTCCCTTTTCGCCGAGCGTTATCGTGTTTTTTTCCGCGTCAATTTCTTTTACAAACATCGGTCTGCCGTAAGCGCCGATACCCTTTCTCTGACCTATCGTATAATAAATCAAGCCGCGATGCTCGCCGATTTTTTCGCCGCCGGTATCTAAAATATCGCCTGTTTTCGGCGTATAGCCGGCGTAGTCGATTATAAATTTCGCGTAGTCGTTATCCTCGACGAAGCATATTTCCTGACTGTCGGGCTTATTGGCGACAGAGAGTCCGTATTTTTCCGCAAGATTGCGAACCTTATCCTTGGTGTAATTTCCTAAGGGCATTAGGGTATGGGCAAGCTGTTCCTGAGTGAAATTATAGAGAACATAGCTTTGATCCTTTTTCGCGGCGGCGGATTTTTTCAGAAGATATTTGCCGTTCGCGTCCTTTTCTATTTTCGCGTAATGTCCGGTCGCGATATAGTCGATTCCCATTGCGCGCGCTTTTTTGAGCAGCGCGTCAAATTTCAGATATTTATTGCATTGTATGCAGGGGTTGGGCGTTCTGCCGTGAGTGTATTCGTAAACGAAGTTATCCACTACCTTCTCGCGAAACATATCCTTGAAATTCATTACGTAAAAGTCTATCCCCAGCTTATCGCAGACTCTGCGCGCGTCCTCCGCCGCCGCCTCCGAGCAGCAGCCATCGTTTACGGCGCAGCCGTCGGAATACGTCCAAAGACGCATTGTCGCGCCGATCACCTTGTAGCCGGCGTCCCTTAAAAGCGCCGCCGCTACGGAGCTGTCAACTCCGCCGGACATTCCGATTAATACACTTTTCATTTTAATCTCTCCCTTGGTTGTTTCGTAGGATTTGCCTTTGCGGGCGACCGCGAG
>CAYVUD010000089.1:3848-5719 GCA_964454725.1 uncultured Lachnospiraceae bacterium
GGTTATACAAATTTATAGCCTACGCCCCAGACGGTTTCTATATGCTTTTCGTCAGGCAGGTCTATTTTATCGCGTATACGCTGTATATGCACGGTTACGGTCGAAACGTCGCCTATAGCGTCCATACCCCAGATACGGTCGAAAAGCAAGTCCTTTGAAAACGCCCTGTTGGGGTTTTCGGCGAGAAATAAAAGCAAGTCGTATTCCTTCGCCGTGAGCGTTACGGGCTTACCGCCCGCCGTTACGGCGCGCGCGTCCTTATTTATCGCAAGCGAACCGCGTTCGATTATGTCGGATTTGCCGTTGGTCAAAATATCGTGACGCGCGATATGCGCCTTGACTCGCGCGACAAGCTCCCCGGGCGAAAACGGTTTTGTCATATAATCGTCCGCGCCGAGTCCCAGACCGCGAATTTTATCAATGTCCTCCGATTTCGCCGACAAAAATATGACCGGCGTTTGCTTCTTTTCGCGAAGCTCGCTTATTACCGCGAAGCCGTCCGTCATAGGAAGCATTATGTCGAGAATTATAAGGCTGTAGTTATCGCAAAGCGCTTTTTGAAGCCCGTCCGCGCCGTTTAGGGCGACGTCGCAGGCGAAGCCGTTGATTTCGAGATAGTCGCGCTCAAGCTCCGCTATGGCGCGGTCGTCCTCTATGATTAATATTTTCTCCATTGTATTAAATTCCTTTTTTTGTTTTACGCGTCCGCGCCGCGCGCGGTTGTTTCAATAAGCGGGAGATAGACTATGGCGGCGGCGCCTTTTCCGAGTCCGTCGCTTTTAAGCCATATCTTGCCGCCGTGTTTTTCGACGATTTGCTTTGCTATGCCGAGTCCCAGACCGCTGCCTTTTACGGTTCGCGAGCTATCGACTCTGTAGAAGCCCTCAAAAATGTTTTTAAGCTCCTTTTCCTCTATGCCTATGCCGTTATCGCTTATTGTTATATATATTCCGCCGTTATGCTCGGCGGTTGACACATCAAGCTCCGCGCCGCCGTATTTTAAAGCGTTATCGGTAAGGTTGGAAAACACGCGCCGCATTTTTTCCGCGTCCGCCTTTACATACGCGGTATCGGGGGAAACGCGGTTTGTCAGCTTTACGCCGTTTTTTTCGAGGTCTAACGCGCTGTCCTTGAAAAAATCGCTTAACAGCTTATTTATGTCGATAATTTCAAGCCGGAAATTCAGTCTTGACAGCTCCAGCCTTGAAAAGTCGGACAGGTTGTTTGCCAAATCCTCTATTACGTTCGCTTTCGCGTAAATCGTATCGAGATAGCGTTTCTTTTTTTCGGGGGTATCGGCTATGCCGTCGCGTATTCCCTCGATGTAGCCCTTTACAGACGTTACCGGCGTTTTTAAATCGTGCGAGATATTCGCGAGAAGCATACTCCGCTCCGATTTCATAACCGCTTCTCTGTTCTTGGCGCGTTTGAGTTCCTTCCGCATAATGTCAAAATTATCGCACAGGTTGTCTATTTCCTCGTAGCCGCTGCCCATTACCTCAAAATCAAGGTTGCCGTTTTTAACGTCGTCCGCGGCGCGGGCAAGGTCGTTTATCGGCTTTTCTATGCTTTTTGTCATCAGCCGCGTTATAACGGTTGTGGACAGCGCGAGAATAAGCAGTGACAGAGAAAGCCAGAGGAAAACGTATGTTAAGGCGCTCGGGTGGGCTGTAAAAAAATTGCCGAGAGCGCGCGCGAACACCGACGGCGCGAGGAGCGACGCGCGGGTAATGCTCAGCTCCTCAACCGGATATTTCATTATGAAGATTATGAGAAAGCATATGGAAATAACGCCTATTAAAACAATAGGCGTTATCAGCATTATTACGTTGTATAATGTGAATTGTGTTTTGATTTTCATAATATTTTGT
>CAYVUD010000090.1:0-5459 GCA_964454725.1 uncultured Lachnospiraceae bacterium
ATAGGCAATACAGCGCCGCTGTCGCGGGACTGTAAAGTATATTTATGGGACGGAACGACGCTGAAACCGAGACAGTAATTAAAACCAAAAAAAAGAAGCCCTTGCGGGCTTCTTTTTCGTGAAGGCTTAAATTACAGTCCGAACTGCTCCTTGCAGCTTGAAAGCACTTTTTCGATCGTAGCCTCGGCGCTTTCAAGGCTCTCGGCGAACGTACCCATATACAGCTTGATCTTAGGCTCTGTGCCCGACGGTCTTACTATGAAATAAGTCTTATCGTCGGCGAGATTGTATTTTAAAACATTTGCCTTCGGCAGACCCTTTACAGACGAAACGCCGCCCTTTGTATCCTTAATCGTCTGCGACTGATAGTCGGTGTAAAGCGTTATGTCCATACCGGCAATATTCTTCGGCGGGTTGGCGCGAAGCCCCGCGAGAAGCGCCGCCATTTTCTCCATACCGTCCTTGCCGGGCATCGTAAACGAAACGGTCTTTTCGGCATAGTAGCCGTATTTTTTGTAAATATCCTGAAGCGCCTCGTAAAGCGACTTGCCCTTTGTCTTGTAATACGCCGCCATCTCCGCGATAAGCATTGTCGCGACAACGCCGTCCTTATCGCGCGCGTGAGTGCCGACAAGGTAGCCGTAGCTCTCCTCGAAGCCGATAAGATAGGTGTGGTTTTTCTTCTCCGCGAACTCCGTCATTTTTTCGCCGATGTACTTGAAGCCCGTGAGAACATTCATAACCTCAACGCCGTAGCTCTCGGCGATCGCCGCCGCAAGCTCGGTTGTAACTATAGTCTTTATAACAACTCCGTCCGCGGGAAGAGTACCCTTTTCCTTCTTGGACTTTAAAATATACTCAACCAGCAGCGCGCCCGTCTGGTTGCCTGTGAGCGTTCTGTAAACGCCCTCCGCGTCGCGGACGACTATACCCACGCGGTCGCAGTCGGGGTCGGTGCCGATGATAACGTCAACGTCGTTTTCCTTCGCCATTTTAATCGCTATCTCAAAGCCCTCCTTGTCCTCGGGGTTGGGGGATTTAACGGTCGGGAAATTGCCGTCCTCGGTGTCCTGCTCCTTAACTACAAGCACGTTTTTAAAGCCTATGCGCTTTAATATTTCCTTTACCGGACGCGAGCCTGTGCCGTGGAACGGCGTGTAGATAAGCTTAAACGTATCCGCGACGGCTTTTACGGCTTCCGGATTTTGCTGCTGCGTCATAACCGTTTCCAAGAACTTTTCGTCAAGCTCCTTCCCGGGGATTTCAAGAAGTCCCTTTTCCTTCGCCTCGTCGAGCGAAATATATTTTACGTCGTCGAATATGTCGTAGCTTTCCATAGCCGCCACAACAACGTCGGCGGCGTCGGGCGGAAGCTGACCGCCGTCGGGACCGTATACCTTATAGCCGTTGTACTCCTTGGGGTTGTGCGAGGCGGTTATCATAACGCCCGCCGCGCAGCCGAGCGTGCGTATGCCGAACGATACCTCGGGAACCGAGTGGACGATCGGGAACAGATACGCCTTAACGCCCGCCGCCGTAAGTACCTTCGCGGTTTCCTCCGCGAATACGCGCGAGAAATTACGCGTGTCGTAGCCGATTAAAACACCCGCCTTCGCCGCGTCCGCGCCGCGCGAGTTGACGTATTTCGCCACGCCTTGGCTTGCCTGACGCACGTTGTAGACGTTAATTCTGTTCGTGCCGGCGCCTATGATACCTCGCATACCCGCCGTTCCGAACTCCAAATCGCGGTAAAAGCGTTCCTCTATCTCCTTTTCGTTTCCGGCGATAGCCTTAAGCTCCGCCTTTGTATCCGCGTCAACCGCCGAATGATTCAACCAGCGCTCATATGTTTCTTTGTAGCCCATAATAATCTCCTCCAAATCCAAAAATTAAACTATTTAATATTATATAACACTTTTTCCGATTTTTCAATCAGTATTATGTAAAAAATATCGACATATTAATAGGTTAAATAGTACAAAAAAGAGCGGGACTTGACGAAATTAAGGTTTTGTTGTAGAATAATGTAAGCATATGATTTTGAAGGGAGTCAGTGAATATGGCGGTAAATGTCAGAAAAACCGGATACGGAAAATGGAAAATACCGGTTGCGGTTATAGCTGTAATTGTTGTTATCGGCTGCGTATTTGCGGGTATACTTTTAAAGGACAGCACAGGAGTTGATATGACAACGGCGACGGTTCGGATAGAAATAGCGGACGGCGAGGGTATGGACGCGGCGGCTTCAAAGCTCAGCGAAAACGGAGTTATAAAGTATCCGCTGCTGTTTAAGCTTCAGGCGAAGCTTGGCGGATATGACAGTAATATACAGCCGGGCGCGGCTACGATTACAAATAATATGAGCTACCACGACATCTTGGAGCTGCTTATAACCCAAAACCGCGAAACGACGAAGGTCGTTATCCCCGAGGGCTACGAGATAAAGCAGATTGCCGAAAAGCTCTGCGAGCTGGGACTTGTGACGTGGAACGATTTTTACGCGGCGCTTGACCCCGCCGATTACGATTATGAATTTCTCAAAAATCTGCCCGAGCGCGAAAATCAGCTCGAGGGCTATCTGTTCCCCGCGACATACGAAATTCCCGAGGGAATGTCGGCGCACGATATAGTCGATTTAATGCTCGCCGCGTTTGACAATCAGTTTGCCGACGAGTATTACGCTCGGGCGGCGGCTATGGGTATGACGGTTGACGAGGTAATAACAATGGCGTCGATTGTCGAGCGCGAAACGGACGCGGAGTCGGAGAGAGCGAAGGTCGCGGGAGTGTTCTACAACCGCAGAAATTCCGGTATGAAATTCCAGTCGTGCGCGACGGTGCAGTATATCCTCGGCGAGAGAAAGCCGGTGCTGACGATTGCCGACACGCAAATCGACTCGCCGTACAATACGTATCTCTACGCCGGTTTTCCGCTCGGACCGATATGCAACCCGGGACTTGAGTGCATAAAGGCGGCGCTTTATCCCGAGGAGACCGACGCGTATTATTTTGTTCTCGGCAAGGACGGTCAGCACGTGTTCTCAACGACGTATGAGGAACACCTCGCCGCGATGAAGGAGTCCGACCCCGCGATGAGCGTGGACAGCTCGGCGATTGAAAATCAGGATAGTATGAAACAGTAATGAGGTTAAAATATGTCGATAGAATACGATTTAAATGCCATTGTTCCGCCGTATATTACGGAATATTTGCGTGAAAAAACGGTTCATAACGACGAATTTCTGCATACTCTCGAGGATTACGCCGCGGAACACGCCGTACCTATAGTAGAGCCGGAAACGGCGCGGCTTTTAGAGGTTATGACAGAGATAAAAAAGCCGCGAAACGCGCTTGAGGTGGGCACGGCAATAGGCTACAGCGCGGTTTTGATGGCGCGCGCTCTCGCGGACGGCGGAAAAATAACCACAGTTGAGTGTAACGGCGATATGGTAAAAATCGCGCGCGAAAATATAGAAAAAGCGGGACTTTCGGACAGGATAAACGTAGTTGAGGCGGACGCGAAGGACTATCTGTCATATATCGAGGAGGACGGGGCGTTTGACCTGATATTCCTCGACGGTCCCAAGGCGCATTATATTTATATGCTTGACGAGTGCGTAAGGCTCCTTAAAAAGGGCGGACTCTTAATTTCGGACAATGTGCTGTATAAGGGTATGATCGCCGACGACAACCACGTTGTAAGACGCAAAATCACGATTGTGAAGCGGCTCAGAAAATATATTGACGCGCTTATGGCGCACAAGGAGCTGAAAACTATGCTCCTGCCCTTGGGCGACGGAGTAACGGTATCGGTGAAAATTTGACCGAAATGCCAATAGCGCCGCTAAGCAACAATTTACATTCTCCAAATAAAGGAAAGAAATTATGCAAAAGCCTGAACTTTTAGCTCCGGGAGGGAGCTTGGAAAAACTGAAAACAGCGATTGACTACGGCGCGGACGCGGTATATATCGGCGGGGAAGCGTTTTCCTTGCGCGCCGCGGCGGAGAATTTCCCGTATGAGGATATGCTTGCGGGCATAGAGTACGCGCATAAGCGCGGCAAGAAAGTGTATCTCACCGCCAATATTATTCCGCACAACTCCGACATTGAGCTGTTTGAGGACTTTGTTAAGGAAATACGCCCTATGGGTTTTGACGCGGCGCTTATAGCGGATTTGGGACTTTTCGATATGATGAGGGAGCTTGCGCCCGAAATCCCGATACACGTCAGCACTCAGGCAAACAACGTAAACTACCGTTCGGCGCAGATGTGGCATAGGCTCGGGGCGAAGCGCGTTGTACTCGCGAGAGAAATGTCTTTTAAAGAAATAGAGGAAATTCGGGCAAATACGCCGCCGGATTTGGAGCTTGAGGCGTTTATACACGGCGCGATGTGTATATCATATTCGGGAAGGTGCCTCTTGTCAAGCTATATGACCGGCCGCGACTCCAACGCGGGCGCGTGCGCGCACCCCTGCCGCTGGAACTACAGTCTGGTCGAGGAAAAGCGTCCGGGCAAGTATATGGACGTTTTTGAAAACGAGCGCGGCACGTTTATATTCAACTCCAAGGACCTATGTATGATCGAGCATATTCCGGAGCTTGTAAAAAGCGGTGTAACGAGCTTTAAAATAGAGGGCAGAGTTAAAACCTCGTACTATGTCGCGACGGTTGTCGGCGCGTACCGGCGCGAAATAGACCGCTATTTTGCCGACCCCGAGAACTACGCGTTTAACCCCGACGAGTACGCGGAGCTTTGCAAGGTCAGCCACCGTCCGTATACGACGGGATTTTACTATCATAAGCCCGACGCTCAGGGGCAGGTTTACACCACAAGCTCGTATATACGCGACTATGAGCTTATCGGTCTTGTACTCGGCTACGACGAAAAGACCGGCTTAGCGACCGTGACCCAGCGCAACCGCTTTTTCAAGGGCGACGAGATAGAGATAATACAGCCGTTAAAGCCGTATTTTACGCAGACGGTGGATTATATGGAAAACGAGGAGGGCGAGCCGATAGACGTCGCGCCGCACCCCGAGCAGATATTGAAAATTCCGGTAAAAGAGCCTGTCGTTAAGGGCGCGATGATGAGAAAGAAAAAGTAAATATAAAAAACAGACAATATTGGTTAAAAAAGCAGTTTTTTTGTAAGAATTGCTTTTCTTTTTTGTTCAAATGTGATATTATATAGGTAATAATGTAGTCCGAAATACAAAAAAGAAGGAGAGTTATGGCTATGAAAAAACAAATTAAAAAACTGCTTTCGGCGGCTTTGTCGCTCGCTATGGTTGCCGGAAGCGCGGCAGTGCCGATCGCCGCAAGCGCGGACGGCTATACGCCGCTTGTTACCGGCGATACCGTTCTTCAGGAATGGAAATTTTCCTTCGGAACAACGGCTAAAGACGGCTACACCGCTGTTCCGGCTGACAGAAACGTAATTACGTCAAAGGATTACG
>CAYVUD010000091.1:0-5405 GCA_964454725.1 uncultured Lachnospiraceae bacterium
ATTTTTCTTTACAAATTCCGCGACGTCCCCAACCGCTTCGTCAACGGTTTTTTCAATCATTTCGCCGTTTTTGCGCTCCTTATACTCAACAATTCCCTCGCCGCATTTCTTGCCGACGACCACTCTTACGGGAACGCCTATAAGGTCCGCGTCCTTGAACTTAACGCCCGGGCGCTCGTTTCTGTCGTCAAGGAGCGTTTCAACTCCGCGCGCCGTCAGGTCGTTATAAATCTTTTCGGCAAGCGCGGTCTGTTCCTCGCTCTTGCTGTTGGCGGGAATTACGATCGCCTGATACGGCGCGACGGACACCGGCCAGATTATGCCGTTTTCGTCGTTATTCTGCTCGATAACAGCCGCCAGACAGCGCGTAACGCCTATGCCGTAGCAGCCCATAATAACCGTTCTGCTCTTTCCCTCTTCGTCCTGGACGGTAAGTCCGAGAGCCTCCGAATACTTCGTTCCGAGCTTAAAAATATGTCCTACCTCTATTCCCTGCGCGGTCTTTATCGGCTTGCCGCACTTGGGGCAGACGTCGCCCTCGCCGATAACCCGTATATCCGCGACAACCTCGGGCTTAAAGTCCTTATCTATATTCACATTCTTGTAGTGCATATCGGTCTCGTTCGCGCCGACGATAAAGTTTTTCATAAGCGCGACCTCTTTATCGGCATAGACGGGAATATCAAGTCCGACAGGACCCGCGAAACCGACCTCGGCGTGAGTTAAATCCTTAACTATTGCCGGAGCGGCAAGCTCCAAATCGTCGATGCAGCCGACAAGGTTCTTCAGCTTGACCTCGTTTACCTCTCTGTCGCCTCTTACCATTGCCGCGACATATTTGTCGTCGGCTTTATAAATAATGGTTTTCGCGAAATTGTACGGCTCCGCGCCCATAAACTCCACAAGCTCCTCTATCGTATGGACGTTCGGAGTATGGATTTTTTCAATGTCGAAACCGCCCTCAGCCGACGGCTTCTCCCGCGGGATACATTCCGCCTTTTCGTAGTTCGCCGCGTAGCCGCACGCGTCGCAGTAAGCGATACCGTCCTCGCCGACCGGCGATTTTACCATAAACTCCTGGCTTCCGCTTCCGCCCATCGCGCCGCTGTCCGCGTCAACTATCGTAAAGTCAAGACCGAGACGCGTAAAGATGCGGCAGTACGCGTCGTACATCTTTTTATACGACTCGTCAAGACCCGCCTCGTCCAAATCAAAGCTGTACGCGTCCTTCATAACAAACTCGCGTCCGCGGATAAGTCCGAAGCGCGGACGTCCCTCGTCGCGGTATTTGTTCTGTATCTGGTAAAGCGTCATAGGGTATTCCTTATACGATTTTACGTTGTCTATTACCGTCTGTGTAAAAAGCTCCTCGTGCGTGGGACCAAGGCAAAAATCACGGTCGTTTCTGTCCTTGAGCTTAAACATACTGTCGCCGAACACTTCCCATCTGCCCGAAGCCTGATACGCCTCCGCCGGCAGAAGCGCCGACATCAGAAGCTCCTGCGCGCCGGCTCTGTCCATTTCCTCACGGACGATTTTCTCGATTTTGCGTTCGGCGCGGAGTCCCAGCGGCAGGTACGAGTAAATTCCCGACGCGAGCTTACGGATAAGTCCCGCGCGAAGCATCAGCTTATGGCTCGTTATTTCCGCCTCCGAGGGTACCTCGCGAAGCGTGGGCATTAGTAATTTTGACATTTTCATTATTGTTTCCTCTTTCTTATGTTAAATTTATTGTTCGCGCAAAATTGCCGCGCGGCGGGAACGCGGTTTCGGGAACCGCCGCCGTAATTTCGTCCGTTTCCTCCGCGCTTGCCGTCAATGCCGGCAGCGTCAGAAAAAGAGTCAAAACCGCGCTTAAAATCCTTTTCATAATCAATATCTCTCGCTTTTTATCATTGTACCGATACCTGTTTTTGTAAATATTTCCAGAAGCAGACAGTGCGGAATACGTCCGTCAATGATATGCACGCCCGTAACGCCCGCGTCGATAGCGTCGATACAGCCGAGAACCTTCGGTATCATACCTCCGCTTATCGTGCCGTCGTCTATCATATTGAGCATTTCGTCCTTATGCGCTTCGTATATGATGTTTCCGTTATCGTCTTTAATTCCCTCAACGTCGGTAAGCAAAATAA
Organism: uncultured Lachnospiraceae bacterium; assembly: GCA_964454725.1. GTDB lineage: Bacteria > Bacillota > Clostridia > UBA1381 > UBA1381 > JALEPO01. The sequence goes on from CAYVUD010000091.1 coordinate 2,136, forward strand.
GCTTCTCCGCCTGTACCGACGCCGCGACAGCCGCCGCGACAGTATCCGCGTTTATGTTGTAGCTGCTGCCGTCCGCGTCCGTACCTATGGGCGCGATTACCGGTATGTATTGATCGGACGCGAGCAAATCTATAAGACAATGCTTAACGTGTATTATATCCCCGACATAGCCTATATCCCGCTTTTCGCCGTCCACCTCCGTATACTGCTTTTTGCACTCTATAAAGCTGCCGTCAATACCCGATATTCCGACCGCGCGACCGCCCTTTGTGTTTAAAAGCGCGACAATTTCCTTATTCGTCTTTCCGACAAGCACCTGCTGCGCGACCTTTATCGTTTCCTCGTCGGTGACGCGCAGACCGTTTATAAACTTACTCTTAATTCCTCGGTCATTGAGCGCCTTCGATATGTCCGGACCGCCGCCGTGAACGACTATCGGCTTTAACCCGATAAATTTGAGAAGCGTTATATCCTCCATAACCGAGTTCTTAAGCTCGTCGTTTATCATCGCGTTGCCGCCGTATTTTATAACGACCGTCTTTCCCGAAAATTTCTGAATGTACGGCAGAGCTTCAATCAGTATGCCCGCCTTTTTAATTAATTCCTGCATTTTTATCTCCTTTTCGTCCGATTAAAATTCCCCATAACGCTATTTTTCTCAGACGTTTTATTCCTTTTTACAAATAGAACCCCGCGTTTTTAAGCCCTGTCGTTTCGTCCAAACCGAACAGCAGGTTCATATTCTGAACCGCCTGCCCCGCCGCGCCCTTTACTATATTGTCAAGCGCCGAAACAACGACCGCTCTTTGCAGCCTCTTGTCGTAAACAACGCCTATATCCACGAAATTCGAACCCGCGACGTGCTTCGTTTCGGGAAGCTCGCCGGCATTTTTCACTCTTACAAAAAATTCGTCCTTGTAGTATTCCTTATAAAGCTCTACCAATTCCTCCGTGCCGGACGGGCGGTTAAGGTTTACATAAATCGTAGCGAGTATGCCGCGCTTCTGCGGAATAAGGTGCGGCGTAAACGACAGCATTATATTTTCCCCCGCTATATTGGAAAGCTCCTGCTCTATCTCCGAGGTATGGCGGTGCGTCGCTATCTTATACGCCTTGGCGTTCTCGGTACACTCGCAGAACGTATACGGCAGCGAGCTTGTTCTTCCCGCGCCCGTAACGCCCGATTTAGCGTCAATTATAATATTCTTCGTCTCGCCTATCCCCTTCGCCAGAAGCGGCGCGGCGCCCAAAATCGAGCAAGTCGTATAGCAGCCCGGGTTGCCTATAAGTCTTGCTCCCTTTATTTTATCTCGGTGCAACTCCGGCAGTCCGTAAACCGACTCCGCCAAAAGCTCCGGCGACGAGTGCTTTTGTCCGTACCACTCCTCATAGACCGCGGGGTCGTCGTAACGGTAATCGCCGCTTAAATCTATAACCTTTAAGCCCCTTTCGATAAGCGGCGGAATAACCTCCTTTGAAGCGCCGTGCGGCAGCGCGGTAAACGCCACGTCGCATTTTGCCGCTTCGTCAAGGTCAACCTCGGCGCACTCCTTTTCCAAAATATGTCTGAAATTCTGGTACACGTCGCTTATGGGCCGACCCGCAAAGCTCTTTGAGCCTAAAATCTCAATGCTCGCCTCGGGGTGGTTTGAAAGAAGCCTTACAAGCTCCACGCCCGCGTAGCCCGTCGCGCCCAGAACCGCTGTTTTAATCACGTCAATCATCGTCCTTCTGTAAATTCATTTTAATATGCCCCGCCGACATTCAAATCGGCACAATAATATAATATTATATTACATTTTTTCGGTTTTGTAAAGTATTCGCCGTCAAGTTTTGGCTCCCGACGCCAAAACTTTTTCCCCATATTTTCGCAAATGTTAAATTTTTTCGTCAATATCGTCAAAAAATCGCCACCTGTTTGTAACATATGTTACACTTTTTTAAGACAATTTGCGTTGATTTGTCATATTGATATTTATATAATATTAATCGTGGTGATTTAAATTAAAAAGCCTTAAAAGGAGTGATGTCCTTGAAAAAACGAATATATAAAGGCGTATGCGCGGCGTGTTCGCTGAGCGTTTTGCTCTCCTGCGTAACATTTGACTGCGCCGCGCTCTCCGACGAACCGGTCGGCAAGATGTCCTCCGTTTACGGATATGTCCTAAACGATTATCTGCTGCGATACGGAGCGGTTATGACGGAAAACGCCGGCGGCACTCTTTACGGCGAGGACGGCGGGCAGTGCGCTCCCTCGGGAGTTGTATACGGGGATATAGTTAATTTTGACGACAACGAAAACCCGTACCTTGTTATATATGTTGCCGACGGCGAAAAGCATACCGCCGAATGTCATATATGGAAGTACAACGAGGAGCTTAAGGAGGCGGAAAAAACCGCGGTTCTCGAACGCCCCTACGACGGTATTGACGAGAGCTGTATAGGCGAGTTTGACCTCGGCTGGAACGATAAAAAGCGGTACATAATATACAAGGAATTTACCGAGGGCGAGCTGTCGAACGAGGAATATTACACCGTAATAAACGGCGACGCGCTTATGTATGTAAACGATCCCGAAAACGTCAATCAGTCCGATATTATGGACTTTAACGCGTACTATTTCCACCCCGGCATAGATGTTTCCAAGAGCAACAAGTCCCTGAGCGACTTTTTCGACAAGCTCAAAAACTCAGCCGCCGACAGCGTTACCTACACCGATATAGCCGAACGGCTTCAGAGCGAAGATGAAACAAGAGTCGAGGCTGTTCTGTCAAAGGCGGTTATGTTTGACAGCTTCGACATCGCCGACTACGGCGATCTTGACGAATATAAGGCGGCGCTTGACGCGCAGCCGGTAAGCACGAACCGTTTCTACCTTATTTCAAATATGTACAACCTCGGAGACGAAATATACTACGTGCGTTTTTCGACCGATAAGACATATTATAATTACGCGCTTTTACGCAGAAGCGACACGGCTGAAAACGGCTACCAAATCTTAAAGATAAAAACCGACTGCATACCGCTTGCGGATATAGAGCTTAACGAGCTTAAAGAGGAATATTCCAGAAGCACAATGCTCTATAAAAAGTCGAAGGGTTCTTTGAAGCTTTCAAGGAAGGTAAAGGAAGAAAGCGGATCGGAAAGCGAAAAGTCCGAAAAGAAGCCGATATTTACAATAGAAAAATTCATAGACAGCCGTATGCGGCTGCCGATCGCCTGCATCGGCGCGGGAGTGGCGATAGCGCTTCTGACTGTTCTGTGGGTTTT
>CAYVUD010000092.1:0-5191 GCA_964454725.1 uncultured Lachnospiraceae bacterium
GAGGAACCCGAAACGGAGGCGGCGGCTCCGGCGGAGGGCGAGGAACAGACGTCCGAATAATTCTTCGCTGACGGAGGACGCAGTTAATGTTTAAGATTGATAAAACAGGCGGCTACGAAAAGCCGAAGCTTACGACCAAGCAGAAGCTACACACCGCCGTGAGTATGCTCGCGCTGACCGTAATCGCGCTCACCACCGCCACATACGCGTGGTTCACGCTCGCCGCGAGTACAAGAGTAAACGAGCTTGACCTCGAGGTCAGCGCCGGCGCGAAGCTTAAAATCGCGACGAACGACCTCGGAAACGACATTGAAGAGTACTACGACGAGGTTGTCGGCATGGGCGGCGATAGCGTCGATAACGATATTGACCGGTGGTTGCAGGATTCGAGAAACGGATTTAATATATCCCTAAGCGACATTCTTCTCTGTCCGCTCACAAGCGGCAACGGCGCGGATTTTTATACCGAAGCCGGCAATTCGAGCGGAACAAAGGTCTCGAAAGCGAATTTGTCCTCGGGTTCGTATATGGAATACGAGCTTTACCTGATAGCCGAAAGTGATATGCGCGTTCATCTCTCGACCGACGAGGACGACGACGCGGTTTGGACGCATATAAGCGCGGCCGAGTCGGATCTCAACAACTCGACGAGCCAAGAGGACGTTGAGGGTTGCGTCAGAATGAGCTTTACCTCGACCGACGAGGACGGCAGCGATCGCGTCATTATCTGGGCGCCCCGCGATAACAATTCTGATACAAACCTAAAGGGCAGTGCGCTTTCCGATAACACTGTTACTGTTACGGGTCTTTCGGATCACAACGATATGGACTATAACAATGACACATGGGTATGCGAGCTTATCGCGAACACGCCCAAGCTTGTGACCGTGCGCGTGTGGATAGAGGGCGAAGATCCGCAGTGTGTAAACGACATTCAAAAGGCTAAGTTCAGAACCTGGCTCCATTTCCAGGGAACTGACAGTGATAATAACCCAATAAGCTAATTTAATAACAAGCCCGCAGCCGAATTTTTTAATTCGGCTGCTCGGCGTGTAAATGAACTGTTGTTTATGCGGTATATTTGCGGCGACGCTCTGCAAGCCCTCCTGGTCAAATGCGATAGCATTTGTAAGAGGAGGGTGGCATTTGCGTAGCAAATGACGGGAGGTCTAATCATTTGTCTTAGACCTTCCACCACCGCCTACGGCGGCGGTCCCCCTTCCTCCAAATCGCCAAAGGCGCTTTGCAGGACGGCTTACGGACGCGCACGCCACAAAACAATAATTTACCGGCACGCGAACATTTTTGGGGAATTTGCGCCGAAAATTTAGTTTTCTTTTTTCTGCCTTAAAGGGCGTTTACGGCGGAAAAAAGCAAATTAAAAACGGCCGGAAGGATTTAAATAGATGAAAAGTGTTAAGGGAATAATTCATACGATATTGGGCGCGCTTTTGGCGATGATAGTGGTTTTGGCGGCGTTTTTTGTGATAGTTACGTTCACAATGAAGGGCAACGGCGCTGAAATTCCGCGTCTGTTCGGATATTCGATGATGACCGTTCAGTCAGGCTCGATGGAGCCGACCATTTCCGAGGGCGACGTTATAATCGTTAAGGAGACGGAGCTGTCGGAGCTTGAGGAAGGGGATATAATCACCTTCCACACGGTAATCGATATGAAATCCGTGATTAACACCCACCGTATTGTGGAGGTTAATCGCGAGGGCGATATGCTGCAGTTTATCACGAAGGGCGACGCGAACGAAGAGGCGGATTTGAGCGTTGTCAGCAGCGGAAACGTAATCGGCAAATATTGCGTGCGTATTCCCAAGGTGGGGCTTATTCTCGATTTTCTCTCCACCAGTATGGGATTTTTGATTGTAATCGTTTTGCCTCTGCTGCTGCTGTTCCTGTATCAGGCGTATAATCTCATTAACGTAATCGTAGAGATGAAGAAACAGGCGGTTATAAGCGCGGTTGAGGAAACGAGCAAGGAAACGGGAGTGAGCGAGCTTGAAGCGGCGCGCGCCGCGGCAAGACAAGCCATTGAGGAGGCAAACCGCCAGAAGGAGGCGGCTGAGCAGGCGATGAGAGCCGCACAGGAGGCGCAAGCCGCCATTAAAGCGGCGCAGGAGGCTCAGGCGGCGGCGGCAGCCGTTATAGAGCAGGCGAAAAACCAAGGTATATACGCGGACAAAGCGCCGGACGCAACGCCCGAAAACGGCGAAAGCGCAAAGTCCGGCGAGGACGGAGAAAATACGTGAAATCGAGGAATTAACCATGAGCGAATTTTTTAAAATGGTATACGAGGTCGTGTCGCTGATACTTTACACTGTCGTCAGCGACATAACGTCGGTTTTCAAGGCGATAGGACATATGCTTATTTTCGCGTGGAAGGATTATTTTGCGCTGTTTATGAAATTCAGCTACGGCTACAGCGCGGGGCAGTGGATCTTGTCAATTCTTTTCGCGCTTATAATTATCGGTATCCCCGTGTGTCTTATAGCGTTTGTGGTGTACAGAATATACCATTACAGAGGCATAAGGCAGTCGCGTTTTGCCAACCGCGACTTAGTGCTTGAGATAAACTCGCTTAACCATCAGGTTGAGGATCTGATAAGCGAGAAAAACAAGATTATGGCGATGAAGGTGAGCCAGCTCGGGCTTTCGCCCGATGACGACGCCAACGGCGCGGCGGGCGAGCCGCCTATGGAGCCGGACGAGATTATCGACGCGCCGAAGATTACCGCGGGCGACGCGGCTTTGGGCGCGGCGGCGGCTTCCGCGCTCAACACCGTTATATCCGACGAGGGCGCGGTCAAGGTTGAGCTGGTTGAAACCGATGAGGAGGATAAGCCGGACGAAGCGGTTCGTTTCCCGAAGCTTGCGCTTGTCGATAAGCAGTTGAGCGAAAGACCGCCGGTGCAATACGACGACGATATTACGCTGGAGGAGTTTGTATACCGCTACAGAATGTTCGCGGCAGGCAAGCTCGGTCTGTACTACAACGAGGAAACGATAAGAATGTTCCTTGCGTGTATGGCAAGCTCAAGAATCATTATTCTTGAGGGTATATCGGGTACAGGTAAAACAAGTCTGCCGTACTCTCTGTCGAGATTTCTCTCAAATCCGGCGGCAATCGTTTCGGTACAGCCGTCCTTCCGTGACAGAACGGAGCTGTTCGGCTATTTCAACGAATTTTCCAAGCGGTTTAACGAAACCGAGTTTTTGAGAGCCGTTTACGAGGCGGGCGGCAAGGAGGATCCGTCGCTTATCGTCCTTGACGAGATGAACCTCGCGCGTATCGAGTATTACTTTGCCGAGGTGCTTTCGGTTCTGGAAATGCCGTCGCGCGACGAGTGGACGATCGACCTTGTGCCGATAGCGTGGAAGAACGACCCCGAGCGTATAGTCGGCGGAAAAATGAAGGTTCCGGGCACCGTGTGGTTCGTCGGTACGGCAAATAACGACGATTCGACGTTTACGATTACCGATAAGGTTTACGACCGCGCGGGCGTTGTTGAGCTAAACAAGAGGGCGGACGCGTTTGAGGCGGAGGACGTTGAGGCGGTGCATATAAGAGCGGAGCATCTGGAGGAAATGTTCGCGAAGGCGATTGCGGATTACCCGATAAGCGACGCGACTATGACGAAGCTCAATAAGCTTGACAATTACCTGCAAACGCGATTTAAGCTCGCTTTCGGAAACCGTATCACAAAGCAAATGGCGAGCTACGTTCCGGTTTATGTCGCTTGCGGCGGCACGGAAATGGGCGCTCTTGATTTCTATATCGCGAGAAAGATTTTAAAGAAATTCGAGAGTATGAATGTTACATATGTGCGCGACGAAATAAAGGACTTGATTTCGTTTATAGATAAGACATTCGGAAAGTCAAATCTCGGCGAGTGCAAGGACTATCTGAAGAGAATACAGAATTTGTTTTAATTTGTGAGGTGACTTGAGTGGCAAACACATTAGAGGATTTATATTTTAAGTATCAGAATAAGGTTTCGAGAAGTCTGGAAACGGATAAATATTTTCAGTATATGTTTGAAATGGTTCTTGCCGGCTCAAACACGCTGAAGCAGACGAACAGGATTTTACATAAAAAGGTTGACGAGAAATGGCTAACGCTCGTTGAGGAAAGTATTGACGCGCTTAACCAGATCGTCACCAACCCCCGTAAATTTATAGCGACGGACGAGGAGGTCGTTCCGGTCGAGCTTGCCAAGCGCATAACCTCGGACTCGGTACGGCATCTGTCGCAGAATACGCAGTTTATAGGCGGCATAAGCAAAAAGGGGCAGATACAGCCGACGCGTATTTTGAATGTTACGACGCGCGAAAGCTACGACTTATACGAAAACAGGTTTATTTTTACGCTTATCAAGAAGCTTGTGACCTTTATCGATAAGCGTACGGACGTTATTTTCTGGGCGACGGGCGACGAGAAGGAGTCGCTTGTCGAAATGGAGTCGCATATAGACGACGCGTATGAGCAGATAGAGTACAAGATGGAAATGACGGTAAAAAATAAGCAAAGCTATGCCGAGACCGATTCCCAGCATATGGAGGTCTTTAAAAGAATTGACCGCGTGCGCCGTCTTGTAATGGAGCTTAGACGTTCTCCGTTCTGTCAGATTATGGAGGGAACGGCTGTTGTGCGTTCGCCCATTCAGAGAACGAATTTGCTTATTAAAAATCCTCAGTACAGAAAGTGCTATCAGCTCTGGCAGTTTTTGGAAAGCTATACCGACGTCGGTTACTCTATCGAGGTAATCGACAACGCTCTGGAGTTCGACGAGGAGTATCTGTATCAGCTCTACACCAATCTGCTGATGAATTATACGGTTTTCAAGAGTATACTTGAAACCGACCAGCGCCGTATAGAAGAGGCGCGTCCGAGCCGCAAAAAAGTGGTTAAACCGAAATTTGTGAAGCAGGTCGTTGAGCAGATAGTTGACGATTACGATATACCCGACGTTGAGATACGCCGCGTAATAATCGAGGAAATAACAAAGGCGCAGCTTGCGATAGAGAAGAAGCAGCAAGAGAAGGAAAAAGCAAGGCTCGCAAGGGAGAAGGAAAAAGCGAGGATAAAAGCGGCGCGCGATAAGGAAAAGGAAAAAGAACGTCTCGCGAAGGAAAAAATTCGCGAGAAGGAGAAGGCGAAGCTTGCGAAAGAGAAGGAAAA
>CAYVUD010000093.1:0-5188 GCA_964454725.1 uncultured Lachnospiraceae bacterium
AAAAACAGAGCCGCGATAATCTTCGATTATCGCGGCTCTGTTTGGGTTTGGTGGACCATCTAGGACTCGAACCTAGGGCCGTCCGGTTATGAGCCGGGAGCTCTAACCAACTGAGCTAATGGTCCGTATATATAAACAGCCCTTCCGGTGAAAGGCTGTTTATTTTTGTGGTGACTCGTGAGGGAATCGAACCCTCGTTGCCGGCGTGAGAGGCCGGAGTCTTAACCGCTTGACCAACGAGCCGTCAGCTTTAATATAATACCATACCGAAATGTAAAAGTCAATACAAAATTTCAAAAAAATCAAAAAAATTTCCCGACCGTGTTTCTCGGGCGGGAAATTAAATTTTAAAACGGATTATTGCTTAATACAGCGGGTGCTTGGCGCAGAGAGCCTGAACGCGCGCTCTTATTTCGTCCGCGCTGTTATCAAAATCCTTTATGGTAAGCGCGATGAGCTTTCCGACCTCAACCATATCGTCCTCCTTGAAGCCGCGCGTGGTTGTGGCGGGAGTTCCTATTCTTATGCCGCTTGTTATAAACGGACTCTTGGTATCGAACGGAATAGCGTTTTTGTTTACTGTAATTCCAACCTCGTCGAGCATTTTCTCGGCCTCCTTGCCGGTAACTCCGGTATCGGTCAAATCAACAAGCATAAGGTGGTTGTCCGTACCGCCGGAAACGAGCTTGAAGCCCTCGCCCGTAAGAGTATCCGCAAGAACCTTGGCGTTCTTTACGATCTGTTGCTGATACGCCTTAAACTCATCGGTTAAAGCCTCCTTGAAGCATACCGCTTTCGCGGCGATTGTGTGCATAAGAGGTCCGCCCTGAATACCGGGGAATATGGCTTTATTAATCTTTTTCGCAAGCTCCTCGTCGTTTGTGAGAATAAGACCGCCTCTCGGTCCTCTTAATGTCTTATGCGTCGTTGTTGTAACAACGTCCGCGCAGGGCATCGGCGAGGGGTGGCAGCCCGCGGCGACAAGACCCGCGATATGCGCCATATCGACCATAAGGTACGCGCCCGCCTCCTTGGCGATTTCCGCGAACTTTTCAAAATCAATCGTTCTCGGATATGCCGACGCGCCCGCCAAAATCAGCTTGGGCTTGCACTCGAGAGCGATACGTCTTACCTCGTCGTAGTCTATGGTGTTCGTGTCCTCTGTAACGCCATAGGGAACAATGTTAAAATATTTGCCGGACATATTAACGGGCGAGCCGTGACTCAAATGACCGCCGTGTGCAAGGCTCATTGAGAGAACCGTGTCGCCCGGAGTGAGAAGCGCGAAGAATACCGCCATATTTGCCTGCGCGCCCGAGTGCGGCTGAACATTCGCGTAGCCCGCGCCGAAAATCTTTTTTGCGCGCTCTATCGCGAGGTTCTCAACAACGTCCACGTATTCGCAGCCGCCGTAGTAACGCTTCGCGGGGTAGCCCTCGGCGTATTTGTTGGTAAGCGGCGAGCCGCTCGCCTCCATAACAGCCTCGGAAACAAAATTTTCCGAAGCGATAAGCTCGATTTTGTTCCGCTGTCTGCCGGTTTCCTTTTGAATAGCGTCATAGACCTCGGGATCGAACGCCTTCATATTTTCGTATTTTTCCATTTCATTTGTTCCTTTCAAAAATTACTATATTGTATATTATATCTGCAATATGCGAAAAATTCAAGCATTTTATTGCAAATAACGTAAAAAAGTTGTATAATATTATAAATCGCGGGGACGGCTGACGGCTGTCCCGTTATGGGAAATAATATAGCCTTTTTATAATACGGGGAGATGACAGTATGACGAAAAAAGAACGCGTAGCGGCGCTCAGACCGCTTTTGGACGCGGCGTACCCGAATGTCAAGTGTTCGCTTAACTATTCGACGCCTGTCGAGATGCTTATCGCGACGCAGATGTCGGCTCAATGCACGGACGCGCGCGTGAATATAATTACGGAAAAGCTGTTTAAAAAATATAAGTCGGTCGAGGACTTCGCCAACGCCGATTACGAGGAGCTTTGCGAGGATATAAAATCCGCGGGCTTCTACCGCGGCAAGGCGAAGAACATAATCGGCTGCTGCCGGCGGCTTATAGACGTTTACGGCGGCGAGGTGCCCGATACTATGGAGGAGCTTTTGACGCTGCCGGGGACGGGAAGGAAAACGGCGAACCTTGTCTTGGGCGACATATTCGGCAAACCCGCGGTTGTTGTCGATACGCACTGTATGCGGCTCGCGAGGCGGATCGGTCTTACAAAGGAAACAGAGCCGGAAAAAATCGAGCGGGATTTAAAGAAAATCGTGCCGCCCGATTATCAGCTCAGACTTTGCCACCAGTTTGTCTACCACGGCAGAGCGGTATGCGCGGCGAGAAAGCCGAAGTGCGAAATCTGCCCGATTGCCTCCGTTTGCAAAAGCGCCGGCAAATGCTGAAATTCTGTCGGGTTTATACCGCGAGGGGAAGAAAAATGAATAATCCGGTATTATTTGCGGAAAACGCGAAAAATATGCGGGTAAAAATGCACAAATTTCTCATCAAAATTTCTACAAATTTGTAGAAATTTTGATGAAATTTTTTTGCAAAAAAGCTTGCAAAATATAGTAAAATACGGTATAATTGTATCTGTTGTGACACTTGAACAAGCGATGAAGCGGGAGGTTGCGGCTCTATGAAGCCGGTTTTTCCGCGGAGCGAGTCCGATTCAAGAAACCGGGCGGCAGTCTTGTCACGTCGTTTCCCTGAGCTAACGCTGTACCTGTGTCTTGCGTATGCTCGCGATGCGGGGGAGACGGTGCGATGTAAATTGACTAAATGCGGCTCAAACACTTGATTTTTAGGGTTTGAGTTTTTTTATGAGGGTGGTGCGAAACACCCGGCAGTGTGTGCAATTTTTTATAGCTGTCGTGCAGATTACAACGTACAATTTATTTTGCGAGGAGGGAAAAGTATGGCAGCGAATCAGAAAATCAGAATCAAGCTTAAGGCTTATGACCACGTGATTTTAGACCAGTCGGCGGAGAAAATCGTTGAGATAGCGAAGAGAACGGGCGCTAAGGTGTCGGGTCCCATTCCGCTTCCGACCGATAAGGAGATTATCACGATTCTAAGAGCGGTTCATAAGTATAAGGATTCTCGTGAGCAGTTTGAAAGAAGAACTCACAAAAGACTTATCGATATTGTGGTTCCGGGCGCAAAGACAATGGAGTCGCTTATCAAAATCGATCTTCCGGCGGGCGTTGAAATCGACGTTATCCAGAAGTAAAAAAACCAAAAGTGCAGTAACCGCAAGGTTATGATGCAGGTCAAGTTTGCGGAGCTTTTTACGCAAACCAATAACTGAACAAGGAGGAAAAATTAATGGAAAAAGCAATTTTAGGCACAAAGATCGGTATGACCCAGATCTTTGGCGAGGGCGGCGTAGTTATCCCCGTTACCGTAGTTGTCGCGGGGCCGTGCGTGGTAACGCAGAAGAAAACCGTTGAAACAGACGGCTACGACGCTGTTCAGGTAGGCTACGGCGACGTTAAGGAAAAGCACGTCAACAAGCCTATGAAGGGTCATTTCGCAAAGGCAAACACTGCTTTAAAAAAGTATGTCAGAGAGTTCAGACTCGCGGACTGCGAGAGCCTCAATGTAGGCGATGAAATCAAGGCTGACATTTTCGCGGCCGGAGACAAGGTTGACGTAAGCGGCATTTCAAAGGGCAAAGGCTTTGCCGGCCCTATGAAGCACGGCTTGCACAGAGGTCCTATGACCCACGGCTCAAAATCGAAGAGAGTTTCCGGTTCAATGGGTATGTGCTCGAACCCCGGACGTGTTCTGAAGGGTAAGGTGCTTCCCGGACATATGGGTGTCGAAAAGGTTACAATCCAGAACTTAGAGGTTGTCAAGGTTGACGCTGAGCAGAATTTAATTCTCGTTAAGGGCGCAATCCCCGGAGCAAAGGGCGGATTGGTTACGGTAAGAAACAGCGTTAAGGCATAATCGAGGTTATTGGAAAGGAGGAAATATAATGGCTACAGTGGCTTTATATAACATGGAAGGCGCAAAGACAGGCTCAATGGAGGTTTCCGACGCTATCTTTGCCGCTGAAGTGAATAAGACGGTTCTGCACACGGTAGTTACGAACTATCTCGCGAACCAAAGACAGGGAACGCAGTCCACAAAGACGCGCACGGAAGTGCGCGGCGGCGGCGCTAAGCCCTGGAGACAGAAGGGCACCGGCCGCGCGAGACAGGGTTCAATCCGCGCTCCGCAGTGGACGGGCGGCGGCGTAGCTTTAGGCCCCAAGCCCAGAAGCTACCGCTACAGTATTAATAAGAAGGTAAAGAGACTTGCTCTTAAGAGCGCTCTTTCGGCTAAGTATGCCGATTATAAGGTATTCGTTATCGACGAGCTTAAGCTTGATGAGATAAAAACCGCTAAAATCGCGGCTCTCTTGAAGGGTCTTGAGATAAGCGGCAAGGCTCTTATCGTAACGGCTGAGTCTGACGAGAAGATTTATAAGTCGGCAAGAAATATCAAGGGCGTTACTCCGACTCACGTTGGTACGCTTAACACATACGACGTTTTAAACCATGAAGCGTTTATCGTTTCAAAGGACGCCGTTGCCAAGATCGAGGAGGTACTCGCATAATGAATTCGTTTGATATTTTAAGAAAACCCGTTATAACGGAGCATAGTATGGAAACCGTTCTTGACAGAGAGGGAAACGAAATCAAGAAATATACCTTTGAGGTTCCCAGAACTGTGAACAAGATCGAGATTAAAAAGGCTGTCGAGGAGGCCTTCGGCGTTACGGTAGCGAAGGTCAACACGATGAATTACACCGGAAAGCTCAAGAGAATGGGCCGTACCGAGGGCAGACGCGCTTCGTGGAAGAAAGCGATCGTAACGCTTACATCGGACAGCAAAGCTATCGAATTTTTCGAGGTTTAATAAACGGTTAAATCGAAAAACCGCCGCCATGCGGTAAATATGGTTTAGCTTAAAATAAGAATAAGGAGAGTAAAGGATAATGGCACTTAAAAAGTATAATCCTACTTCGCCCGCCAGAAGATTTATGACGGTTTCGGACTTCGCGGAAATCACCAAGAAGTCGCCCGAGCGTTCGCTTCTCGCCAAGAAGGACAAGAACGCCGGCAGAAACTCTTACGGCAGAATTACCGTTCGTCACAGAGGCGGCGGCAACAGAAGAAAGTA
>CAYVUD010000094.1:0-2463 GCA_964454725.1 uncultured Lachnospiraceae bacterium
GCGGCGCCGCAAACGCGGCGCCGCTTTTACTCTTTTATTCCGTTTTACCCAGCGCGTCAAACGCGGTTTTAACCTCGTCGTCGCTCAGAGCGTAATTATACACCTTAAAATCGTCTATCGCGCCGTTTGAGTACTCTCCGCTTCCCCAATTTGCTTTGCCGATATAGGCTATGGGGTTATCCCCGAGCATATCCGAAAGCTTAACGTCTGTTTTGACAGTCGATTTTTTAACTCCGTCTATATAAAGCGAATATGTCGTGTTGCGGTGGACGACCGTTATATGCCGCCACTGACCCGACGACGAGCTTGCCGTCGCGGAGTTCGGTCTTTCGGTATTATTGCTGTTGTAGCGTTCACACGTTATCGTCGAACCATTGTCAAGCACACCGGTATATTTCTCCGACTTATACGTCTGCGCGTTCGTGTTCGGCGCGGCATAGAACCACCACGACTGACCGCTCTCCTTCGCCGCGAACGATACCGTAAACGTATCAAGTCCCTTTAGAAGCGGCGCGCCGTCATCGTCCGAAAGCTCTATGTAATCCTTGTCGTCCAAAACCGCCGCCTTGCCGCCATTGTAACCATCGGTATATGTAAGCGTTCCGTTGAGCGCGGCTTTGCCGAGCGTCGGAGTCGCGCTCTCGTCATCGAAGCCGAGCGAGAAAATCAAATCTCCCGTTTCCGCGTCCTCAACCTGATTATATTTTTTAACAAGCGCGTCATACTCCGCCGACGTTATCGGCATAACCGTGCCGTGACGGTAGGTCATATCAAAATTGAAATCGCTCGCGGAGGTAAACTCACCCTTTGAAATATCATTGGTCATAAACGGCTTATAGCCCTGACTCTTTGAATAGTAGTCCAGCAGCAGACACCACTTGTTCTCGCCGTTTATCTTATACGCCGTCGGTCCCTCGTAGCCCGTTACGGTGTTTCCCGCCGTGCCGTTAAGCGTATATGTGCTTACAGCCTCAAACTTCCCGTCGAGCGAATCGCTCTTTTCCATTATTACAGCCGAGGTGCTTTCATTCTTCGTAAAGCGATAATATGTGCCGCCCTCCTTTATAAACGTCGTGTCGATATTATCACTGTCGTCCTCGATATAAATCTCAGGCTCGGTAAAATGCTTAAAATCGCGCGTATAGCTGCGGTAAACGCGCTGCTTTGCGTAATTGTCCGACCCAACCTTTGACGCCCAGAACACCATATACCGCCCCGACGCGTCGTCGTACACCGACTCGGGCGCCCACGTACAGCCCGCGTCGTCAACCGCGACCTTAACAAGGCGCGCCTCCGACCAGTCCGTAAGATTTTCCGACTCCCAGACGACTATCGACTTGCTGCCCTTGGTTTGACAGGTACTCCAGCGACCGCTGTCATCGCGTCTGTTGTAAATGGAAAGGTCTGTCGCTATGAGGAAAAACCTATCGCCCTCGGGCGAACGTATAATGTGCGGATCTCTTACGCCCATCTCGCCTATGCTGCTCTTAAGAACGGGTTCTCCGTAGTTAAGCGTCTCCCAGTTCGCGCCGTCCTTGGAAACGGAAAAATATATCTGCTCGCAGTCGGCGCTTGACTCCGTTCCGACGAAATGAACGAACAGATACGCGCCCATATCGTCAAGCTCTTTTTCCGCCTTTACCGTTACGTTATATTCCTCAGTCAATTTCTCATCTCCCAACGTATATGTCGCCGTTAATTTCACGGTTGTATCCTCCGCGCCTCTTGTAACCTCGCCCGTATCGGTGATAACGCCCGCGTTACCCGACGCCCACGTTACGGCAACGCCGTCAACGTCCTCGGGAAGGTACATATTTCCGTAAACCGCCTCGTCGGGCTTCGCCGCTTTTTCCGCCGCGGTAACCTTCTGCGCGTCCGTAAGCACCGCCGCTTTTCCGTAAACCTCGATTTCGGATATATTGCAGTTATAATCCTCGCTCTTGCCGTTATAGCTCTGCTGTCCGCTTGGAACCGCGTATTTTATATATCTGTACGGAGTATCGATGTTTTGAAGCGCCGCGAACGTCTGATACGTAAGCTTTCCCGAAACGGGCTTTTCGGTTATCGTATAAAGCTCCGTCCAGGTTTCATTATCGTCCGAGCCGTAGAACGCGCCGTCTATCATACGGTACTCATAGCCGCTTCTCGGCGCGTAGGCTATCATTGAAACATCATATGCCGCTCCCAAATCAAGCGTCACATAGCCCGCGTTAAGACCGTCAAAATACGTGGTAAAATCACCGTCAATCGTTTTTGCCGAACCGTTCGCGGCGTCATTGTTCCACGGCGCGCTGCCCGACACGGCGGAAACATCGATTTTCGCGCTATCGGTAACGATTACCGTCAGCCGCTTCTCCCCCGCCGTTTCGCTTGCCGCGATAACCTCGATTGTTCCCGCTTTAATCGGGGTAAGCTTTCCGTTTTCGTCTATTGTCGCCACCGTTTCGTCGGATACCGACCACG
>CAYVUD010000094.1:2563-5168 GCA_964454725.1 uncultured Lachnospiraceae bacterium
GCCGCTGTTGACGGCGACAATGGCGATCTCGCCGGTCTTTTTATCATACGCCGCGAGAGTGTTGTCAGACGATGCGATAATCGTCATACCGGGTTTTATATAGCGCGTAAACTGACCGAACGCGTAATATTTCTGCGAAAGCTTCAGCTCCTGCGCGTCGTGATC
Source organism: uncultured Lachnospiraceae bacterium (assembly GCA_964454725.1). Taxonomy (GTDB): domain Bacteria; phylum Bacillota; class Clostridia; order UBA1381; family UBA1381; genus JALEPO01. Next base: position 2,729 of record CAYVUD010000094.1, read on the forward strand.
CGCCATACCGACTCCCCACATACTGCCGTCGGGATCCATAGATTTGTTCGCCTCCGAAGCGTCGCCCGAAGGGGTTACAAATGTCGAGTCCTTATGAATGTCTATAATATCCCATATTACCCAAGCGGAGCTTTGCATTCCGTTTAGGTCCGTAATAATTCTGTTCGCTATTCCGAAGCCGTCCCAGCCGCCGTCAACCTCGCTCATCCATAGGTTTTTACCCATAGCCGACGCCTTTGCCTTCAGTCCCGAACGGTTTGAACCGCCGTATGTATGCGTGTCAATCCTGCCGAGCGCCTCCTTCGCCTCGTCGGTCAGCTTGCCGAGATTGGTAACGGACGTATCGATGCTCGTTTCGTCCATACCCGCGACAAGCACATCGTTAAGTCCCGCCGCGTCAAGAGCCTTGCGCGTTTCGACGATCATATTCGACTCGCTCTCGCCCGAACCGAAATGGCAACCCTCCTGCTTATCGCTTTCCGCGCCCCAGTAATTGGTATCCGGCTCGTTCATCGGCGAATAGCTTTCAAAAACTATTCCCTCCTTCTTAAACAACGCCGTCGCGTCGGCGATATATTTCGCGAAATCGTCGAACATATCGGCTTTCAGATTATCCGAGGACGCGCCGACAGAACCGGACGAACAGCCCGAATTTGTCATAAAGTACGGAGGCGAGTTGGAAAAGCCCTCGAAACAAATATCGGGATTTGCCTTAAGCGCCGCTTTCGCGACGTTTAGCTGATTTTGGTCTTTTGTTATATCGTATGTGACAGAAACGTCCTTGCCGTCCTCCGAAAGCGTGAAATCGCTCCACACGCCCGGAACCTTTGAGTCGGAGCGCGTTATATGGTTATGCTCGGGGTCGTCGCCGCCGCCGACATTGTAGCGCGCGATGTCAAGACCGAGTCCGCTGTCGGAGAAAAACGCCTCCGCCGCCTGCTCGGTAAGCTCCTCGCTGTAACCGACGCGGTTTGCCCACCAGCAAAGACTCGTTCCCCAGCCCTCGAACTCGCCGTTGTTAAACGGCGACGCTTCGGACGGATTAAGAACTATCGTCGTTCCCGCCGCCATAACCGCCGGCGGCGCGGGGAACATTGACACTGCCGCGGCGACAGCCAAAATTATTTTCAATCCTTTTTTCATAGCGATTATGTCCTTTCAATATACTCTAAATAAAGTATATCATATAAAAAATAATTTTACAAGAAAAAAATGTTTTTTGTAGCGCACACGTAGCGCACAAATAAACTACGCCGTCGCGAACTTGTAATTGGCTTCGATTTTTCGTATTTCGGTGTGAAGCTGCTCGATTTTCCGGTGAGTATATATTCTCTCGGTAACGTCGCTGATGTTATGCCCTACTATGAGCTTTAAAACATACTCGTTCATATCGTACTCCTTGGCAAGCGTTATGAACGTGTGGCGTGTTTCGTGGGGAACGTGGTCGATACCGAACCGCGCGAGCGAATGTTTGAACCTCAATCGGTATTGATCGTATGTGATAGGCGTGCCGTCCGGATTGGAGAAGAGGTACTCGTTGTTTTTGGCGCACCACTTTTTCACGAGCGGCAGTATGTACGGGTGAATGGGAACAACGCGGTTTTTGCCCGCCGACGTTTTCATACCGCCGCGCATTGTCTGCGCCTTAAGGTCAATATCGGCGGTTTTGAGGGAGAGCAGCTCCTTGGGCCGCCAGCCGGAATAGATACCCGTCAAAATCATTTCAAAGCAAGGCGTTCGGCTCGCGTTCTGCCAGAGAATGTTTATTTCCTCATCGCAAAACGGCTTTTTCTCGCGCACCGGCTCCATCGGCTTAACGCCGTCGCAGAGCTGAGCGTAATTTATCGTCACGACCTCGTGTTTGAGCGCGTAGCGGTAGAGCATATTAAAAAGCGATTTCATTCTGAACTGTACGGACGGCATTTCGCACGCGCGGATAGCCCCCTCGAGATGCGCGACCTTTATGTCCTTAAACCTCATATTATGCAGCGCGCGGCTATGGTTGAAGGCGGAACGGATCGTGCGCTTGCTGGAATCGCACGAGAGCGTTTCAAAGTGCCTCTCGCTCCATTTATCGTAAAGCTGGGCAAAGGTTATGGTGTCCGCCTCGATGTCATACGGATTTTTATTATACGACATAAGCGCGGAAAACGCCTCCTCGCGGGTGGCATAATATCCGATTGTAACTCTTTTTTGCAGCGTTTTCCCTGTTTTAATGTCGATTGTCCAGCCTGTTGTTTTCATCACGCGCCACGGTTTTCTGCGCCGTCCCGTCATTTTGTAAACTGTTCCCATACCGTTTGCTAATTTCATAAATCATTGCCTCCCTCGCTATGATTGATTGATTAATTAATAGTATACCACACTCAAAGCGCGGTTTCAAACCTCATTACAGCACACACATAGCACACAAATCGGGCGAAAGGGCGGCAAATACGGG
>CAYVUD010000095.1:0-5096 GCA_964454725.1 uncultured Lachnospiraceae bacterium
AAAAACGCGTTCCGCGGAATAGGCAGCTTCTGGGAATCGCCCTATTCGGTAAAGACAGAAAATTCCTCCACGTTTAACGGCAGCTTTGACGGTCAAAACTCGACCGTTAAATTGGATATGGACCTCGACAGCGGCGGCAACTACGCCGGACTTTTCACAAGGTTCTCTCCCGGCTTCGGCAACGGCTCCAACAGCGGCGGCAAGGAGCTTTATCCGCTCTACGAGATTAAAGACCTTAACCTTACCGGCAGTGCGAACGCTATTTATACGGCTTACCGCGGATACGCCGCCAGAGCCGGCTTGCTCTGCGGCTATATAAACTACGGACGCTATAAGATCACTAACGTGAACGTCAAGAACGCGAGCGCGGGCGCTTACAGCAACGCCGGCGGGCTTATCGGATATTTTGAAAACAACACGCAGCTTATTATGGAAAACTGTACGGCGGAAAACGTCGAGCTTACAAACGAACCCGAAGGCGCGAAAAACTATTCCGCCGGCTATCTCGGCGGAATATTCGGCTACCTTTCCACGTATTCGCTCAATTATGGCAACAACGCGTATATAACGAACTGCTCCGTTTCGGATATAAGCTGTGATATTAAAAAGAATACCGGCACGATAAATTTCGGAGGCTTTATCGGAAATGGATCCAACTTGTACTACCTCAATATGTACAACAATTCGGCGAAAAATATCAGCGCGGATTTGAATACCGGCTCTTCCGCCTACGTCGGCGGAATTGTCGGATATTTCTCCAACGGCAACGAGGTTGATATGGTAAACACCACGGTGGAGGGTCTTAGCGTGAGCGAGCCGTCAACGAGCGCAACCGGTGTATACGCCGGCGGCGCGTTCGGCTATTTTACGGGCGTCACAAACATTCTTATGAGAAACACCTGCATTTCGGATATGACGACCGCGCTCGGCGCGACGGAGAAGAGAACGACCGATTATTATTTCCAGACCTCTAGCGCCAACAGCGTAGGCGGACTTGCGGGGCGCGCTTATAACATCGGACTGCACCTCGACGGAGTGTATATCGATGGCGTTAAGCCGGCGGAAAGCGAGATTTCGCTAGATGGGTATGCTGAAACGAACGGCTTGGTTACAAGCGCGCACGTGATAATGACGCAGAAGGTGCAATACAGCGGCGGACTTATAGGATATTTGAGCGGTCAGAGCAGCAACGGCGAGTATTCGATAAGGCTCGTGTCTATGGGCGACGACGACGCGGACAGAGTTACCGCGACTCCTACGCCCAAGCCCACGACGCGGCCGCAGTACGATGGCGGAGAAATTGCTTATCCGGTTCCCGACGAGCCGGAAAACCCGCATAAGGGCGATAGGAATTATATTAAAAACTGCGAGCTTATGGCGCAGTATACGGGCGGACTGATAGGCTATGTAAATAATAATTCAGGCACAAGCGTTAATACCGAGAACAAATCCGACTGGCTTATCGAGGACACGGATATAACGGAAAATAAAATCGTCGGGAATTACACTTTTAAAACCAACACCACCACCGAGAGTGGCAGATATGACAGCAGCTACTATATTCAGACCGCGGGCGGTATGTTCGGGTACGTGTATTATTTCTACAGGAGCGATTTGTATTCGAGCGACGTTAATATCGAGCATAACGTAATCGGAACGACGCAAAACGCGCCGTCGTTGGCGTGCAGCGGCGGTATTTACGGATATGTTGTCGAGGGCAAAAATAACACCTACGTCTACGGCGGCTTTTCCAACTACTTGTATAATACCACGCTTAAAAACAACTATATCGGACCTCTCAACTTAATCAAAGATGAGGAGCAGTATTATCCGACGTCCGGCGGTTCGTCTTTTTATAAGGATTGGGCGTACAAATTTATATATAAGCTCTGGGAAACCTATAATCAGATAAGAGATCTGAGCATAGACGAGCTTGGCGCGTACACGCGGCTTTATGTGGACGGCGAAATGGTCGATAGCGAGAGTTGGGATTACGACGTGACCGAGCCGAACGGCGACGACCGGTACGCGCAGGATAATCTGTACAAATACGCCAAAAACGTCGGTTTGTTTATCGGTTATAACAGCCAGACGGCGAATACAAACAAGCGGTTCCATATATTCATTGTCGCGCCCGACATTATTTACGACGGGACGGTTTATAAGGACGCGAACGGCGATCCCTCGACTTCCGACGCGCACAGACCTGCCGCCGACGTCGGTTCAACGGCGGCGCTGTCCGCCGCCGACGATATGTACGCGTACAGAGAGTATACGCATATCGTGTATAACGACGCGAACGATCCGACGGCTTACGGAGAGTGGGACGAGAGCGTCGCGAACGACGTTGTTCCCGCGGGACTCGGCTACAGCGATAACCACGATTATCTGTTCGCCCAGCTAAGCAATATATACGACGATTACAAGGAGCAGATAAACGGCGATATTACCAAAGCGGAATACGATAAAACGGCGCATACCTACCGTCTGAAGGACAATTACGGTCAGACGGAGAACGGCTATACTATGGACGAGGTGTACGACTACATATATTACGGCTATGAGCGCGACGTAAACGGCGTGGCGACGAGCGACACGCCCGATTACCTGTCGCCGTATACCGATGAGTACGGCAAAGTTATTCCGATGCTCGTCTACAAGGCGCAGTACGGCACTCCGGATCTGCTGATGAACACGATTATCAATATCCTCACCAACAATGCCGGCGCGTACAATACGAACGTCGGATACTTTAACGCGAACACCGTTTCCATATTAGACGTGGAGTCGTGGAAAATGCAGCTTACGGACGGTGTTGCCGAAGCGGTGTACGACGACGATGGAAATCATAAGCAGGGCGGTTTCGCGGTTGAATCCGAGGATAACCTCCCAAGCCCCACGCCGTCGTCAACCGCCGCGCCGAAGCCGCAGGTGCGGAGCTTCGCGCTCTCTCACACAAGCTACGACGTGAGCAAAGACGAACAGAACGGCACGTTTACGGTTCTGCATATAACCTACGGCTGGATTCCGTCGAATATGAAATTTAACGGAAGCGTAATAGAATGTTCCTCGGTTATGACGCTCGATATACCCGTGTACGTGTCCAAACTGCTCGAGGTTCAGATAAATATGAAAACCCTCGACGGCGTTCAGCTCTCGGAAAGCGTTTTAGCGGAGCAGGGAAGCGAGGCGGGAACGGTCGTGCTTAAAACCACGAATACCGTTATGGCGGAATATGTTTACGATTACCCCAGGACGATGTACGACGAGGTTTGCCTTAAAAAGAAGCTTACTTTTGAAATGTCGCCGGGATATATCTATCTGTATAAGGGTACGAAGCTGACGCTTATTGACGTGACCGACCACGATAAGGTCTATTACTATTACGTCGATAAGGACGTTCCCAGCCCGCAGATACCGTTTGAGGATTTCGTGGACGCGGACGGCAATAACTATGTGACGCGCGACGTGTCGAATGTTGAAGATTACCCGAAGCTTGGAACCGCGGACAGTCCGTATACGGATCTGCGCGGACAGACGTGGGGCGGCAAGGAAGGCGACGAGGGCTTTATAAACGACTATGGCGTTGGTATAGAGCGGTTTATTATAATAATCGATAAGTCCGCGACTGCCATTGACGCGACCGACCGGACCGCCTTTACGTTACATTCCATTCACGTCAGAGTCGATGACGAAAATACAAGTGAAAAGCTTATGCAGCGTATCCGCTACGACGGCAAGGACTACGAAAATACGGAAGTCAACAAACCGACGGAAGATTATCCGAACCCCGACTGGTATGGCGTAGCAGTTGACGGCTATATGGCGTACAACTACGTCACGATACGCGAGATTGACACCTCAAAGGTCAATTTTACGAGCGGCACGGTGTCGGAAATTTACGGCTTGGACGAAGAGCATACAGGAATAGGCGCGGGCTACGGCTTAGACGCGAAAATCGAATATTCGATTACCGCGAGCAGTACTTACTGGACCGAACTCTCAAAGACGAATACCAAATGGTATCTTGACTTTGTAATATCCATTGAGCGCGACGGCAAGGAGGTGGCGCTGCCTGTCGGGGCGAAGTTCTCGCTTAGCGGATATGAGAACGATTGGTATACGATAGGAGAGGACTACGAGTACGGAAAGAAGAAGATTTACTATTACGCGGACCGCGCCAAGAAAGCGGAGGAAGCGGGTAATTACAACCACGACTTTAAGTTTTTAATCAACGATCGCACAACGGATGTCTACGGCACGATGCATGTATTCTTTGATTTTAGAGGCTGCGACGCGAATTCGTTCTCGGACGGCAACTATGTCGTAAGAGTTGACGCGTATAAGACCACCAATAGCGCGTATCCGGAAAGCGGCGACTATCAGGACACGTGGCGGAGCGACGTTTATTCGGTATACAACAGCAACGGTATCGGTTTCGCGCTTCAGGAGGACGATCTTCTCTATCGCGGCATAAACAGGTATTTGCCGAAGGTTTCCGACAACGGAGTTATAGATTACAAGGCTCAAATCGACTTCCGCGAGTATCTCGACGAGGAGACGGGCGAGATTAAGGACGTTGTTACAAATCAGTATTATACCATCGGCATTAAGGTTATGAAGAAAAACAGCGCCGGAACGTATGAGGAGTATACCGATGACAAGAATCGGTTTAAGTTCTACTACGACAAAGCGAAATACGAGGGTACAGGGTACGGAAATTACGACGGAACGGTTGACAGCGACGACCCGCTGGCATACGGCTATGACGAAGAAAATGACGTTTACCTCGGCGGCGTAACGTATAAGTTCACAGTCGGACAGCTCAATAACGGCTCGAGTATTCCCGGAGTCGCGGAGCTGGCGTTCAGGCTCGTTTACGATACGAAAGAGCTTGAGTCAAAGGATTTCTCGAACTATAAGTTTATCGCGTATTTGTACTTAAGCGACAATTCGGCAAGCGGCAATACGATCCCCGACGGTTCGAGCGAGGTGCTTACCAAGGAGCAAATTGATGAATTTGCCAAACCAATCGTCGATCCGCTTTCCGATCACCTGATATTTACGCTCGCAAGACTTAAAACAGATTAAAAAAG